>NZ_JBIRLM010000002.1:0-47420 GCF_044330565.1 Streptomyces sp. NPDC017448 | reverse complement strand
CGGCCCGTCCAGGACGACGAGGACGAGGAGGATGAAGCGCCTCGGCGGAGTAGCCAGCGGGGGGGACGTACCCTGTCGCGCCGGGCGCCTCGTGGGTGGGCCGGGTACGAGAAGACCAAGGCCAAGGCGAGTGACTTCGAGCAGAAGTACAAGCCCTCTTCCACACCCTCCGTCGTCTGTCTTCTGGAGGAGGACGGCCCCTTCGCTTCCTTCGCCCGCCACTGGGTGGAACTGGAGGAGGGGAAGCGCGCCTTCATTTGCCCTGCCTCTCTTGCCACGGAAGAGGACGAAGACGAGCTGGAATGCCCGTTGTGCGACATCGGGGACAAGCCGAACTCACCCAAGGCGTACCTCAACGTGGCCGTCCTTGAAGAGGGAAGCAAGCCCAGGGTCGCCGTCTGGGAGATCGGCCCGGCAATTTCTGATCAGCTGCAAATGATCAACAAGAGCATCGGTAAGCGCACCTCTTTGACCGAGGTGTATATCGAGGCCAGCTCGAAGGGGAGCAACCTCAATACCAAGTACTTCCTTGAGCCTCTCTTCGAGGATGACCTCGGGGAACTGGGGTTGAAGCCGCTCACAGACAGCCAGCGTGACTCGTTCCAGCTCTACGACGACTCGATCTACCAGGTGCCGTCCACACGTGAGCTGGCCAAGATCGCGGACAATCTCGTCTGAGCCACCCGCCGCAAAAGAAGCCCTCCCCGGAAGTGCTTCGGGACTCCAGGGAGGGCTTCTGCATACCCGGAGCCAGATATGTTCCCTGACATCATCCTCACCGAGGAACACCTCCGTAGTGCCGTCGCCTACTTCATGGAGTTCGACGCCTTCGCTTTCGATATCGAGAGCATCGGAGAGCACAGGCTGATTCCGGCACAGAACGAAGTTGTTTGGCTTTCTATGGCGACGTACGGACGTACGATCGTCATCCCGTTCGGTCATCCGAACGGAAACAAGATGATCAGCAAGAGCACCCGGAAAAAGAACCGCGTCACGAAAAAGTTCGAAGCCATTCCGGCAGTATTCTCCGCCCCGCCTGAGCAGCTCCGTCCTTCTGTGGTTTTCGACATACTCCGCCCGCTTTTCTTCTCGGACCGGCGAAAGGTGGGGCACAACCTTCCCTTCGACCTCGTATCTGTCAGCAAGTACTTCGGTGACGTTCCGCCGGGACCGTACAGCGACACCATTGTGGACCAGTGGCTGCTGGATGAGAATTTCGAGCCGTTGGTCACGAGCGCCGCAGGAAAGCTGTACCGCAAACCGTCGAAGAAGCTGAAGGATCTGGTCGAGCACTACTACCAGCTGAAGTACGACCTGGAAGAAGTCGGGAAGGACATCTCCCAGCACACGTTCAAGACTGTCGCGCTCTACTCGCTACTCGACTCCAAGTACACCTGGCTGCTCTTTCAGCTGCTCCACCCGCAGCTCGCGGACGAAGACCTCCTTCGTACAGTGGAGATGGAGGAACAGATCACGGGTGTGGTCTCCAGAATGGCAGTGCCTGGAGCGCCGGTCAGCGAGAGCCGCCTGTCGGAATTGCGCGAGGAGTTCTCGGACCGGCTCATCATTGCCGAGGCGGCGGTCTACCGTGCGGCAGGCCGCAAGTTCGATATTGGATCTGTTCCGCAGAAACAGCAGGTGCTGTACAGTCCCAAGAAATCCGGCGGACAGGGGCTGAAGCCAGTAAAGCTGACCCCCGCAGGAAAGAAGAAGCGGGCGCTCAACCAAGAGCTGGCAATCACGGACTACTCCACGGACAGCGAGTCCCTGGAGGCACACGCGGACAACCCGCTCGTGCAGGCACTCAGCGAGCACTCGGAAGTCAGCAAGCTCCTGGGGTACCTGAACAAATATCTGGGAGATCCGGAAAAGGGCACGCCCAGCATCATCTTTTCTGGGTGTATCCATGCCCAATTCAAGCAGTACGGCACCGTCAGCGGTCGGTTCAGCAGCTCCGAGCCGAACCTTCAGAACATCCCCGCCCACGGTGAGAACGGCAAGAAATTCCGCTCAGCCTTCCAGGCGCCCCCGGGGTGGAAGCTCGTGGTGGCTGACTACGGGCAGGTCGAGCTCCGCGTTCTCGCCCACTACATCGGCAGAGGCCGCCTGTACGAAGGCTTCCTGGCTGGAGTAGACGCCCACACGGCTACGGCAGCTGCGGTCTACGGCGTGCCGGTGGACGAGGTCACCAAGGAAATGCGTCAGGTGGCCAAGGGACTCAACTTCGCCATCGTGTACGGAGCAGGCGCCGCGAAGGTTGCTTCCATGGGGGGAATTACTCTCCAGCAGGCGAAGGAATTCCTTGCGCGTCACGCGGAGATGTTCCCCGAGATCCACGCCTTCACCCGGCGCGTGGTGGAACGGTGCCGGGACCGGGAGGACTTCCCGCACATCCGGACCATGTCCGGGCAGTACCGCCGTCTCCCCGAGATCACGCGGAAGGGCGCTATGACAGCAGCCCGCCGAACCTTTAAGGGAGAGAAGTACAACCAGAAGCAGTTCGAGGCGCGCGTATGGGCCATCCAGTCCAAGGCGGAGCGGCAGGCGGTCAATACCCTCATCCAGGGCTCCGCCGCGTACCTGATCAAGGTAGCCATGATTCAAACGGACAAAGCCTGCGAAAGCGACTTCGCGCGGCACAAGAATGCAGCTGATCGAATCCAGCTCATCATGACCGTCCACGATGAGCTGATGGTACTCGCCCCCGATCACCGCGCCGACGAGGCCAGGGAAATGCTGGAAGAAGCCATGCTCGGCGGCGAGCTCCAAGACATGCTGCGGGTTCCGCTCGCCTGCGACGCCCACATCGGGCAGACCTGGGCAGACGCTAAGTAGGAGGAGGGGCCGACTTGAGCGCACGAAAAGCTGCGAGCGGTGTGGTCCAGTGCGCGGAAGTCGAAGACCTTCAGCACGTTCTCGGAAAAGGATTTGCCCACCGCCGTCCCGTTAACGTGGGCCGACTTAAGATCATCGTCCAAGAGATCAGAAAGGCCGAACATGCAAAGCCAGCCTGAGGTACCCGAGCCGCTCATGCCGCTTTACCGGCGCCTCGTATGGGACATGGTGAACCACCACGCCCTTCTGGAAGACCCGAGCGTGCAGCAGAAGTACCGGCTCAGCCCGGCGAGCGAGGACGTGATGGAGGCGGAGCATTACGCGGCGGACCATCGCATTGCTGCAATTCACCACCTCAGCCTTCAGATCGTTACCGAGGCGCAGCTAGCAGGAATCATCGCGCACACCAGTATCCTGGACCTCCACCCCTCGTTTCCTGTTGACGAGATCAAGTCCGAACACCTCGGCAGCCTTTTTGCTGTCGCCGCCTACTCGATTATCGGAGGGCTGGTGGCTGCGGGCTTTCTCGTACCGTCACCGGAGGAGCATCACCATGTCTGATTTCTGGTCGCAATTCTCCGCGCCGCCTTCCTCCACGCCTTCTGCCACCGCGCCTGCGACAGCGCTGCCGTGGTGGCAGCAGACGACGGCACCCGCTGCACCGTCCGTGCCAGCGCCAACAGCGCCCACGCAGCAGCCGCAGCAGGAAGTCGCAGGGGCGCGGGCGATGGAGCTCGTGCAGTGGGCCAAGGGCAGCCAGGACGTCTGCCCCGGCTGTATGAGTTCCAACTACGGAACCCACCCTTCCCAACCGAAGGCGCGACCTCGGTGCTTCGACTGCGGATTCCCTCTCTCGCAGTCCGGCTCCGGAGTCACCTTGCGCGGTGAGAATGTCGGGCCGGTCAAGGCGGCCCGGCAGACGCAGGCGTCCAAGACGAACAGCTTCAATCCGCAGAACATCTTCCAGCACATCGGCTGAGCAAACGCCCCCAGAGAAAGGAACATCCATTGAGCGACCTGCTGACCCCTGAGGGCGATATCGCGGATGCCTACCGGTCTTTCATCGCCAAGTCCCGCTACTCCCGCTGGATCGACCAGGAGCAGCGTCGCGAAACCTGGAAGGAGAGCGTCGACCGGTACATGAACTTCATGGTCGGGCATCTGGCCCGTACGCAGGACTACGTACCGCCCACCGACCTGCTCTGGGCAGTCCGGTCCGCGATTCTGAACCACGACATCGTCCCGTCGATGCGAGCTCTCATGACGGCGGGGGAGGCCCTGGAGCGCTCGCACATTGCCGGGTACAACTGCGCCTATCTGCCCCTGGCAGACGCCCAGGCGTTCGACGAGCTGCTGTACATCCTGATGAACGGCACGGGTGTCGGCTTCTCGGTCGAGCGGCAGTACGTGAACCAGCTCCCCCCTGTTCCGGCACGGATCGAGCCTGGGCTTGCCCGCGAGACGATTCACGTGGCCGACTCGAAGGAGGGGTGGGCGCACGCCTTTGGGACGCTGCTGAGCCGCCTGTGGCGTGGGGTCCTGCCGGAGTGGACCCTGGATGCCGTACGACCGGCAGGCGCCCGCCTGGAGACGTTCGGAGGCCGCGCGTCGGGGCCGGACCCGCTGGACGACCTCTTCCGGTTCACCGTGGAGCTCTTCCTGAACGCGCGGGGGAGGCAGCTGCGTCCCATTGAGGCGCATGATCTTGCGTGCAAGGTCGCCTCCGTGGTGGTGGTCGGCGGCGTCCGGCGATCCGCGATGATCTCTCTCAGCGATCTGACTGACCGGGAGATGGCGCAGGCGAAGTCGGGTGAGTGGTGGGTGGATCATCCGTATCGCGCGCTCGCCAACATCTCGGCCGTGTACGAGAACGGGGTAACGGAAGAGGAGTTCGCCACTGAGTGGAAGGCTCTGGTCGCCTCGGGGTCTGGGGAGCGCGGCATTTTCAACCGTGACGCGGCAATGTGGCAGGCGGCGCGGAACGGCCGCCGGGATGTGGTGGCGGACTTCGGCACCAATCCGTGCAGCGAGATCATTCTCAGGCCCTTCGAATTCTGTAACCTTTCCGAGGTGGTGGTGCGTCCTGAGGACACGCTGGAGTACCTGGAAGTCAAGGTCATGCTTGCGGCGATCCTCGGCACCTGGCAGTCCACTCTTACGGATTTTCCCTACCTTCGTGAGGAGTGGAAGCGCAACGCGGAGGAGGAACGGCTTTTGGGGGTGAGCCTGACCGGTGTCTTCGGCAGCGCTCTTACCGATGGTCGGGACCGCTTTGCTCTCGAAGCCGTACTGGGAAATCTGAAGAACCTAGTCATCGCCTCTAACGAAATTGAGGCCAAAAACGTCGGGATCGCTCCCAGCGCCGCGACGACGTGCGTGAAGCCGTCGGGCACCGTATCCCAGCTCGCGGGCGTCTCCTCCGGGCTGCACCCGTGGCACAGCGAGTACTACATTCGCACGGTGCGGGGGGATAAGAAGGACCCGCTGTCGCAGCTGATGGTCGAGGCGGGTGTGCCTCACGAGGAAGATCTGACGAGCGATACGACGTGGGTCTTCAGCTTCCCAGTGAAGGCGCCTCCTGGTGCCCTCACACGACGGGACCTGCGCGCGGTTGAGCACCTGGAGATCTGGCTGAGCTACCAGCGGGCCTGGTGTGAGCACAAGCCGTCCGTGACGGTGTCGGTGCGCGAGGACGAGTGGTCCGAGGTGGGGGAGTGGGTGCTGGCTCACCTGGACGAGGTGAGCGGAGTCAGCTTCCTGCCGTACAGCGAGCACACCTACCAGCAGGCTCCGTACCAGGAGTGCTCCCGTGAGCAGTACGAGGAGATGGCGGCACGGATGCCTGTCCTTCAGTGGAGTGACCTCGTCTTCTACGAGACGCAGGATGGCACTACCGGGTCGCAGGAGCTGGCGTGCTCCGCTGCCGAAGGGTGCGAATCGGTTGACCTGATCGCCGCCTGACGTACCAACAGAAGGCCCGCTGACTCGGCAAGTTGCCAGGTCAGCGGGCCTTTGACATGAAGTTAGCTAGAAAGTAGCGACTTAGTT
Source organism: Streptomyces sp. NPDC017448 (assembly GCF_044330565.1). NCBI lineage: Bacteria > Bacillati > Actinomycetota > Actinomycetes > Kitasatosporales > Streptomycetaceae > Streptomyces > Streptomyces sp. NPDC017448. Next base: position 41,537 of record NZ_JBIRLM010000002.1, on the reverse strand, counting down.
GGCATCTAAGTCGCTACCCTGTAGGCTGTGTGCATCGCAGGACAGAACGTCCCGTCCGTGAGAATTCAGGTGCCCTGTGCCACTCAGTAAAGAAGCGCTCGCCTCGCAGGCGCTGATCAATAAAAAATTCGGCGCGGGAACTCTTGTATTGGCCAGCGAGGTGCCCAACCGGCTTCCGCTGACCACCGGCTCCCTCGGCGTCGACATCGCGCTTGGCGGAGGATGGCCCTCCAATCAGTGGTCGGAAGTAGTCGGCCGGGAGTCCTCCTCCAAGACGTCACTGGCCTACATGACGCTCTTTGCCAACCAGCAACGTGACCCGAACTTCACTGCCCTCTGGGTTGCCGCAGAGGCGTACAACTCCCGCTGGGCAGAAAGCCTCGGAGTCGACAACTCCCGCGTGCACCTGGCCTCCACCAACCGTATGGAGCAGGCGTACGAGATCCTCGTGCATTCCGCCGAATCCCGCGCCTACGACCTTCTCGTACTCGACTCCTACCCGGCACTCGTGGCCGAGCAGGAGGAAGAGAAGTCGATGGACGACATGGTCGTAGGGCTGGGGGCACGGCGCACCGGCCAGTTCTTCCGCAAGGTCGGCCATTCCATGGGACGCAGCCTCGTCTCTGAGGAGAAGCCGGTCGTCGGACTCTTCATCAACCAGTTCCGCAAGGCAATCGGCGCATTCTCGCCTCAGGGAACTCCCAACACCACTCCCGGTGGGGAGGCCAAGAACTACGCCTTCTACGCACGGCTCGAACTTGCTCGCACGGAATACATCGACGAGTCCATCCCCGGCAAGAACATGAAGCGCCGGGTCGGCCAGACGGTCAAGGCCAAGGCGATCAAGAACAAGCAGACAGCACCGCACAAGGTCGCCTCCTACGACTTCTACTTCGAGAACGCGCCGCAGCACGGCTTCCGCGCAGGCCAGCACGACCGTGTCAAGGAACTGGTCACCCTCGGAGTTCTGTACGACGTGATCGGCCGACGGGGAGGCGGCTGGTACGACACCCCCGGCAACAGCTACAAGGGCGAACCCGCCCTCCTGGAAGCCATTCGGGAGGACACAGAGCTACAGGCTGTTCTCGATCGGGACATCCGGACCGCTGCCTTCGGAGGTGCGGGAATCACTCTCGCAGCCGTCGAGGACGACGAACTCCCGGAGGCCGCATGATCTCGTGCTACTGCGGCCGACAGCATGCCCCCTGGTGGGGACGTTGGGTAAACGCCCCCAGCTGCACCCTGACCGAATCCGAGCGCGCCTTCCACGCCTTCCTGGATTTCGGGAAGCGCAGGAACATCTGATGGCCACTCCAGGCCAGCGCAAAGCGCGGCAACAAGAAAAGGAATGGGCAGCCAAAGTCGGCGGAAAAGTCAATCCCGGCAGCGGCAACGGCTGGCGTCTCAAGAACGACGTCCGCACACCAAAATTTTCTGACGAGCTCAAGTACACCGCCGCAGCGTCCTTCTCTCTCAAACTGAAGGACTTGCTCACCGCCGAGAAGAACGCGCTCGCGGACGGTAAGGAAATGCGCTTCGTCATCAACCTCGGCGGACGCAACTGGATCGTCATGTCCGATCTCACTTTCGACGCGATGCAGGACGGGTGACATGGTGCTCTACTCCCGGGCACGGGCACCCGACTGGTCCGCTCAGGACATCCCCGCCAAGGCTGCCAGATGCCGGTCCCTGCCCACTCCTGTACCAGGCGAAGATCCCTTCTTCGAAGACGAGGACTACGCGCTGAAGGTCTGCAACGGCGGCAACAGAACATTCCCGTTTCCCTGCCCGATGCGACACGAATGCCTCGTCTTTTCACTACTCAATCATGAGGGCGCGGGAGTGTGGGGCGGAATGCTCTACCACGACCGTATGAACATGAAGCGCAACCCGGCTCTTTCGAGGAGTGACTGGAAATGGCATCCTCCAACCCCAAAGTCCGCAAAGGAACCCAGCGGCGGGGAGCCCTCCGAGTCACAGGCGGCCTGAAAGATCTCGCAGCGGCCCAGAAGTACAACGGGTCCGAAATCCTGGGGCCCGTACAGAAACACGTACTGGCCAAGAACAACCAGGACAACTCCCGGCGCCAAGACATCATCCACCCCTCGGAGATGTCCCACGGAGACTGGTGCCCCCGTGCCACCTACCTGCGAATCAAAAACCTACGCGCCGGAGGAACGTACACTAAGGAATCCTTTGGGTTCCAATCGCTGAACATCTTCCAGCACGGCCACGAAGTCCACCACAAATGGCAGTCCTGGCTCTGGGAAATGGGACTCATCTGGGGGACCTGGGGATGCCGGAGCTGCGGTCATGTCTGGCAGGCCACCTCGCCCGAACGGTGCAGCGACTGCGCCAGCACACACGTCCGCTACGAAGAGATACCTCTCAGCGCTGAGCACGAACTGCTCATCGAAGGCAGCGCCGACGGGGGAGTGGGCAGCTCCTTCCTGGAGTTCAAGACGGTCGGAGAAGGAACGCTGCGCTTCGAAGAGCCCGAGCTTCTGAAGAAGCACACCCATAAAACCGTGGACGGAAAGACCCTGGTGGACTACCAAGGGCTCTGGCGAGGAATCAACCGCCCTTTCTCCAGTCATCTCAAGCAGGGGCAGTTCTATCTCAAAATTGCCGAGCTGCGCGGACTGGACGTCGACCGCGTCGTCTACATCTACGAGTCGAAATTCAACCAAGGCACCAAGGAATTCGTAGTAAAGCGCCGCGAATCCCTCATCACAGAACTGCTGAATTCCGCCGCAGAGATCAAAAGCGCCCTGGACGACGCCGGGCCCATCCCCCTCTGCCCCAAGGGCGGCTGCAAGCACTGCGAGCCGAAAGCCTCAAAGGAGACCGCCAGTGGCGAGGAGAACCAGGCCGCCCGCCGACGCGGACCGGCAGTCCGTCGCAGCGAGGACCCTGACCAGCCTGTCCAGCGACGGCCTGTCCGTCGAGGACAAGCCCCACGACGAGCTTCCCGTCCTGTCCGGCGACCTGACTGAGCTCACCGCCGCCCGACTCATGACTCTCATGGTCGACTTCGTGACCTGGACCTCCTACGCAGGAGGACAACTGGCCATCGCAGCCGTCAACGAAAAGGAATGCGAAAGCCAGCTGGCCATCGCCCAGGCCCGCGCAGCTGTCGCCGCCCGCAGTGAGAAAACAGTCGCCGCGCAAAAAGCCCTCGCAGCCGACGACCCGGCCGTCCGAGAAGCCACCACCGCCCTGACCCACGCCTACGCCCGCCGCAAGATCCTGGAATCCGTACACGCTGGCCTCGAAGCCAAAGCACGCGTCATCTCCCGAGAACTCACCCGACGTACGGGCACCAGCTCCCTGGAAAACCGGACCGGAAAATGGGGAACCTGATCACCGTTATCCACTTCATGGATGACACCTTCGGAATCACCTTGAGCTTCACACTCCTGGTGACACTCATATGCCTCCTTCTCGACCTCGTATTCAGCATTTCCGAACGGAGAAACAAATGAAGGTCAGCCTGCTTGCCGCCACCCAGGTATTCCCCGTCGACCGCCTCCTGAACACCCGCCTGCTCACCCGAATCCGTACGGTCACCAATCAGGGAATCGAGGAGTCCACCAGCGCCGACATGGTGGCAGAAATCGCCGGGCGACTCTGCTACGACTCCTTCCACCTTCCCAACCCCCACACGCAGACCAACGAAACCTATCTCGCCAACATCATCAAGCAGCGCCACTTCTCGGTCATGGAACACGCGTCGGCCACCTTCCTCGTGGAAGACGTCAGCCGCAGCCTCCTCATGGAATTGCGCACCCACCGCCACACGAGCTTCTCCGCCCGGTCCACCCGGTACGTAGACGAAGCCGACAGCAACTTCATCGTCCCTCCGCGCATGCGTGCCCACCTCGGAGATCTGACCCACTTCGAAGCCGGAACAGCCGCCACCTTCAGCCTTGAGCTCCAGACCCTCATGGAACACTCCTCCGAGCTCTACACCGAGATCTTCAACCATCTCATCGCGCAGGGCGCCACCCGCAAGGAAGCCCGCGAGGCGGCCCGTGAAGTCCTCCCCGGGATGACGAGCACAGAATTCGTCGTCACCGCCAACCACCACGGCTGGCGCGAGCTGCTGGCCAAGCGCATGGCACCCGGAGCTGCCGCTGAAATCCGCGAGCTGAGCACCGAAATCCTTCGCCACCTCAAGCGCATCGCCCCCGCCATCTACCAGGACATGAACTGATGGCCCCCGCCGCCACGCTTACCGATTCCGCCTGCCAGGTCTGTTCCACCCGCATCCCTCAGGAAGCACCGGTTTCCTACATCGACGGCCAGCTCGCCTGCCCGGAATGCGCGAGCCTCGCGCAGTACGACGCCGAGGGCCCGGAGGACGACTGCTCATGATCTTCCGAATCATCGAAGCTGCCCAGCCCGGGAAATGCGATTGGTGCCCGCGCACGTACGAAACCGGGGACATCATCGGAATCCTTCCCGACGACACCATCGCCTGCGCCGCGAGCATGCGCGAAATCAGCGACCTGGAGCGTGCCGCATGAAAGTCAACGTGCACTCGCCAGAACGGTGCAAAGGGGAAACCTGCGCCATCCATAACCCCTCCCACCACATGGCTTCCTTTCCCATCGTCATCCGGCTCGATCGAGGCGGCATGGTCGAACGCACCTGCCCCCACGGAGTGGGCCACCCCGACCCTGATTCCGTTCGGTGGCTGGAATCGCACAACCACGACGTAGGCGGTTTTGTCCACGGCTGTTGCGCGGAACACTGCTGCGTTGAAAGCCCCCTCCAGCTTGTCGATTTCGTCGCACAAGCACTCCGCATTCACGATGGCGCGCACACCAAGGGCGCCGCAGAAATTGCGGAAATCGCCTTGCGGGCCGCAAGCGAGTACTTCGAACAACAAGCAGACTCCACCCCCAGTCAAACCAGTCGCACGCTCCGCCTTGTCGTGGCGGATCAACTCAAGCCGAGGTAATCATGGCAACCGAGCATTACAGAGGAATCCCCATTCCACGGCGTATGCACCGGTACTGGAACACCACCTCAGGTAGGTACTGGCGCCAGGGTATTGATGCCGCCATCGATGCCGCCCCCTTCTTCGTTGAACCGGGACAGATCTGGGCGGACAACGACTACCGCCTCGAAGGACGCACCCTGCGCGTAGACCATGTCGAGGACGGCGTCGCCTACTGCACGGTGCTGACGAACTACAAGCACGTGGACGACATGATCGGCAACGGACACTCCCCGGACCTCAACAAGGTCGGGACCACCACGCAGATCCGCACACGTCGCTTCACCGCCGACGCACGGGGCTACCGCCTGCTCACCCAGCCCACCCCTGTGATCTCGATGTCCCTCGGTTCCGGAAAGGAGCTCACATGATTCGCCACATCGCTATCCATGGCCTCGCAGGCACCGGCAAGGACACGAGCGCGAATTTCCTGACCGAGCAGCACGGCTATCTCAAGGTGGCCATCGCAGATGTGCTGCGAGCCTACCTCGAAGAGATCAACCCCCTCGTTGTGCGGGAACGAGACGCACGCGTTGTGCCTTTGCAGGTTCTCCTCGCGGAATGCGGAGGGAACTGGGACACCGCCAAGCGCGCGAACCCTCATGTTCGGGAAACGCTGAAGAAGCACGGACAGGGAGCACGGGACGTATTCGGGGACGACTTCTGGGTCAACCGGTTCGTCTGGGCCTACGACTTCCTGATCGAGGAGCACTTTCCCGGGGAGGAACCGCACACCGTCATCACCGACCTCCGGTACGAGAACGAGCTCACCGTACTCCGTCACCGTTTCCCCGAGATCCTCACCGTCAAGATCATCCGCCCCGGACACTCACCGGATGGCCACCCATCCGAAGCCGGACTGCCCGACGAGGTCTTCGACGCCGTCGTAGAGAACGACGGAACCGTCAGCGACCTCTACCGGTCGCTGGCGATGATCCTGAGCATTCACAACGCGGCGGAAGAGGTGGCAGTGTGAACCTCTTCGACCTGATGCCGGAGAAGAGCCTCGAAGATGAGGTACGCAGCGGATACGTCCGCGCCAGCGCGCATCCGGACCTCAATCTCCGAGTCCTCTGCTACACGGAAAAGGCCGTGTTCGAGCAACGGTGGAACGCTGTCACCACACAGTGCCGGGGGCTCGTCATCGACGACACCAACTGGGTCGTAGCGCGTTGTCTCCCGAAGTTCTTCAACGCGCAGGAACACGTTGCCGGGCGGGCCTATGCCGAACCCCTTCCCATGGGGCAGCCTCTCCAGGTGTTCAGGAAAGTCGACGGCAGCCTGGGTAACGTCTTCTGGTACGACGGAAAGTGGCGTGTCACCACCAAGGGGGGATTCCAGTCCGACCAGGCAAGGTGGGCCCAACGCTGGCTGGACAATGCAGACCTTACGAATCTGCCCCAGGAGCACACCTACGTCACGGAAATCATCTACCCGGAGAACCGTATCGTCGTCGACAACGGCAATCTCCGCACACTGACCCTGCTGGCCGTAATCGGACCCGACGGAGTAGAGCGCAGCCTCCAGCAATACGGGCCCGCCTGGGAACGCATCGGAGGAACGGTAGTCCAGGAGTTCCCGCAGGCGAAAATTTCGCGGCTCATGTTCTTCGCACAGAGGAACAAGACACTGACCGGCGCCGACATCAGCGGAACGGAAGGCGAAGGCTACGTAGTCCGCTTCTCCACCGGCCTGCGCGTGAAGGTCAAGTTCACCGACTACGTCCGGCTGCACGGAATCATCACCGGCCTGTCCGACAAGAAGGTGTGGGAACTGCTACGAGAAGGCCGAAGCCTGGACAGCCTTTTCGCCTCCCTCCCGGACGAATACCACGACTGGGTCCTGGACGTAGCCGACGACCTTCGCCACAGCTTCGTCACGCAGGCATGGGAAACGCTGCACGACCTGAACCGATTCGCCACCAACCCGAACCGAAGCGACTTCACCCGAAGAATTCAGCAGAGCGAACAGAAGAAGGAAATCGCACGCCTCTACAACGTCCTCGCAGACCTCACGTGGGACGCCGTCAAGCCCGCCGGAAACCGAGCCTGGAAGGACGTCCAGCAGTGACACCTATCGTGCACCTGACCACGGGATACCCCGCAAGCGGGAAGACCACCCTCGCCAAGCTGCTGGTGGAGGAGTCGGAAGGCAGGACCAAGCGCGTCAACCTGGACGACATCCGCGCCATGACGGCCAACGGCGTTTACTCCAAGGAGAACGAGCAACTCGCCCTCGCGGTACAGGACAAGACCGTTCTCGCCGCCGTCCAGCAGGGCTTCGACGTGGTCGTGGACAACACCCACCTGCACCCCAAGGTCCCCAACCGGCTCCGAACCATCCTCGCCTGTGAACACGTCAGTTACCAGGTCCACGACTTCCTGGACGTCTCAGTGGAGGAGTGCATCCGCCGCGACCGGCTCCGCGCCCGCCGGGGAGAGCGTGCCGTAGGAGCCGCTGTCATCGAGAAGATGGCTTCCCAGCGCAGATCCTGGCGACTCACCGCTGACTACATGAGGGAGTGGCACGGCCCCAGGCCATACACCCCTGCCGCAGGGACGCCCAGGGCCGTCATCTGCGACCTCGATGGCACCCTTGCCCTCCCGCACGGCCGGAGCCCCTACGACACCGCGCGCTGCGGCGAGGACCGGCTCAACCGAGCCCTGTCCAACCTGCTATGGAGTATGCAGATAGTCCAGGACATCCATCCCATCATGCTGACCGGCCGGGACAGCCAGTACCGACCGCAGACCGTGGAATGGTTGCGCAAGAACAACGTTCCTTACCACCGGTTGTTCATGCGGGCCGCCGGGGACCGCCGTCGCGACGACATTGTGAAGGCCGAGCTTTTCGACCGGCACCTTCGCGACACGTATGACGTCCTTATGGCATTCGACGACCGGGACCGCGTGGTCAAGCTCTGGCGCGCCATGGGAATCATGACCGCGCAAATGGATTACGGAGACTTCTGATGAACTGGTGGGAAGGGAACTTCCTCGCATTCGATCTGGAGACGACGGGCACCGACCTGGAAGAGGCACGCATCGTCACGGCGAGCACCGCTCTTGTCCACGCCGACAACACGGTTGGCGACGTCATAGAGCTGCTCATCAACCCCGGTGTCGACATTCCACAAGAGGCGAGCGCTGTTCACGGCGTCACCACGGAAATGGCCCGCGAAGCAGGGCTCAGCCCCGAGTTCGCCCTCACGGGAATTGTCCATACCCTCGCCACAGCTCTCAGCACCAACTTGCCGGTCGTCGCATTCAACGCACGCTTCGACCTCACCGTGCTCGACCGGGACTGCCGTCGCCACGGTGTCACAACCCTCTCCGAACTGACCTACGGGCTCGTCACTCCCATCCTGGACCCCTTCGTCCTGGACAAGGCCGTCGACAAGTACCGCAAGGGCAAGCGAACCTTGGGAGTGATGAGCGAGCTCTACGGTGTCGAGCTCCTGAACGCCCACAACGCGGTAGCAGATGCTGTAGCTGCTGCCCAGATCACCCGGGCCATCCTTCGCCAGTACGAGGGCCTCCGGCTTCCTCTGGACCAGCTTCAGCGGGCTCAGGAGCTCTGGGCCCGCCAGCAGGCCGTCTCCCTGGAGCGCTACTTCCGGCAGAAGAACGGCGACGCCAGCATCACCCTCGACAAGGAGTGGCCTCTCGTGCCCTTCCAGGAGGCGTTGGTATGAGCGCAGAGGAGAAGCTCTTCGCCCTGGCGTGTCAGGACATGCCCGTCAGCCCGGAGGAGGTGCGTACGGTCATGCGGGACTTCGTATACGAGCTTGCCCAACGGCAGCGGGACTTCGCGGACCAGGAAGACGCTCATCTGGGTAGCACGGCTGCCGCCGCCTACGTTCAGGGAATCCGAGACGGTTACGTTCAGGGAATCAGAGACGGTGCGAATTTGATCGACCCGAAAGCAGGCGATCATGGCTGACACCCGCAAGGTTGTAGTCGTAGGAATCGTCGCCACCTTTGAAGGCGACTACTACGACAAAGACGAGTGCCCGTCCGTTCTGGAAGGATGGATCGATTCAGCATTCTGCGACCGTGACAACTTGATCGGGTGGCAGGTCAAGGCACTGTCTGTACAGGAGACCCCCTTGCCCGATACCGACCCCTCGGACAATTAGTGGAATCATGAAGATCCCATCTCCTGCATAGGGTAGGGTCGGTAAACGTCATCGGATCGTTCTCCTTGCAGTGGACGGGGTCCGGCGACAAGCGTAGGGAGATCTCCCGGCATGCGGCCAGGTCGCCAAGCATCGGTCGCAGAGGTCTCCCTACGCGTATCCCGACGCAGGGCGAGAACGATACTGAGCCTAGGCGGCGTTATGACGGATACGTTCATCGGAATCGACCAGTCGTATGGAGGCTTCTCCATCGCTGTGTGGGTGCCCGCACAGAAACAGCTTGAGTTCCATCTCAAAGCCTTCCCCGCCAAAAAGTACGGACAAGGCGTCGACCGATTGCGGGCAGTTTCCGAGAACATCCTTGATGTGTTCCAGGGCATCTATGAGAAAGACCTGGAGATCAAACACATCTGCATGGAGGGATACGCTCGCAACAGCAAGTTCCGCCGGGAGGAGGCGGGCGAGCTGGCTTCCATGGTGAAGCTGACACTTTCAGTAGCCACACCGAAGCCTGTGTCCTACCCCACCGTCGTCGCGCCCACGCAGCTGAAGGTGTTCGTCACCGGAAGCCACCGTGCCTCCAAGGAGGACATGATTGCGGGCGTCAAGGAAAAGTGGGGCGTGGAAACGAAGAACGACAACAACGCAGACTCGCTCGGACTGGCACACATAGCCGAAGCGCTCCATACCAGCGTCACCCATAGCCCCTTCGAAGACCTCGTGCTGAGCAAGCTGAAGCGGCATACAGAACAATTCCCCGTGGTACAAGCAGCGTGACAGCACAGGCGCACGCGCTCTGAGAAAGGCCCCGCTCCGGTGGGGCCTTTCGTCTTGCCGTTACCACGAACTGAACCCACGCCCATATCCTCAGAGGAGATTCGTAAGAAAAAAGGGAGCACCAAATGGGCACCGAGAACGGAAACGAGACCACCTTCCGCGTGGGCAGCAGCACCCCCACGAGGGAGCTTGGATCAGCCATCGCCCACGCAATCTACGGGGGCAGGACCGTACTCATTCGTGCAGTGGGCCACGGGGCTATCGGCCAGGCAGGCAAGGGCGTCGCGGTAGCAGAAGGCCACGCAGCCAAGCAGGCCATCCGGATGAAGACCAATTTCGGCTTCTTCACCACGGTCATGCCGGATCAGAAGGAAGTCAGCGGGCTTCTCATGCGAGTAGTGCGAGACTGACGTCTTAAACTGGAAAACGGTCCATAAATCGGCATCCTCACCCGTACTCGCGTCAAAAGACAAGGCCGCAGTCGAGGAGGAATACCGTGGCCACTAAGAACCTCAGTTCCGGGCAGTTCCCGACCATGGGCGAATCTGCCATTGCCGTGAACTACCGACAGGCCGACCCCGGGAAGCTCGTGCCGCGCAACACCGGCAAGATCGTGCCCGAGCCCGACACCGCCGCCATCCGCCCGCAGGTGCAGGAGCGCTACGGCCACGTGGGCGCGGTGCAGGTCTTCCGGGACTTCTCCAACGCCCCCGAAGCCAGCGCCACCGGACGCAACGTCAAGCCGCTCACCGCCAGCCACAACGGCCGAGCCGCCTTCGACACCCGACGCACCTACAACCACGAGGTGTGACCCGATGTCGCTGAGCAGCCTCAACAGCCAGCAGTTCACCAACACCAACTCCACCAACGCCAGCGGCAGCTCCGCCAACGGGCAAAGCACCAACCGGCCGAAGGCCGCCTCCGACGGGTCGTCCGGCGGCACACAGACCGTCATCTCCATCAAGGGGTCAACCCCCAGCATCAGCACGAGGGCCTAAGCCATGGCATACCCCACCGCCTCCTACAACCCCCCGCTCCAGCAGGGCCACCCCGGCTCCGAAGTACGTTCCGGAGGCGGCGGCGGCTTTCCCGTCGTAGGGGCCCGCAGCGCCATCGACATGCGCCGGATGATGCAGGGCCGCTTTACTCCCGACGCGGACTACCCCGACGGCTACCTCGGTACCGGCACCGGACGCCACCAGGACAAGCTCCTCCAGTCCTACGGCTCGAACGTCCGCTACGACCGGCCGTACGACCGAGGTGTCCACAAGGGCGACAAGGTCGACCGAGGCGACTACGAGTGGCCGAGCTGGCTGACCCCCATGTCCGGAATCGAACGCCAAGGGCGTACGCAGGAACGCTTCGTTCCCCGAGGCCGCGCTGCCGACGTGCCCACCATTCCGGGATCAAACGCCAGCCCGCAGAACAGCGGGCCACAGTCCACCGCCGACCTCGCCAAATTTGCTCCGACCTGGAGGTGACATGACTAAGCGAGCAGTAAATTCCGCAAAGCGCATCGATGACCGCCGTCGATCCGGCGTAGGAGACAACGTCGCCTTCACCGCCCGCCCCGGAGTGGGCGGTCTCGGGGCAGGAAAGCGGCTTTCGACACTGGTGTCTCCCAGCATGGCGCAGCACCAATACACCAACCGAGGCGCACGCCACGTGCCCAACGGCAAGGGAAAGAAGACGACTTAATGGCGCTCCCCCCGCAGCGAAGCATGAACGAAGACCTCGGTGTAGGCATGACGGAGGGAGGGCACAAGCGGCGCGCTCCCAACCGGGGCGGATTCGTAGAGGAAACCACGAACATCGCCCGGGAAAACCTCAGCCCCGGTGTGTATGAGATCAAGGAATCCCCGTGGCCAAACCGCCCCGATGAGTCCCACACCCTGAACCACCACTAAGGAGCGGCATATGGCTACCCCGCTGAACGCCAATCAGCAGCTCATCGCCTTCAAAGCGGAGGGCTGCAACATAGTCGAACGACCCGGCTGGCGTAACAACAACAGAAACCACAAGGGACCTTGGGGCCCAGTTCACGGCGTCATGATTCACCACACCGTGACCTCGGGAACCGAATCATCCGTTGAACTCTGCTACAACGGCCACTCCACCCTCCCTGGTCCTCTCTGCCACACCGTCGGCGCCAAGGACGGTGCCCTCTACATGGTGGGCAACGGCCGCGCAAATCATGCTGGAATGGGCGACGGCGACGTACTCAAGGCCGTGATCGCAGAGCATCAGCTGCCGCCGGACAACGAAGCCGACACCGACGGCAACCGATACTTCTACGGCATTGAGCTCATCAACCGAGGCGACGGCAAGGACCCGTGGCCCGAGGCGCAGCTAGAATCCGCCGCTCGGTGGGCTGCTGCACTCTGCCGAGCACATGGCTGGAGCGCCCGATCGGTCATCGCGCACAAGGAATGGCAGCCGGGGAAGATCGACCCGACCTTCGACATGGACAAGTTCCGTGCGCGGGTGCAGGAGATCCTGGATGCTGCCAAGCCCTCCAAGCCTGCTAAGCCCGCGCCTGCCCCCAAGCCTAAGCCGAAGCCGGTGGTTTCCCTTGCCCGGCTGATCAAGGCGGCGCAGACTGATCCGCCGAAGTCGGGAACTCCCGTCAGCTACGCTGCCACCCGCATCGTGGAGGACGCCCTGGTGAAGGAAGGGCTTCTCAAAAAGGCGTACGCGGATGGCCACTACGGGCAGAACACCAAGTCCGCCATGAGCGCCTGGCAGGAGCGCTGTGGCTTTACGGGCCGTAAGCCGGGGCAGGGAGCCGATGGCATCCCCGGAAAGACCTCGCTCACCAAGCTCGGCGCGAAGTACGGCTTCACCGTCCGCGCCTAACCACCACGGCAGACCAACCAGGTTCAGCCCTGATCGCATGGGATATGAGATGGCACAAACAGGGACTGTGATCGACCCCCTGGTCATATGGGCAGTCGCCCTAGTCACCCTCAGTGGAGCCGCAGCTCTCATCTGGAGAATCCTCCGCAGTGTGCGAAAAATCTTCGCCACTGTCGAAGACTTCATGGAGGACTGGAACGGCACCCCGGCCCGGCCCGGAGTACTGGAACGACCTGGGGTAATGGCACGACTGTCCTCTATCGACCACGAACTCAAGCGCAACAGCGGCGAATCACTCCGAGACGCCATCAACAGGATTGAACTGGAGCTGGGTACCATTCCGCGCCGGTAGCCCGTAAGGTGAGGGAGTTCCGAAAAGCCGGTCACTGAACCGGATAGGTCGGCGGCCCCTGTCCCCGGCTATTGGAACTCACATGTCTCGCTTCACCACCACGCTCCTCACCACGCTTTCCGCCGCAGCGCTCACCATGACCGCCCTGGCACAGCCAGCAGCCAGCTCCCCGGCAGCACCCGCGACAGCCCAGGCCCCGGTGACACTCCCGGCCTCGGAAGCCACCGCGAAGAAGCGCCCCAAGGCATACCCGCGCACCTACACCGTGCGAAGCGGCGACAGCCTCAGCGCCATCGCCACCACACACAAGCAGACGCTCCGCACCCTGCTGGGCCGCAACCCCCGGTTCTGGTCGACCCCTGACCTGATCTACCCCGGACAGAAGATCAGGCTCACCGGCCCCACCCAGACAGCCCCGCATCAGGCTGCACGTACCCCCGCGCGCCCCCATCGTGCTACACCGCCCCGCGTCGCCCGCCCCGCGCCTGCCGCCCCGACCGGCTCGCCCCAGGCATACGCCCGCTCCGTGCTGAACTCCACGCAGTACACCTGCCTCCACAGCCTCTTCACCCGAGAGAGCGGCTGGAACCCCCGTGCCACAAACCCGTCTTCCGGCGCATACGGCATCCCGCAGGCCCTGCCCGGCTCCAAGATGGCCTCCCACGGCGCGGACTGGCGAACCAACGGCGTCACCCAGGTCCGATGGGGCATCTCGTACGTGAACAACCGCTACGGCAGCGCCTGCGGAGCCTGGAGCCATTTCCTCAAGAACAACTGGTACTGAGCGCTAACAGGTAACGAAGCGCCGTGAATAGGCTACTCACATGGCTGAAGAAATCCGCGTACTCCGCTGTGATCAATGTCGGACCCTCGAAGAGCTGCCCGACTACACCGGAGATCCGAATCAGGACCACGTCCTACAAGCCCTCATCACGCGCAAGCACACCGAGGAAAGCGGCTCCACGCACATCGGGCAGCTGATGAAGGTCGAAAAGAAGCACTGGGAATCACCCTCGACCCGCAAGGAAATCCTGCGCCAGCTCGGCAAGGAAACCACCGGACTTGACCCCGAGGCATACCTGGCCGACGCCGCATTCCGACACGACGCGATGGAGTGCTGGAAGCAGCACCTGCGAGTCTCCGAGTGCTCCGACTACAAGACTGCCCCCCGGCGCCTGACCCCCAACACCGCAAAGGAGCGCAAGGAAGCGGGCCTACCCAAATACCGCTCCGAACGTGACGTCTTCCTTTGCGACTTCTGCCCCGCCAAGGCAGCCGCGCAGGAAGCCCATTTCACCAAGCTCGGCCTCTACAAGTAAGGAAAACAAGTGCCCATCGACCTCAGCGCCCTCAAGGAAACGCCCGACCCCGAGAACCGGGAGCCTATCGAGGTAGACGCGGCCTTCCTCGTCATCTTCCGTGGAAATGGCGTCGTGCAGGCCAGCACCGACATCAACGCGCCTGTCATTCCCTCCCGAACCGCCACCGTGGACGAGATGGAGATGGCGTGCCTCAAGATCGCCTCCGACATTATGGCCACCAAGACGGCACAGGTCGTACACATGAACATGCAGCAGGCTATGGCCGCCATGCGTGATCAGGCAGAAGGCCAGCGAATCGCACAGACGCTCAACCTCTGACCGTGCAGCCGCAAAAGCACGCCCGTCTGTGCGAGGTTGGATGCCCAGGCTACGTGTGGCGGTGGTGCGAATCATGCGAAGAATTCTGCGAGAACGTCTGCTGCCTCTGCGCCTGCCATAAGCAGGGAACGCCCTGCCTCTGTGGAAAACCGACAGAGCACTAACTGCCAGAAACCCCTTCATGCACATGAGGGGGTTTCTGGCATACCCGGATAAACTCTGGCCATGAGGAACACCCACTATCTCGACCACCTCCCAACGGCCCTCGCAGCAACGCATATACCGACCTTCCGCGACGGTGCCTCAGGCTACTTCTCGAAACCCCGTAAGAACCTTGACCCGGAACTCTTCGACGCAACCTGCACCATGCATCCCCTGATCCGGAAACACCTTCTCTTCCAGCTCTTTTGGTTCTGGGAGAGCCGAGGACTACGCGAGGCGGGAACCTGGGCCACCGTATGGCTCGCAGGATCAGGTGCCTCCTATCAATGGGCAGGAGACCGAGGACACGGCGACGGCGACCTAGACATCCTCATCGGAATCGACTGGGACCTCTTCTACCTCGCCAACCCCCGCTTCAGCGGAATCCCCGGCGACATGATCATCGATCGTCTGGACGACGAGCTCCGCCATCACCTGTGGCCCCACACCGCGCACACCACCTTCGGCGCCCGCACATACGAGGTCACCTACTTCATCAACAAGAACTCCAGCGACATCCGCGATATCAACCCCTACGCGGCGTACAGCCTCTCCGCAGACGCCTGGACCGTGCCACCAGACCCCGACACCGCCTACGACTACGACCCCGGCGACCCTCAGTGGTACGCCACCATCACCCGAGACCTCGAAGCCGCAGTCATCGTGCGTGCCCGCGTCACCAAGATCCTCGACGACCTGCCCTACCTCGACGGCCCTCACCGGCAGACGGCGCTCAAGCAGCTCGCCACAGAAGTCTCCTACGCCGTCGCCCTCATGACCGAAATCCACGGCAACCGCCGCCGCGCCTTCGAAAAGCCCCTCGGAAAGGGCTACTGGGACTTCAACAACTGGCGCTGGCAGGCCAACAAGCGCAACGGCGTCGTAGGAGTACTCGGAGCCATCGAGAGAGCCAACAAAGAAGCGCTGGACGCCGCACAGGAAACCGCACATCAAGGCGTTCTTGCCAGCGCCGACGAACTCACCTTCCGTGCCGTCATGCAATACAGGGACCGCTGATGCGGAGCGTCGTCATCTGCCTCAACGGCACCCTGCGCCCCCCAACGCACACGGATGGAATCGACCCGGTCGGCAGACAGCTCTACGAAGCTCTTGTCAAGCAGTTCCGCGTCATCATCCTCGACGAGACAGGCGCAGCAGACACCGAACACTGGCTCGGTGTGCACTCAATAACCGGCTACGCAAGGGCCTATACCCCCCCAGTCGATTTCGCGCCCAGGACAGTAGCAGAAGGACGCCTCAGAATGCTGGCAGCTATCCGGAACACGGATGGTGCCGACCTCGTCATCGAAGCAGACCCCACCTGCGCGGCGGAAGAAATCCGCGCAGGCTACACCGTCATGCTCTACGCCTCCCCGCAGTACCTCATGGACATCTGGCATCCCGACGCACCACGAGAACCTCGACCCTGGGACGACATCGTGGACGAACTCGACCGCCAGAAGAAGGCCAAGGCCACAGACACCCGGCTCAAGGAGCACCACGACTAATGCCTGATCTCTTCTACGGCGGCTGCGAAATCAACGCCTTCAGCAAGCTCCTTGAAGACCTCGGTGTACGCACCGTCTCCATCTCCTACATGGGACTGCGCCGACGTATCAAGCACCTCGCCAAGATTACCCTCGCAGACCGATTCCACCCCGACACCAAAATCCTGCTCGACTCCGGCTGCCATACCATCAACGCGGCCCCCGACAAGCAGTACGGAAACCCCGAGCTCCAGGAAATCGCAACCGAGTACGACGAGTTCGTGCAACGAAACCTCGACCGCATCCACCGATACACCGAGTTCGACGCACAGCAGCTCGGAAGCGAATGGATTCACGGACGGCGCACAGCGCACGAGAAAGAAATTGTCGTCTGGCACGACGAGGAGCCACTTGACGTCCTCCTCGACCACGCCACGCACTTCCCACGCATCGCCGTCACAGGAGCAGCCCTGGGAGACAGGGACCTCACCCCTACCCTCACCCGGCTCGTACGCGAGCACTCCGTGGAGCTCTACGGCCTCGGCATGTCCAAGCCCGAACAGATGGCAGCCATCCCCTGGACCGGAGTCACGAGCACCAGCTGGCTCAGCCCGGCGAAGTTCCACGACCTCATCGTCTGGACCGGCACCGAACTCAAGCGCTACCCGAAGAAGAACCGAGAATCCGGCAAGCGCCGACACCGCACCCTCATCCGCGACATCGGCCTCGACACCGACCTCATCGAAGACGACGACAACACCGAACTCCTCAAACTCAGCGCCTGGTCATGGCTACAGCAGATGGCCAAACTCAACGGGACCACTGCCGACGTCAAAATAGTAGCTAATTCATCAGAACCCACCGATGAGCCCAGTGCGGAAAACATGCAGGGCAGTGTTGCTAACAAGCGCAACCGAGTGCGGAACTTCGACCTGTCAACTAACACCCAAAAACCGCGTGCGAAGCGCCCCCTGCCCGGCATGTCCGTCACCGAAAAAGAGGAGTCCTTCACCGACCCTGGCGGCAACCGCCGAACCAGGAAACTCCAGATCGTTAGCTCCACCAGCGAGTCGCTCCTCACCTGCACCGGTTGCCACATGGCAGGCACCTGCCCCGAATTCGACCCCGGCTCAGACTGCGCCTTCGAAATTCCGGCCGACGCCAACACCCCCGAAGAACGCAAAGCGCAGATGAACTACCTCATCAACCGCCAGTTCCGCCGAACCGCATTCGGCCTGGTCACAGAGGAAGTCGCAGGCGGATACCCCGACAGCAACGTCAGCCGAGAGATCGGCCTCTACCAAAAACTCCTCAAATCCCAGCACGACATGGAAACCGAAGGATTCAGCCTCACTATCAAGGCCAACCAGTCCGCCTCCGCCAGCCAAGCAGGCGCCGGAGTACTCAGCCGCATCTTCGGCCGCGAACCAGTCGCCCCCAGCAACACCCCCGAACTACCCCCAGCAACCCCCCAGCGCACTGCCCAAGAACAGATGGGCCTTCCCGTGATGGATGCCGAAATCATCGAAGAGGATGCAGCCTAATGAGTAACAACTTCAAGGCCCACACCGTCGTAAACGACGGTGTCGCACAGGAAGTCGTCTGCCGCGCCTGCCGAGGCAGAGGAGACGACCCCCGCCAGAGCGGAGCTGCCTGCTCCACTTGCTGGGGAGACGGCACCCTGCTCCTCCCTGCGCATACCCAGCGAGAAACATTGCTCGCTGGCATAGACTTCTGACATCATCCCCAGAGGGAGCCCCGCCCGTGGCCTTCGCGGACGGGTCTTCCGAAGTAGGCCAGCGCGACCTCTCCCGCCCCGGGGCAGTTGAGACCACGCTGGCCTACTGCTCTATCGGTTGCCAGGAGGTCTCCATGCCGCCCGTCCCCAGCCCTCGTGCCAGCTACATCCCTGCCACACGCGAAGCAGCAGCACGGAACCAGCTCCACGCAGCACGCGAACACCACGCTGCCGTGCAGGCCCGCCTGGAGGACACGACTCGCTATCTCTCGTCGGACGAGCGACACAGGCTCCGAGAGCAACTCCAGGGCGCCAAAGCCGAGATCCGCAACTGCGAACGCTACATCGCAGCCGGATGCCCCCGCGTCAGAGAAACCGTCTGAGGAGCCACCGTGCGAAAAGCCCTGGGGGCCACAGCCGTTCTCCTCGCTCTCACCGGAGGAGCCTTCGTCTACAGCGCCAGCGGCAGCGGCGGCAACGACTGGTGCAACGACAGCTCCTGGCTGCGCTCGGCGTCCAGCACCTACTACTACCTCTACCGGGACAACCCGCACTCCGAAGCCGAGATCACCAAGTCCGCCACCTACGGCGGGCAGCTCATGACCGCCTACAAGGCATCTATGGCTGAAGGACGCCTACCCGAAGGCATCGAGGACAGACTTACCGCCTGGTCCCTGTCACTGCGGGAAGAGGTCGAAAACGGCGGGACCGTGGCCTCTCGAACAGACAGTGTCCTGCACGCCTGCGCAGACTGAGACCAGGTACCACCCGACCCGGTGGTGACAATGGCTGGATCTCGCATCTAATGTGCCTTCATGAACGACATGCACATCGCAGATCTGGCCGACGTCCGCGCGTTCGCAGCAACACTGCCGACGAAGTACGTGGTCTGCCGCGATGGCGGCCACAACTTTGCCCCCCACGACGCCTACGAACTTGAAGGCGGCGGGTACGAGCGCGTCAGGAAGTGCCGCAGCTGCGGCACCCTGAAGACGCAGGAACTCACCAACGACTTCGTCATCCTCAGGACCAGTTACGCCTACCCGCCCGGCTACACCGCTGAAGCCGGGACCGGACGCATCGACGGGGAAGGCCGGTGCGTCTTCCGTGGGGCCGCGCTGATGGCCGAGATGAAGATGCTCCACAACAAGCAGAGGACCCACTAATGGCTCGCGACATCATCCACGTAGCTTCATGCGACCAGTGCAGGCACGAGGGACTCCCGGTCGCACAGGCCACCGCAGAACACATCCTCGCCATCGACGGCCCACCGAAGCGATTCGACTTCTGCCCGCCACACAACCACCAACTCCAGCCCCTCATCGCCCTCTACCAGGCAGAAGGCGTGGACATGGATCAGCGGCGGCCGAAGCAGGTGGAGAGCGGAAAGAAGGCCATCGAGCCCAGCAAGACGGAATCTCCGGGCAAGGAGTATGTGCTCTGCCCCCGCGACCACGTCAAGGGTGGCAAGAACATCCCCATCGTCTACGCCTCCCGATCCTCACATGCCAACGCCCAGCACGACGGCGTACCCATCTGGGACATCAAATGGGGCGACCCCGACGGCATCCTCATCGCACCCTGCGAAGGACATAAGGAATGCCTGAAAACGGGCCTGGCGTTCACCAGCGAACGGGGCCGGAACCGACACCTTGCCACCGCGCCTCTGGAGCGTATCGACAACGAAGCCGCCGCTTGACTACCTGAACGCACAGAAGCCCCCGACCGAAACGGCCGGGGGCTTCTGTGCGTTCAGGTCTGCTGCGGGCCTGCGACTTCGATATCTAGCTTGTGGTACTCGGCTGCCGCAAGGATGGACCGGCGAAGACCCTCCAGCGCCACTTCTTCGCCGTCCTCTTCGCCGGGCAGCTTGATGTGCACTTCGACCTTCCAGTGGCTACTCACGCGCTACTTCCCTCGGGCAGAGATGGTGTTTACCGGAGACGCTACTTCAATCCGCGCCGAATGACCTCCAGGAACTTCACAACCGTTGCTGAGTCATCCAGGTTGAGCAGAATGCCGACTTCGCCGTCCGAGACCCGGGGACGCAGTGCCGAACGTTCTCCCAGGGTTACCGACAGCTGCGCCAGGAGTTCCGGTGCGTCCGGCATGAGGGCACTGAGCGCCTGCTGCACCTCAGACACGTCCGCCTTCTTTGCGGCCTCCTCTTCCGCCACGATCTCTTTTTGCTCGGCCAGCAGCTTAGCCACTAGTGCGTCGTACGCCTCCGCCCCGAGGAAGTAAGTCAGGCGGCTGTCTCCCGGCCACAAACTACCCGACGTGTTCCTGCGCTCAAAAGAGACGGTACCTACGCCGATGCCGTAAACCCCGTGGAAGCTCGGGAAACGCGAGAAAGTTCCGATACGCTCTGCGGAATCCGGAAACGTTACCAAGCCGGTCGGCCCTACGATTACCCGCCGGAGTTTTCCGGCTACATGCAATTCATGCAGCTTCTTCTCCGCGTACGAGAATGTGGTCTTCATTCCTTTGAACGTGTCCCGTGCCAGCAAATCGAAGGCCCATACCCTCCCCGGATACTCTGCTCCGAGATTACGGACATAGTTCTCTACTTCTTTCAGCGTGGGCGCCATGTCATTTCTCCTTTGAGCGGGTTCCTCAGGTGTCGAGGAACGTGAAAATGTTTGGAGGGAAGCCGTATAGGTCAGTAAGAGCTGCCAGAACAGCGCGCCCTAGGTCCGTGAGGTGATCCTCGGATACTTGGAAGTATCTACCTGCTTCTTCATTCCACCAGGAGCCACCTGTTGAACCCAGCAGAAGTACCGCATCGGTAAAGTATCCGGTGTCCTCCCAATCCTTCTTGCCATCCCACCACCCCGTGTGGGTGTAGGACTCCGCATCAGGACCAGTCGCGCTGACGAAGGTCTCGTTGATCAGCATTTTCACGGAGAGCCCCACGCTGCATACGGCTGCAAGGTTATTCCCGTCTGGCGGGGCCCAGCTGGCGTATGCCGACATACCACCTTCGCCGCCGTCGCGGAAATCACCGCTATTGTCCGTCGGCCAGTTCACCCAGCCACTGCGGTCAGTGGGGTCGCGTCGAACCATGCTCAACTCCTCATTTCTATTGGCCGTCAGTTGGACGGGTAGGTGTAGGGAGCCAGAGGAAGGAGAGTGACGTCGAATGCACGCATCAGATCCGCAAGCAGGTTGTTCACGGCCTCGTCGCTTGGATCATTCGCCGTCACAACATATTCGCCCGTCAAGGTCAACAGGACCTTCGCGAGAAGTACAAGCTCCGCTGCGGACAGTTCCGCCTTCGCACCGGACGACCGCTTGGCTCGCGATGTGAGCTCCCTCAAAATCTCACTGCCGTCGTGCGCCATGGTGGGCTTCCATTTGGAACCCAGAAGTGGTCGGGCATCGAACGTGGCCAAGAGACTGCTCCTAACACTTTTCCGCGAGACATAACTAGGCTCAGCCCATACACCAACTCGGGCTGAGGAGAACGAGTGGCACCCCAGGATATGGCAGAGGTTGTGCCTCTGTTCGGAGAACGTGAAGTCTCGGTTCCGGCCGTGGAAGTTGTCTGGCACCGCTCGGAGAGCGCGGACGAGGGCCTCCGGCGCCGCGTACTGGAGCACCTCTTCATGGCCCAGGAGGGCCAGAGCGAACCTGAGGCCGCGTAAGTATGTGCCCAGGGCGGCCTGTTGAGGGATAGGATCACCTCGACATGAGTCGACCCCGGCAGCGAGGCAACGCCACCAGGGTCGCGCCACTCTGAATCTGGAGTTCAGACTGACATGACGAAGACTCTCACACGCTCCATCGAGGCTGTTCACCGGGTCACCGCACCCGCACGTCTCCGCGCCGTCGACTACCTGCGCGTATCCACTGCTGAGCAGGCCAAGGGCTACGGCATCAGCTACACGGGCAAGAAGACCAGGGCCCACATCGCGAAGAAGGACTGGGATCACGTCGGCACCTACGCCGACGAAGGCTTCAGCGGCAGCCTGGACCACACGCAGCGGCCCGACCTCAAGCGGCTCATGGCAGCTGCACAGGAGGAGCCGCGCCCCTTCGACGTGGTCGTGGTGGCTGAGGAACGAGCCATCGGCCGTCGTGACCGCGCCTTCTGGCCCTGGGTCTGGGCCCTCGAAGACCTCGGAATTTTCGTCTCCGTCGTCCGAGGCGACTACGACAACACGACCGAAGCCGGGCGCTCCCGCATGCGCAAGGAGCAAGACAAGGCTGAAGACGAGCGGAACACCATTCGTGACCGCACCCAAGGAGGGGTGCAGGAGAAGGCGGAGATCGGCGGACACGCCGGAGGGCTAGCTCCGTACCCCTACAAGATTGAGCACAAGGGGGTCAAGGGGGAGAGCCGCATCATCCTCGATCGGGGGAAGGAGACCGCCCCGTACGAGCTCTGCCACCGTGCGTGGAGGCACATCGTGCAAGAGGGGATGAACCCCAGCGAGGTGGAAGACCTCTTCAACGCCGAACACCTTGACGGGCCCTCCCGCAACTACTGGCCCCGGGGATCTCTTCGGCACGTTCTTACGAGTGAAGCCGTGCAGAAGGCGCACCGCTTCTACCGCGACCCCAGCAAGCCGAAAATCAGGCTCGATGAAAACGGGTCGCCTCTTTTCGGGCAGGCCGTCATCGTGCCGTACGAACCCGTTTTCGACGACGTCCAGCTTCAGAAGCTCAACCTGGCACTCGAACGAACCAGCCGCGCCGGGCGTTCCGCTGACGAGTACGAGGTTCACCCGCTCAGTAAGCACATTTTCGGCGTCTGCGGAAACCACTTCACCGGAGCTAGCGGCACAGGCCGAGCTGAGAGGCGCGTGTACCGCTGCGCTGGCACGTACAAGGACCCCAAGAACCCCGAAAGCCAGCGTTGCTCCTGCTCGCAGATTGACGCCGAAGCCCTTGAAGCCGTGGTCTGGCACGAAATCTGCAAACTGCTCGAAGAGCCGGACCGGCTGATGGCGTTGTCAGCGGAGTGGGCAGAACTCGCGGGAGCCAACGAGGTCGACTATGAGAAGCGCATCGCTGATCTGGATAGCCAGATCGAAGACATCGATAGCTTCATTGACCTGACGACTGACGCTGCTACCCGGCAGGCCGTACAGCGCAAGCTCAATCGTGTTGAGGCCCGGGAGTACATTGAGAGCCGTATCAAGGGGCACAACGAGGAACGCGAAAAGCTGGTCGAGATGCGCGATCAGGCAATGTCCTGGCGTAACGAAATCGACCAGGCCCGAGTGCGCGCGGAAGACTTGAACAAGCTGGCCACGGTGGCACGAACCTCGCTCTACCGTATGACGCCCGCCCAGAAGGAAGACGTCATCGACTGGGTTGAGCTGAAGGTCACCATCACAGGCGACGTGCCCAGGAAGACCCGCAGCGATGACCAGGTAAGTGCATGGTTCCGGGACCGGAACCTCCTCGTGCCTACCCTTACGGATGCGGCATGGGTAGTCGTGGAGCCGGTGATGTCCGCCCGTCGAGGACGCAAGGCGGCAAACCCTCGGGCGTTGCTCGACTCGATGCTCCACAAGGCGCGTACCGGTTGCGCGTGGTCCAGCGCCCCTGTGCCGGGCGCTTCGAGCATCTGGGCACGCTGGCTCAAGAGTGGGCTCTGGGAGGAGCTCATGGAGGCCCTGGGGGGCTTCCCCGGCACCCCTCCGGTGTCCGACGTTCCCCCGCTGCCGACCATCCGCATCGAGGGGCGGGTCGATCCCCGGCTGTTCATTGGGGACGATAAGTCGAGTGAGCCGGACACCCTGTTCAAGGCGTCCGACTACAAGATCTCGCCGTTCGAGCTGGAGAGCGCCCTGTTGGAGCACGAGGCGGTCGCCGAGGCCGCCGTCGTCCCCGCCCCCGACCCGCTCCGCCTCGCCGTCCCGAAGGCGTACGTCGTGCTGGCGGAGGGCTGGGAGCCGGGCCCGGAGACCGCTCAGCTCCTCTTCCAGCACTCCCGGGCGGTCCTCGCCCCGTACAAACGCATCCGCAAGCTGGAGTTCGCGGAGCTGCCCAAGACCGTCTCGGGCAAGATCCGCCGCATCGAACTCCGCGAGCGCACCGCGCTCGGCGACGGCGTCGAGTTCGCCGAGGGGGACCTGAAGTGAGCCTGCCGTCCCCCGCGGAGCCGTCCTACGCGCACGGCGTCGGCTCCACCCCGCTGCTCGGCGACACCATCGGCCGCAACCTCGACCGCGCGGTCGCCGCGCACGGCGACCGCGAGGCCCTGGTCGACGTGGTCTCGGGCCGCCGCTGGACATACGCGGAGTTCGGCGCCGACGTGGCCGTGCTGGCCCGCGCCCTGATGGCGTCCGGGGTGGCGAAGGGCGACCGGGTCGGCATCTGGGCGGTCAACTGCCCCGAATGGGTGCTCGTCCAGTACGCCACCGCCCGCATCGGGGCCCTCCTGGTCACCGTCAACCCCGCCTACCGCGCCCACGAGGTGGAGTTCGTCCTCAACCAGGCGGGCGTCTCCCTGCTGGTGGCCTCCCTCTCCCACCGCACCAGCGACTACCGCGCCCTCGTCGACCAGGTCCGCGCCGACTGCCCCGCCCTGCGCGCCGTCCACTACATCGGCGACCCCTCCTGGGACGAACTGACCGCCGCCGCGCCCGCCGTCACGGCCGGACAACTGGCCGCCCGGGAGGCGGAGCTGTCCTGCGACGACCCGATCAACATCCAGTACACGTCGGGCACCACGGGCTTCCCCAAGGGAGCGACCCTCACCCACCACAACATCCTGAACAACGGCTACTTCGTGGGGGAGACCATCGCCTACACGGAGGAGGACCGGATCTGCATCCCCGTCCCCTTCTACCACTGCTTCGGCATGGTGATGGGCAACCTCGCGGCCACCTCGCACGGCGCGTGCATGGTGATCCCCGGCCCGTCCTTCGAGCCCGCCGCCGTGCTGGCCGCCGTCCAGCGGGAGCGCTGCACCTCGCTGTACGGGGTGCCCACCATGTTCATCGCGGAGCTGAACCTGCCGGAGTTCGCGACGTACGACCTCTCCTCGCTGCGCACCGGGATCATGGCCGGCTCCCCCTGTCCGGCCGAGGTGATGAAGCGGGTCGTCGCCGAGATGCACATGGCCGAGGTGTCGATCTGCTACGGGATGACGGAGACGTCCCCGGTCTCCACCCAGACCCGCCGCGACGACGACCAGGAGCGCCGCACCGGCACGGTGGGCCGCGTGCTGCCGCACATCGAGGTCAAGGTCGTCGACCCGGCCACCGGCGTCACGCTGCCGCGCGGCGCCGCCGGTGAACTGCGCACCCGGGGCTACAGCGTGATGCTCGGCTACTGGGACCAGCCCGAGCGCACCGCCGAAGTCGTCGACGCGGGGCGGTGGATGCACACGGGGGACCTCGCGGTGATGCGCGAGGACGGGTACGTCCAGGTCGTCGGCCGGATCAAGGACATGATCATCCGGGGCGGCGAGAACGTGTACCCGAGGGAGATCGAGGAGTTCCTGTACGGCCATCCGAAGATCGCCGACGTCCAGGTGGTCGGGGTGCCGGACGAGCGGTACGGCGAGGAGATCCTGGCCTGTGTCATCCCCCGCGACCCGGCCGACCCGCCGACGCTGGAGGAGGTGACGGCGTTCTGCCGGGAGCGGCTGGCGCACTACAAGATCCCGCGCAGGCTGCGGGTCCTCGCGGCCTTCCCGATGACGGTCAGCGGAAAGGTCCGCAAGGTCGAGCTGCGGGAGAGCTACGCGGAGTGAGCGGAGCCGGCACGGCGCGGGGAAAGGCGGTGACCCCGTACAGGACGGGGTCACCGCAGGTGGACGCGGTGGGTACGCCGGGCGGGGTCAGGCGGCTTCGATGATGTCGGGGTCGCCCCGGGTCGCCGCCGCCCACTCGATCAGCAGCACCTCGTAGGTCGCCGCCGACGCCTCGGACCAGTCGGGGCCGGTGGCGTCGACGAGCGCGCGGATCGCCTCGTTGGCCAGCTCGGCGGCGGGCGCGGGACGGGGTGCTGGGGAGGAGCTGTCGGGGAGTAAAGCCATGCGCACAGCTTACGCGCCGCCACCGACAGCTACCGTCTCCGAAGCGCCGGACGCCCCCGACGTGTCCGGAAGAAGCTGTGGCTGTGCGACCGTTCGTGCGGTCTTCGGCGGGGGGACGGCGGCCAGTTCCCGGCGCATGCAGACCCGTGGCCAGCGGTCGAGGCCGTGCTGGGCCTCCTCGCCGCGGATCGTCCGGAGCCCGTCGGTGAGTTCTTCCTCACGCAGCACCCGGAAGCCGATCCGGGCGTAGTACGGGGCGTTCCACGGCACGTCGGTGAAGGTGGTCAGGGTCAGCGCCGTCATCCCGCGCCGCGCGGCCACGGCGGCGAGATGGGCGATCAGCCCCCGTCCGATGCCCCGGCGGGCGGCGGCGGGGTCGACCGAGACCTGCTCGATGTGGAGGGCGTCGTCGACGGGGTCGGCGAGCACATAGCCGAGCGGCCGGTCGCCGGTGGCGGAGAGGGGGTCGGTGGCCACCCAGCAACGGCCTGCCTGCCGGTAGCTCTCCAGCAGGTCGAGCGGGGGCGGATCGTCGTCGGCCACGAAGGCCATGCCGAGGGCGCGGAACGGTTCCCCTGCGGCGCGCTCGATGTCCTGGAGTACCGGGAGATCCGAGCGTCTGGCGGAGCGGATACGCATGGACTCAGTGTGCCGCGCCGGAGCCCGGACCGGTACGCGAGGCGCCGGATTCCGGCTCCCGGCGGCGGGACCGGACGCGGGGCCGGAACCGTACCCCGGACGCCGGTCAGGCGCCGGCGCCGGCCAGTTCGTCGGCCGGACCGTTCACCGGCCGGGGGGCGCCGGCGGGGTCCAGGACGAAGAGGGGGAGCCCGACGCCGTCCGCGCGGGCCCGCGCGTCGGCCGCGTACCCCGAGAGGGAGAAGAACACCCCGGCCGCCGACGCGCCCAGCGCGTTGAGCCAGAGGGTCTCGACCGCGCGCAGGGCGGCCGGGCGGGTGGTGGAGTCCACGCACGCGACGACCCCGTCGCCCCGCAGGTCGATCCCCGGGGCCGGGTCCGCGGCGGGCCGGCCGACGCCGCAGTAGCCCAGCCAGGTCAGGTACCGCCCGGCCGCGTCCACCGCGTCGTGGCCGGTGCGGATCGCCGTCGGGCGGAACGCCGGGCGCGGGCGGGCGGCGGTGCGCGGCAGCGGGATGTGGGCGGGGGAGACCGGATCGGCCCGCACCGGTGCGGTGGCCGCGGGGCGCACCGGCAGGCGCAGGACGGTCCCGCACGGGCAGCACAGCTCGGGCTGCGGCCACTGGTCCTCCCGGGCGCAGGACGCACAACGCACGGTGACCCAGGCGTCGTTCCAGCTGCGGTGGACGACCCGGACCGCCGGGGCGCCGCGCAGCAGCGGCGGGGCGGTGGGCTCGCCGCACGGGCAGGGGTAGGCCGGGGCGCTGTAGGCGTGGTCCCGGCCGCAGGCAGGGCACCGGACCGGCACGGACTCCACGTTCGCCTCCCTCCGGCACGGACCGGCGACCGACCGTACTCCGCGCCTCCCTCGTCACGCCATCGTCCACCAGGAGCGGAGCACCGGGGAGGGGAACGGCGTACTCCGCTCCGGGCGCACGGTCCTTTCCGGCCGCCCGCGGGCCCGGCGCGCCCTTGACGGGGAACCCCCCAGGTTTTAGATTGCTTCCGTATAACAGAAGTAAGTTTCCGTAATGCGGAATTGGTGCTCTCAGGTGGCGCGACAGAGCCCGACTCCACCAATCCCGACCAGGAGCTTCCATGCCTCGTATGACCGCTGCCCGAGCGGCAGTTGAGATCCTGAAGCGCGAAGGCGTCAGCAACGCGTTCGGCGTTCCGGGCGCGGCGATCAACCCCTTCTACGCGGCCCTCAAGGCCGCCGGCGGGGTCACCCACACGCTGGCCCGGCACGTCGAGGGCGCCTCCCACATGGCGGAGGGCTACACCCGGGCCGCGGCGGGCAACATCGGCGTCTGCATCGGCACGTCGGGCCCGGCGGGCACCGACATGATCACCGGGCTGTACTCCGCCATCGCCGACTCCGTCCCGATCCTGTGCATCACCGGCCAGGCGCCGACCGCCGTCCTGCACAAGGAGGACTTCCAGGCCGTCGACATCGCCTCGATCGCGAAGCCGGTCACCAAGGCGGCGACCACCGTCCTGGAGGCCGCGCAGGTCCCCGGCGTCTTCCAGCAGGCGTTCCACCTGATGCGCACCGGCCGCCCCGGCCCGGTCCTCATCGACCTGCCGATCGACGTCCAGCTCACCGAGATCGAGTTCGACCCGGAGCTGTACGAGCCCCTGCCGGTGCACAAGCCCGCCGCCTCCCGCAAGCAGATCGAGCGGGCCGTGGCGATGCTGAACGCCTCCGAGCGGCCGGTCCTCGTCGCGGGCGGCGGCATCATCAACGCCGACGCCTCCGAACTCCTCGTGGAGTTCGCCGAGCTGACCGGCGTCCCCGTCGTCCCGACCCTGATGGGCTGGGGCATCCTCCCCGACGACCACGAGCTGAACGCCGGCATGGTGGGCCTGCAGACCTCGCACCGCTACGGCAACGCGAACTTCCTGGAATCCGACTTCGTCCTCGGCATCGGCAACCGCTGGGCCAACCGCCACACCGGCAAGCTGGACGTCTACACGAAGGGCCGCACCTTCGTCCACGTGGACATCGAACCCACCCAGCTCGGCAAGATCTTCGCCCCGGACCTCGGGATCGCCTCCGATGCCAGGGCCGCGCTGGAACTCTTCGTCGAGGTCGCGCGCGAGCTGAAGGCCGCGGGCGAGCTGAAGGACCGTACGGCCTGGGCCGCCTCCACACAGGAACGGAGGGCGACGCTCCAGCGGCGCACCCACTTCGACGACGTGCCGCTCAAGCCGCAGCGCGTGTACGAGGAGATGAACCGGGCGTTCGGCCCGGAGACCCGTTACGTCACCACGATCGGGCTCTCCCAGATCGCCGGCGCGCAGATGCTGCACGTCTACAGGCCGCGCCACTGGATCAACTGCGGCCAGGCGGGCCCGCTGGGCTGGACCATCCCGGCCGCGCTGGGCGTCGCCACGGCGGACCCGGAGGGCACGGTCGTGGCCCTCTCCGGCGACTACGACTTCCAGTTCATGCTGGAGGAGCTTGCCGTCGGAGCCCAGCACCGCATCCCGTACGTCCACGTGCTGGTGAACAACTCCTACCTCGGGCTCATCCGCCAGGCGCAGCGCAACTTCGACATCGACTTCCAGGTCAACCTGGAGTTCGAGAACCTCAACTCCCCGGAGCTGGGCGTCTACGGCGTGGACCACGTCAAGGTCGTCGAGGGACTCGGCTGCAAGGCGATCCGGGTCACCGAGCCGGACCGGCTGCTGCCGGCCTTCGAGGAGGCCAAGAAGCTGGCGGCGGAGTTCCGGGTGCCGGTAGTGGTCGAGGCCATCCTGGAGCGGGTCACGAACATCGCGATGAGCGGGAGCGACATCGCGTCGGTGAACGAGTTCGAGGACCTGGCCACGGACCCGTCCCACGCCCCGACCGCAATCCGCCCGCTGACCGTCTCCTGACGGACGCGCCACCCCTGAGGGCCCCCGGCCCGGAGCGACCCTCCGGGCCGGGGGCCCTTGCGCCTTGCCGTGCCCTCCCGGCCCGCGCGGTGCCCGGGGCGCGCGGACGCCGGCCTGCCGGGCGTTCGAGGGCGGAACCCCGGGGCGGGCGGGCCCGGACGTACGGGACGGGAAGCCGGGGGCCCCTCGACGCGGGGTGCGGCCCCGCCTTCCACGAGGGTTCCGTCCCGGAGCGCCGGACGGGGCGGAACGGCACGGCCCCCCCCCGCCGCACGGGGCCGGGCGGGCCGGACCGTACGGGCGCGGGCACGCGGAAGGGCGCGGAGTACGGGACCGTATCCGTACTCCGCGCCCTCGTTCACCGGGTGACAGGGACCGCGGCGGCGGCGATCGGCCCGGGGGAGGGCGTCTCCTTCAGGTCAGGAGACGGTCCCCGGTCCTTCACCACCGCACTGGCATCGCTCGACCGCCGCGGCCTCGTCGTCCTGCCCGTGCCGCGCGGCACCCCTCATCCGGGTGCGCGGCAGGGGCAGGGGTCTGGGGGTCTCAGTCCTCGCGCAGGGCGCGGACCGCCTCCTCCACGCGCTTGCCGTAGTCGGCGTCGGCGGCGTGGAAGTGGGCGAGGTTCTTCTCGATCACGTCGTCGCGGGTGACCTGTGACAGGCCCCCGGCGATGTTCGCGACCAGACGGCCCTTCTCGTCCTCGGACATGAGCCGGTACAACTCGCCGGCCTGGAAGAAGTCGTCGTCCTTGCTGTGCGCGGGCGCCTCGTGCGTCCCCGTCCAGCCGTGGACCGCGAGCGGGGAGGAGAGCGCCGCGTCGGTCTGCACCGGACCGGCGTACGAGTTGGGCTCGTAGTTCTTGTCGTGGCGCGAACCGTAGCGGGTCGCGTGGAGTCCGTCGCGGCCGTAGTTGTCGACCACGGGGGTGCGCGGCGCGTTCACCGGCAGCTGGGTGTGGTTGACGCCCAGGCGGTAGCGGTGGGCGTCCGCGTAGGCGAACAGCCGGCCCTGGAGCATCTTGTCCGGGGACGGCCCGATGCCGGGCACGAAGTTGTTCGGGGAGAACGCGGCCTGCTCGACCTCGGCGAAGACGTTGTCCGGGTTGCGGTTCAGGACCAGGCGGCCGACCCGCTGGAGCGGGTAGTCGGCGTGGGGCCACACCTTGGTGAGGTCGAACGGGTTGAACCGGTAGTCCGCGGCCTCGGCGGCCGGCATCACCTGGACGTACAGCGTCCAGGACGGGTTGACGCCGCGCTCGATGGCCTGGAGCAGGTCCGTCTGGTGCGAGTTGGCGTCCTTGCCGACGAGTTCGGCGGCCTGCTCGGCGGAGAGGGAGCGCACGCCCTGGTTCGTCTTGAAGTGGTACTTGACGAAGAAGGCCTCGCCCTCGGCGTTCGTCCACTGGTAGGTGTGCGAGCCGTACCCGTTCATGTGGCGGTACGAGGCGGGGATGCCGCGGTCGCCCATCAGCCACGTGACCTGGTGCGTCGCCTCGGGGGAGTGCGCCCAGAAGTCCCAGACGTTGTCCGGCTCCTGACGGCCCGTGAAGGGGTCGCGCTTCTGCGAGTGGATGAAGTCGGGGAACTTGATCGGGTCCTTGATGAAGAACACCGGGGTGTTGTTGCCGACCAGGTCGTAATTGCCCTCGTCCGTGTAGAACTTGAGGGCGAAGCCGCGCGGGTCGCGGACCGCGTCCGCGCCGCCGAGCGAGTCCGCGACCGTGGAGAAGCGGATGAACGTCTCGGTGCGCTTGCCCACGGCGGAGAGGAAGTCGGCGCGGGTGAAGCCGGTGACGTCGTCGGTGACCTCGAAGTAGCCGTACGCGCCGGAGCCACGGGCGTGCACCACGCGCTCCGGGATGCGCTCACGGTTGAAGCGGGCGAGCTTCTCCAGGAGGTGCTGGTCCTGGAGGAGGAGCGGCCCGCCGGCGCCGGCGGAGGCGGAGTTCTGGTTGTCGGCGACCGGGGCGCCTGACTCGGTCGTGAGCACACGCTTAGCCATGTGGCGGGATGACCTTTCGTACGAGCTGCTGACGGCTTGTGGAGCGTAGATTCGCCACTGAGCAACGTCAACAGTTTGTTGAAAACGAAGTATGGGGTTCCGGGTCGCGGCAGCGCCTGGGCGCGACAGGACAGGTGTCAGCGCCGCCGCGACCCGGAGTTCACGGGCCTCTTCGAGGAGGCGGCCCCTGTGCGGGGCGGGGGGTCAGACCTGGGAGCCGGACAGCCGCTCGACCGAGCGCAGCAGCGCCGAGTGGTCCAGCCCGCCGTCGCCCTGGGCGCGCAGCGAGGCGACCAGCTGGGCGACCACACCGCCGACGGGCAGGGCCGCGCCGACGTTGCGGGCGGCGTCCGTGACGATGCCCATGTCCTTGTGGTGCAGGTCGATCCGGAAGCCGGGGGCGAAGTCCCGCTTCAGGAAATTGTCCTTCTTCCGGGTCAGCACGGTCGAGCCGGCCAGACCGCCGTTGAGGACGTCGAGCGCGGCGGCGAGGTCCACCCCGGACTTCTCCAGGAAGACCACGGCCTCGGCGCACGCCTGGATGTTGACCGCGACGATGAGCTGGTTGGCGGCCTTCACCGTCTGGCCGGAGCCGTGCGGCCCGCAGAGCACGATCGTCTTGCCGAGCGCCTCCAGCAGCGGCTTCGCGGCGTCGAAGTCCGCCTGCTCGCCGCCGACCATGATGGACAGGACCGCCTCGACGGCGCCCGCCTCGCCGCCGGAGACCGGCGCGTCCAGGACCCGGATGCCCTTGGCCGCCGCGTTCTCGGCCAGGTCGACCGAGGTCTGCGGGGTGATGGAGGACATGTCCACCAGCAGGGCGCCGCGCTTCGCGTTCTCCAGGATGCCGTCCGGCCCGTAGGCGATGGCCTCGACCTGCGGGGAGGCGGGCACCATCGTGATGACGACGTCCGCGTCCTTCACCGCGTCCGCGATCGAGGAGGCGCCGGCGCCGCCGGCCGCGACCAGCCGGTCGATCTTCTCCTGCTCCAGGGTGTATCCGGTGACGGAGTAACCGGCCTTGATCAGGTTCTCGGACATGGGGGAGCCCATGATGCCGAGACCGATCCACGCGACCTTCGGGAGGTTGTTGCTCATGAGGGTGCCTTCCTGGAAAACGTGTGTACGTGAGGGGCCGGGCGGGCCCCGGGGCCGCCCCTGCCCGTGCGCGGCCCGCGGCCGTCAGCCGGTCAGCGGTCCGCCCGGGCCGATTCCGGGAGCCAGTCGAAGGCCTCCGCGCTCGGCCGGTCGCCCGGCTTGTACTCCAGGCCGACCCGGCCCGTGTACCCGGCGTCCTTCAGCTCGTCGAGCAGCCGCTCCAGCGGGAGCGAACCGGTGCCCGGCGCGCCGCGCCCCGGGTTGTCGGCGATCTGGACGTGGCCGGTCTTCGCGGCGTACGCCTTGATCACCTGGCTCAGCTCCTCGCCGTTCATCGACAGGTGGTAGAGGTCCAGCAGGAACTTGGCGTTCCCGAGGCCCGTCGCGGCGTTGACCTTGTCGACGACCTCGATCGCGGCCGGTGCGCCGACCAGCGGATAGAGCGGCGACTCCGGCTTGTTGAGGGCCTCGACGAGCAGGACCGCCCCGATCCGGTCCGCGGCGCGGGCGGCCAGGACCAGGTTCTCCAGCGCGAGCGCGTCCTGCACCTGCGGGTCGACGCCCTCGACGCGGTTGCCGTACAGCGCGTTGAGCGCCGTGCACCCCACCGAGGCGGCGAAGTCGGCCGCCACCCCGATGTTGGCGCGGAAGCGGTCCGACTCCTCGCCGGGCACGGAGAGCGCGCCGCGGTCGGGGCCGGGGAGGAGTCCGGCGTAGAAGTTCAGCCCCACCAGCTGGGTGCCGGCGTCGTCGAGCGCCTTCTTGAGGGCGTCGAGTTCGGCCTGCGGCGGGGTGGGGGTCTCGATCCAGGGCCACCACAGCTCGACCGCCGTGAAGCCGGCCGCGGCGGCTGCCGCGGGGCGCTCCAGGAGCGGGAGTTCCGTGAAGAGGATCGAAAGGTTCACATCGAAGCGCTGGTCCGGGTATCCCATGAGGATGTCGGCGCTCCTTCCGTATTGCGGAAGTTTCTTTCTGCTTAACGGAAGATTGCCCGGCGGGCGGCGAGGCTGTCAAGAGGTGTCGGCGAAATCGCCCCGCCCGCCGCCCGCTCCCGGGGCCCGCCCCTCCCGCCGCCGCCGCGGGCGGGCGCCGCGCGGACCGGGGCGGGAATCCGCCCAGCGGCTACAGTCGTGGCCGAGCCGCGGGGGCCCGCACCCGGGGCGCGGACACGATGGAGGCACAGTGCGCTTGAGGGTGGAGTTCACCACCGAGCCGTTCGATCTCGACGAGGCGCCCACCCACGCGGTGGTGGCCCGTGAGGTGATCCAGGCCGCCGAGCTGGACGCCGTCGACGTCGGCCCCTTCGGCAACACCGCGGAAGGGGGCGCGGACCAGGTGCTCACCGCCGTGGACACCCTGCTGCGCCGGGCCCTGGCCTCGGGCGCCACCCGGGTCTCGCTCCAGGTGAACGTGGTCGAGGGGGACGCGCCGTGACCGAGTCCGTCGACCACCCCCCTGTCGCCGGCGCCCCCTCTCCGGCGGCGGACCGCCTGCCGGCCGGACTCGACCACCCCCTCGTGGCGGCCGTGAAGCCGCTCGTCGACGCCATGGGCGCGGAGCTGCTGGGACCGGACCGGGCCGAGCAGGACGACGTCGTCCTGGCGTGGGAGGGGCGGGACGTCGTGGCCGTGCGGCTTCCCCAGCTCTCCGACTCGCTGGACCACATCCTCGCCGCGATGGAGCGGCGGCACGGAATGCCCCTCGCCGACCTGGACCGGAAGGCCAAGCAGTCCGTCGTCCGGATGCTGGAGGCGCGTGGCGCCTTCTCGGTGCGGCACGGAGTGGAGACCGTGGCGGGCGCTCTGGGCGTCTCCAGATTCACCGTGTACAACTACCTGAACCGGGAACATGCGGCCAAGGGTGAGTAGTTGGCCGAACGACCGGGAAAGCCGCCGTCCGCATGCCGGGACGGCGGCTTTCTTCGTTCGCGAGATTTCAACAAACTGTTGACGTCGTGTTGTGGAGGGCGTTAGCTATCCGCAGCCCGAACAACGCACAGCGAAAAACAGCCACGGAGGCTCCCGTGACGTCGAGCTCCACACCGGGCCTCACCCGGTTCAACGCCCTGGCGGACGGCGAGGCCACCCCCGTACTGCACGAGGTGTGTGCCAGTGCGACCTGGGGAAGCACCATCCTCGCCGGGCGCCCGTACGCCACCGAAGAAGCCCTGCTCACCGCGAGCGACGCCGCCACCGCGCGGCTCACCGCGGCGGAGCTGGCCGACGCGATGGCGGGCCACCCGCCGATCGGCCGCCCGAAGCCCGGCGACCCGACCTCCTCCCGCGAGCAGCGAGGCATGGCCGGCGCCTCCGAGGAGCTCAAGACCGAGATGCTCGAACTGAACCTGGCCTACCAGGAACGGTTCGGACACGTCTTCCTGATCTGCGCCACCGGAGCCACCGGCGAGCAGATGCGCGACGCGGTGAAGTCCCGGATCGGGAACACGCCCGAGCGGGAGCGGGAGATCGTGCGCACCGAACTGGGCAAGATCAACCGCATCCGGCTGACCCGTCTCGTGACGGAGGCCCTCGCAGAGGACGCTCCCGCACAGGACTCTTGAGATCGAGGAGAGTGACGGTCTTGAGTACCGACACGACCGCATCGGTGTCCACCCACATCCTGGACACCAGCATCGGCCGCCCCGCCGCGTCCGTCGCCGTCTCGCTCGCCGCCCGCGGCGGAAGCGACGCACCGTACGTCCCGCTCGGAGCCTCCGCCACCGATGCGGACGGACGTTGCAAGGACCTCCCGGCCCTGCCGGAGGGAACCACCCACGTACGCCTCGACTTCGACACCGAGACGTACTTTTCCAAGAAGCAAGCCGAGGCGCAGCAGGACGCCCCCCGCGTAAGGGACAGCGGCGCGTTCTTCCCGGAGGTGACCATCGCGTTCGCGGTCGTCCCGGGCGAGCACTACCACGTACCGCTGCTGCTCAACCCGTTCGGCTACTCCGTTTACCGAGGGAGCTAGCACCGACATGCCCACGATTCTCGGCCAGAACCAGTACGGCAAAGCAGAGAACCGCGTCGTCAAGATCGTGCGGGACGGCGACACCCACCACATCAAGGACCTGAACGTCTCGGTCGCCCTCTCCGGCTCCATGGACGACGTCCACTACTCCGGCTCCAACGCCAACGTCCTGCCGACCGACACCACCAAGAACACGGTGTTCGCGTTCGCCAAGGAGTACGGGATCGAGTCCGCCGAGCAGTTCGGCATCCACCTCGCCCGGCACTTCGTCACCTCGCAGGAGCCGATCCACCGCGCCCGCATCCGGATCGAGGAGTACGCCTGGGAGCGCATCGCGACCTCCGACGGCAACTCGAAGTTCATCGGCGCCGACGAGGTCAAGCACTCCTTCGTCCGCAAGGGCCAGGAGACCCGCGTCACCCAGGTCACCTACGACGGCGAGAGCTGGGAGGTCGTCTCCGGCCTCAAGGACCTCACCGTGATGAACTCGACCAACTCCGAGTTCTGGGGCTACGTCAAGGACAAGTACACGACGCTGAAGGAGGCGTACGACCGCATCCTGGCGACCGACGTCTCCGCCCGCTGGCGCTACAACTGGACCAGCGACGAGCAGTCCATGCCGAACTGGGAGAAGTCCTACGAGCAGGCGCGCAAGCACATGCTCCAGGCCTTCGCCGAGACCTACTCCCTCTCGCTCCAGCAGACCCTGTACCAGATGGGTTCGCGGATCATCAACAGCCGCAGCGAGATCGACGAGATCCGCTTCTCGCTGCCGAACAACCACCATTTCCTGGTGGACCTCGAACCGTTCGGCCTCAAGAACGACAATGAGGTCTACTTCGCGGCGGACCGTCCCTACGGTCTGATCGAGGCCACCGTGCTCCGGGACGGCGTCGAGCCGAAGATCCCGGTCGACATGACCAACCTCTGACGCGGTGCTGAACCGGCCGCCGCCCGCCCGCAGACGGGCGGCGGCCGGTCACCCGGAGGGAACACCCATGGCACAGCCTGCAACGGGGCCGGCCGAAGGCCCAGGCACAGACCCCTCGAAAACCCTCACCGGCACGGCAGTCCA
Organism: Streptomyces sp. NPDC017448; assembly: GCF_044330565.1. NCBI lineage: Bacteria > Bacillati > Actinomycetota > Actinomycetes > Kitasatosporales > Streptomycetaceae > Streptomyces > Streptomyces sp. NPDC017448. Next base: position 4,675 of record NZ_JBIRLM010000002.1, on the reverse strand, counting down.
CCCGGTCGACGAGAAACTCCCGCCGGCGCGGCTCGTCCCCGCCGCACTCCAGCACATCGCCGCCATGTACGCGGGCGTCGTCACCCCTCCGCTGATCATCGGCCAGGCCGTGGGTCTGGACACCGCCGGCATGACCCGGCTCATCGCGGCGAGCCTCCTGATCGCCGGACTCGCCACCGTCCTGCAGACCGTCGGCCTCGGCCGCTTCGCGGGCAACCGGCTCCCCTTCGTCAACGCGGCCTCCTCCGCCGGGATCGCGCCGATGCTCGCCATCGCCGAGACCAGTGCGCCGGGGCGCCAACTCCCCGCGATCTACGGAGCGGTGATCGTCGCAGGCGTCTTCTGCCTGGCGGTCGGACCGTTCTTCGGCCGGCTGCTGCGCTTCTTCCCGCCCCTCGTCACCGGCGTGGTCATCACCCTCATCGGCGTCACCCTCATGCCCGTTCCGGTCGCCTGGGCGCAGGGCGGGGACGCCACCGCCGACGACTTCGGTGCCATGAAGTACCTGGCGCTGGCCGCCTTCACCCTCGTCGTGATCCTGCTCATCCAGCGCTTCGGCCGCGGCTTCCTCAAGCAAGTGGCCCTGCTCATGGGGATGTTCGTCGGAACGCTGGCCGCGATCCCGTTCGGCATGGCCGACTTCTCCGTGCTGAGGTCCGCGCCGCTGGCCGCCCTGCCGACCCCCTTCGCCTTCGGCGCACCGGAGTTCCAGCCCGCCGCGATCCTCTCGCTCTGCATCGTCATGCTGGTCCTGATGACGGAGTCGTCGGCCGGGATGCTGGCCCTCGGCGAGATCTGCGACCGCCGCACCGACGGGCGCACCATCACCCGCGGACTGCGCACGGACGGCATCGCCACCCTCCTCGGTCCGGTCTTCGGCGGCTTCCCCACCAGCGCCTTCGCCCAGAACGTCGGCGTCGTCTCGCTGACCCGGGTCCGCAGCCGGTACGTCGTCGCGGCGGCGGGCGGAGCGCTCCTGGTCCTCGGCGCCTTCCCGGTGCTCGGCGCGGTCGTCTCGCTCGTCCCGATGCCCGTCCTCGGCGGCGCAGGCATCGTCCTCTTCGGCTCCATCGCGGTCAGCGGCATCCGTACGCTCGCCGAAGCCGGCCTCGACGACAGCTCCAACATCATCCTGGTCGCCGTCGCGCTCGGCGCGGGCATCATCCCGCTCGCCGCACCCGCCTTCTACGCCGGATTCCCGGCCTGGGCGCAGACCGTCCTCGGCTCCGGGATCAGCGCGGGGGCCCTGGTCGCGGTCGTGCTCAACCTGTTCTTCCACCATCTCGGCACCCACAGCCGTACCGCTGTGGCACTCAAATCCTCCTAGGGTCCTGCCGTGCCCGCATCGCCACAGAGAGAAGAAGGAAGCGCCATGGCAGCTTCGGCAGACCCTCAGCGCACCGTCATCGAGAACTGTTCGATCGCCACCGTCGACGCCCACGACACCGAGTACGCCTCCGGGCACATCGTGGTGGCCGGCAACCGCATCGAGTCCATCGGCGCCGGCAGGGCGCCCGAGGGCCTCACCGGGGTCGTCCGGCGCGTCGACGCCACCGGTCACCTCGCCACCCCCGGCCTGGTCAACACCCACCACCACTTCTACCAGTGGATAACCCGGGGCCTGGCCACCGACCACAACCTCTTCGACTGGCTGGTCGCCCTCTACCCGACCTGGGCGCGCATCGACGAGCCGATGGCCCGCGCCGCCGCCCAGGGCTCGCTCGCGATGATGGCCCGCGGCGGCGTCACCACCGCCATGGACCACCACTACGTCTTCCCGCGGGGCTCCGGCGACCTCTCCGGCGCGATCATCGGCGCCGCCCGCGAGATGGGCGTACGGTTCACCCTCGCCCGGGGCTCCATGGACCGCGGCGAGAGGGACGGCGGCCTGCCCCCGGACTTCGCCGTGGAGACCCTGGAGGACGCGCTCGCCGCCACCGAGGCCACCGTCGACACCCACCACGACGCCTCCTTCGACGCCATGACCCAGGTCGCCGTCGCGCCCTGCTCGCCCTTCTCCGTCTCCACCGAACTGATGCGCCAGGGCGCCGAGTTGGCCCGACGCAAGGGCGTACGGCTGCACACCCACGGTTCGGAGACCGTCGAGGAGGAGCAGTTCTGCAAGGAGCTGTTCGGGATGGGCCCGACCGACTACTTCGAGTCGACCGGCTGGCTCGGCGACGACGTGTGGATGGCGCACTGCGTCCACATGAACGACTCCGACATCGCCGCGTTCGCCCGCACGGGCACCGGCGTCGCCCACTGCCCGTCCTCCAACGCCCGCCTCGCCGCCGGGATCGCCCGCGTCCCCGACATGCTCGCCGCCGGGGTGCCGGTCGGCCTCGGCGTGGACGGCACCGCCTCCAACGAGTCCGGCGAACTCCACACCGAGCTGCGCAACGCCCTGCTCATCAACCGCCTCGGCGCCCACCGGGAGAAGGCCCTCGACGCGCGCCAGGCACTGCGCCTCGGGACCTTCGGCGGAGCCCGGGTGCTGGGCCGCGCCGACCAGATCGGCTCCCTGGAGGCCGGCAAGCTCGCCGACCTCGTGCTGTGGAAGCTGGACACCCTGGCCCACTCCTCGATCGCCGACCCGGTGACCGCGCTCGTCTTCGGCGCGGCCGCTCCGGTGACCCTCTCCCTCGTCGACGGCAAGCCGGTCGTCGAGGACAACCGCCTCACCACCGTGGACGAGGACGCCATCGCCCGCGCGACCCGCGACGAGGCCAGGCGACTGGCACAGATCGCCGCCGGAGCCTGACCCCGCGCGGACCCCCCCGCCGGAGCCCGGCTCCGCGCGGACATCCGACCGGCCGGTCGAGGGGGACGGCCCGAGACCGGCCGCCGTGGACCCGAGCGGGGTCCGCGGCAGCCGGTCCGGCGGAAGCGCGCCCCAGCGCGCGCTTCCGCCGGACCGGTGATGAACGCTGCCCGCACCCACCCCCACGTGCGCGCCCCCGTACCCCCCTCTGCACGACCTGCACCACCTGAGAGAGCCGCAAGCCCCACCGCACCACTTACGCACCACCTCCCTGAACCCCACGTCGCCGATGACGTGTAACCGACCGGAGGAACCGCCGTGGCCGCTAAGCCCAGGTTTCGCAAAGACGCAGACGCAGCCGCCCCCGACGTGACGGACGACGCCGTCACAGAAGCAGAAGCAGCAGGTGACGGCCGGAAACATCCGGTCGACGAAACCCTCCCCCCGCTGAAGATGTTCACCAGCGGCCTCCAGCACGTGGCCGCCATGTACGCGGGCGTGGTGGCCCCGCCGCTCATCGTGGGGCCGGCCGTCGGCCTCACCGCCAAGGAGACCGCCTTCCTCATGGGGGCGAGCCTGTTCACCGCGGGGATCGCCACCCTCCTCCAGACCATCGGCTTCTGGAAGGTCGGCGCCCGGCTGCCCTTCGTCAACGGCGTCTCCTTCGCCGGTGTCGCCCCGATGATCGCGATAGGCAAGGACCGGGGACACGACGGGATAGCCGTCATCTTCGGCGCGATCATCGTCGCGAGCCTCCTCGGCTTCGTCCTCGCCCCGTACTTCTGCAAACTGGTGCGCTTCTTCCCGCCCGTGGTGACCGGCACCGTGATCACCCTGATCGGCGTCTCGCTCCTCCCGGTCGCCTTCAACTGGTCGCAGGGCGGCAACGCGAGGGCCGACGACTACGGCTCGATGACCAACATCACCATGGCCGCCGTGACCCTGGTGATCGTGCTGGCCCTGCGCAAACTCCTGCGCGGCTTCCTCCAGCAGATCGCGATCCTGCTCGGCCTGATCATCGGCACGCTCCTCGCCATCCCCGCCGGCATCACCGACTTCGGCGCCATCAAGGAGGCCGACGTGGTCGGCTTCCCGACGCCCTTCGCCTTCGGCGCCCCGCAGTTCGAGGTCGCCGCCGTCATCTCCATGTGCATCGTGATGCTGGTCTGCATGACCGAGTCCACCGCGGACATGCTGGCCCTCGGAAAGATCGTGGACCGCCCGGCCGACGAGAAGATCATCGAGGGCGGCCTGCGCGCCGACACCCTCGGCAGCGCCATCAGCCCGATCTTCAACGGCTTCATGTGCAGCGCCTTCGCCCAGAACGTCGGCCTCGTCGCCATGACCAAGATCCGCAGCCGCTTCGTCGTCGCGGCGGGCGGCGTGATCCTGATCCTCCTCGGCCTCGTCCCGGTCGCCGCCTCGGTCATCGCCCTCGTACCGCTGCCGGTCCTCGGCGGCGCGGGCATCGTCCTCTTCGGCACGGTCGCGGCCAGCGGCATCCAGACCCTGGCCACCGCCGCCCTGGAGAAGGGCGAGAACGCCCTGATCGTGGCGGCGGCCGTGGGTATCGGCCTGATCCCGATCGCCGCGCCGCAGTTCTACCACGCCTTCCCCGAGGACCTGCTGGTCGTCCTCGACTCGGGCATCTCCACCGGCTGCGTGGTGGCGATCGTGCTGAACCTCGCCTTCAACCACTTCGGCCGCAAGCCCGACCCGGCGGACGAACCCCCGGTGCACGGCGAGCACGTGGTCCCGGCCGCCGCCGGCGTGGGCGTGCACTGACCCGCGTCCGGCCGCGGGCCCGTCCGGCCCGGGGGGGCCCCCCGCGGGGGGGCCCCCGGGCCGGCGGCGGCCGACCCCCCCCCCCGGGGCCCCGGCGGCGGGCGGGGCCCCGCCGCGGGTTCGGCGGGG
>NZ_JBIRLM010000001.1:845516-1018227 GCF_044330565.1 Streptomyces sp. NPDC017448 | reverse complement strand
GGGCGGGGGGGGGGGGGGGCCGGCGGCCCCCCCCCCCCCCCCCCCCCCCCCCCCCGCGGGGGGGGGGCCCCCCCCCCCCCCCCCCGGGGGGGCCCCCCGCCCCCGGCCCCCCCCCGCGGTGGGGTGCGGGCTGGGCGGTCAGTGCATGACCGCCATGGCCAGCGCGCGGCGGGCGCGCAGCGAGGCGCGCTCCGCCCGGCGCTGCATCCGGCGGGCGGCGACCAGGCGGGCCGACTGGCGGTCGTCCTGGGCCTCCCGCAGGCGCTCGTGCATATGAGCACGGGCCAGGGCTTCGGGGATGAGTTGCATTTCGCGGGTCCTGTTCTGACGCGAGTCGTTCGCGCCGATGATGGTGACGTCGGGGGTGGCGGAGCCGACGGGCTCCTTCGTGGGGGTGCTCATTGGTGCCTGATTCCGAGGGTCATGGGTGTGGGGGTGGTCGATCGTTCCGATCCGCAACCGGCGTGTGGGGGCGGGGGCCCCACAGGTCGCGGTCACGCTGCGACCGGGTTCTTGCGCGGACGGCCGCGGGGGCGCTTGCGGGCGACGACCACACCCTGGACGAAGAGCTCTCCGCCCCAGACGCCCCACGGCTCGCGGCGGTCCTTCGCCCCGGCGAGGCAGGCCTCGACGAGCGGGCAGGTGCGGCAGAGGGACTTGGCGTACTCGACGTCGGCGGGCGACTCGGCGAAGAAGACCTCCGGGTCGTAGGAGCGGCAGGGGACGGGTACGCCGAGGTTCTCGATGGCGTCGTCGAGCGCGGTGAGCGTGGTGAGCGGGGTCAAGGTGGAGTCCTCCGTGGAGCCGGGCGGCGAGATCGGGGCGGTGAGCGGTACTGACGGGGCGTGCGTCTCGATGGGCACGGTGGGTGGTGTCCTCGTCTGGTCGTGCCGGCCGGTCGGCCGGTTGGCGGCTGCTGGTACCAGGTCCTGCTTGTCCCGAGGCTCCTTCGTTCCGTCCCGTCCGTTCGGACAAAACAAAAGGGCCGCGGATCCCGAGTGGGGTTCCGCGGCCCTGAAGGCGCCGACCTGATGCTGGATCAGGCTGGATCGCTCCAGGGTTCAGGCCCACGGAAGGCCCACATGGTGTGGTGCTGCTGCGTCTGCTTCGTGAATCCGGCACCGGCTGCCGCAAAGGCATAGGCCTGAGCCTGCGCTGCCTTCGCTTCTGCTGCCGCCGGTGCCTGGATCGGTCGCTCATTACGCTCCCGCGTCACGGGGAGGCTCGCGGGGGCCAGCGGACGAACGGCGGAGGCGCCGGACAGACCGGTGGCGTGGAACGAGGCAACCGAGGAGCGGGTGAGGCCGAGCAGGCAGGCGGAGACGACCGAGAGATCGGTCATTTTCTGGGTTCCGATGATGCTGATCACTTCAATCGCCTCCTCTCGGCGTCTAGGGGGACCGGCCGGGACCGGTCCTGCGTATTCGGATGAGTACAGCTAAGTACAGCACGGAGCCAGGGCTTCAGAGAAGCCGCTGTTTCCGTGGTTAAGAACCTATGGTGACGACTGGTGCGGGCGCAAACTATTTTCTGGACGAGTTTTCCTCAGGTCTCGTCGGTGCCCTCACCGGGCTCGTCGCGAACCGTCCCACCTGCGCAGATGGCCAGAACGTCGGTGCCGAAACGGCGCAGCTTCCGGTTTCCGACGCCGGCGATGACGACGAGTTCGCCCTCGGTGGAGGGAACGGTCTCGGCGATCGCCATGAGCGTCTTCTCCGTGAACACGCAGTAGTCGGGCTGGCCGAGCAGGGCCGCCTGGGCGGCGCGCCAGTCGTGCAGCCGCTCGTACAGCGCCTCGTCCATGTCCGAGGGGCAGTCTTCGCAGCGCATCAGCTTCATCTCGCCCGCGTCGGTGAGCGTCCGCCCGCAGACCCGGCAGCGCACCGGACTCCTGGGTTTGCGTTCGACCGCCGGGGCCCGGTTCGCCGCGGCCCGGCCGGCGCCCCGGTCGATGCCTCCGCCGCCGCCGGCTCCGCCCCGCACGCCCGAGGCCGCCGAGCCCGGCCGCAGCCCGTTCAGGAAGCGGGTGGGGCGACGGCTCGCCCGGCCGCCCGGCGACCGGGACAGCGACCAGGAGAGCGAGAGGTGGATGCGGGCGCGCGTGATGCCCACGTACAACAGGCGGCGCTCCTCCTCGACCTGTTCGTCGGTCTTGGCGTAGGCGATCGGCATCATGCCCTCGGTGAGCCCGACCAGGAACACCGCGTCCCACTCCAAACCCTTCGCCGCGTGCAGGGAGGCCAGCGTGACGCCCTGGACCGTGGGTGCGTGCTGGGCGGCCGCCCGTTCGTCCAGCTCCCGGACCAGGTCGGTCAGCGTCGCCCCCGGCCTGGCCGCCTCGAAGTCCTCCGCCAGTCGGACCAGCGCGGCCAGCGACTCCCAGCGGTCGCGCACCGCCCCCGACCCGGCGGGCGGCCGGGTGGTCCAGCCCTTGGTGGAGAGCACCGCCCGCACCTGGGAGGCCAGGTCCTCCGCCCCGTCGAGGAGGGAGTCGTTGCCCCCGGCGCGGGCCGCGCCGCGCAGGGCGGTGCCCGCCTCGCGGACCTCCGCCCGCTCGAAGAACCGCTCGGCGCCCCGCAGCTGGTAGGGCACTCCCGCGTCGGCGAGGGCCTGCTCGTAGACCTCGGACTGGGAGTTGACGCGGTAGAGCACGGCGATCTCTCCGGCCGGGACGCCCGCGGCGATGAGGTCGCGGATGCGCCGGGCGGTGGACTCGGCCTCGGTGGGCTCGTCCCCGTACTCCGTGTAGACCGGCTCGGGGCCCTTGTCGCGCTGGGAGACCAGCTCCAGGCGGTGGTCGGCGGCCCGGCCGCTGGCCTGGCTCAGCAGGCCGTTGGCCAGGTGGACCACCTGGGGGGTGGAGCGGTAGTCGCGGACCAGCTTGACGACGGTCGCCCCGGGGTGGCGGGTGCGGAAGTTCAGCAGATGGTCGGGGGTGGCCCCGGTGAAGGAGTAGATCGTCTGGCTGGCGTCGCCGACGACGCAGAGGTCGTCCCGGTCGCCGACCCAGAGGTCGAGCAGCCGCTGCTGGAGCGGGCTCACGTCCTGGTACTCGTCGACGACGAAGTGCTGGTACTGGCCCCGCACGTGCTCCGCGATGTCGGCCCGGTCCTGGAGGATGCCGACCAGGAGCAGCAGCACGTCCTCGAAGTCGATCACCGAACGGTCGCGCTTGAGCTGCTCGTACGTGGAGTAGATCTGGGAGAGCTCCGCCGGATCGCGGGGGGCGTCCCGCTGGGCCTTGGCGACGGCCGCCGGATAGTCCGCCGGGACGGTCTGGGTGACCTTGGCCCACTCGATCTCGCTGGTGGCGTCCCGCAGCTCGTTGCGGTCGAGCCGGATCTGGCAGCGGGCGGCCGCCTCGGAGACCAGCTGCACCTTCCGCTCCAGCAGCCGGGGCAGCTCGCCACCGACTGCTTTCGGCCAGAAATACTGGAGCTGCCGGAGTGCGGCGGAGTGGAAGGTCCGCGCCTGGACGCCGGTCGCACCGAGCTGGCGGAGCCGGCCCCGCATCTCTCCGGCGGCCCGGTTGGTGAAGGTGACGGCGAGCACGGTGGCCGGCTGGAGGATGCCGGCGCGCACCCCGTAGGCGATGCGGTGGGTGATCGCGCGGGTCTTGCCCGTACCGGCTCCGGCCAGCACGCACACCGGGCCGTGCAGCGCCAGGGCCACCTCGCGCTGCTCGGGGTCGAGCCCGTCGAGCACGGCGTCCGGGGTCTCGGGAACCTGCGGGAAGAGGGTGGAGTGCGTTGCTGCTGTCACCCCGCCATGCTGCCAGGTCCCCAGGGGTGGACGCGGCGGTTGTCCACAGGGGTGAGGCATTCGTCGTACCGGGGCGGACCGTACGGGAAGGGGCCGGGCGGACCGTACGGGAAGGGGCCGGGCGGACCGTGCAGGGAAAGAAGGGTGCGGGCCGTACGGAGGGGTCTGCGCCGCCCGTGCGGGGCCGGTACGGGCCCGACGCGGGCCGACGCGGGCCCGACGCGGGAGGGGCGGTGCGGGCCCGACGCGGGCCCGGTGCGGTCCCCGCGCCCGGGGGTCCGCGGTCGGCCGGAATCCGTGCGCGGGAGCCGCTGCCGCCGTTGGGGGAATGGGAGCCTCGTCCCGTACGTTCCTAACCGTGCGGGACGGCCGCCGACGGCCGCCGCACCGCAAGTGACGCTGCCGGCCGCGCAGCGGTACGGACGAGACGAAGGAGCGCCAGCGACATGGCGGGCACTGTGACGATGTACAGCACCACCTGGTGCGGCTACTGCCGTCGGCTGAAGAGCCAGATGGACCGCGAGGGCATCGCGTACAACGAGGTCAACATCGAGCACGACCCGGAGTCGGCCGCTTTCGTCGAGAAGGCGAATGGCGGAAACCAGACGGTTCCGACGCTGCTGATCGTCTCCCCCTCGGGCACCGAGTCGGTCATGACCAACCCGTCGCTGGCCCAGGTGAAGCAGGCGCTCGCCGCCTGATCCACCCGCCCGCGACCCCCTGCCCCCGGCATCGCCGGGGGCAGTCGTGCGTTCGGGGCCGGAACCCGACACGGGCCCCTCTCGACGGCGGAATCCGTGCCCACGCCGAGGAGGCCGTGCCTCCGCCGAGGAGGCCGCGTCCACGGCGGGGGCCCCGCCGTCAGCCGGTGCGCTTCACGCTGCCGGGCTTCGGGAGCGGCCTGCCGTACCAGAGCTCGATCAGGCGCGCCGCGATCGAGATGCCGAACGGCGGCATGATCTCGCCGGACTCGAAGGCGGCGGTCAGCTCCTCGCGGGAGAACCAGCGGGCCTCCTCGATCTCCTCGCCGTCGACCTGGATGTCGAAGGAGGTCGCCCGCGCCATGAAGCCGAGCATCAGGCTGGAGGGGAACGGCCACGGCTGGCTGGCGATGTACTCCACCTCGCCGACCGTGATCCCCGCCTCCTCGTACACCTCGCGGGCCACGGACTGCTCGATCGACTCCCCCGGCTCGACGAACCCGGCGAGGGTGGAGAAGCGCCCCTCCGGCCAGTGCACCTGGCGGCCCAGCAGCGCCCGGTCCTGGTCGTCGGTGACCAGCATGATGACCGCCGGGTCGGTACGGGGGTAGTGCTCGGCCCCGCAGGCCGGGCAGCGGCGGATGTGGCCGGCCGCCGCGATGACCGTGCGCTCGCCGCAGCGGGAGCAGAAGCGGTGCAGGCGCTGCCAGTTCTCCAGGGCGACGGCGTGCACCATGAGCCCCGCGTCGCGCGGGCCGAGCAGGAGGCCGGCCTCGCGCAGTCCGGCGGGGCGGGCCGACTGGTCCATGCGTCCGGGCAGCGAGTCCTTCTGGAGCGCGAAGTAGCTGACGCCCGTCTCGTCGGTGCCGAGGAAGTACCGGTGGGTCTCGGTGACCGGGGCCTCGAAGGCCGGGGTCATGACGATCTCGGTGCCCCCTTCGGGGGTGTCGTCGATCAGCACCTGGCCGCCGGAGACGACGAAGACGCGGGTCGTCGGGTGGCTCCACGCCACGGAGAGCCACGCCTCGTCGAGGCGGTGGTGGGCCGCGCGGTCGATGCCGCTCGGCGCGGTGAGGCCGATCGGACGGTCTGCGGTGGCGTTGTCGAAGGTGCTCACAGGTGCTTCCTACTCCCCCTGGGTGGATCGGGTGTGCACAGGTACGTGGAGGGTGCGCGGAGGACTCGGCTCAGTGCGGAGGACTCAACTCAGCTCAGTGCGGTGGCCAGCTCGCCCCAGAGGTACGCGGCCGTCTCCACGCCCTTGAACAGAAGGTCCAGCTCGACCTTCTCGTCGGGCGCGTGCCAGCCGTCGGAGGGTACGGAGATGCCGAGGAAGAGGACGGGGGCGCCGAGCACGTCCCGCAGGTCGGCGGCGGGGCCGGAGCCGCCCTCGCGGGTGAAGAGGACCTTCCGGTCGAAGGCGCGGCCCATCGCACGGGCCACGGCCCGGAGGGCGGGGTGGTCCAGCGGGGTCAGGCAGGGGCGGGTGGCGGGCTGGAAGGCGATGGTGTGCCGGACGCCCGCCGGGACGCGGGAGGCGGTCCAGGCGGTGACCGCCTCCTGGACGCGTTCGGGGTCCTGGCCGTCGACCAGCCGGAAGCTGATCTTCACCAGGGCGGACGAAGGGATGATCGTCTTGCTCCCGGCGCCCTGGTAGCCGCCGCCGATGCCGTTGACCTCGGCGGTGGGGCGGGCCCAGACGCGCTCCAGCGTGGAGTACCCGGCCTCGCCGGACGCGGCGCCCGACTTGGCGGTGCGCAGCCAGCTCGCCTCGTCGAAGGGGAGCTCGGCGAAGAGGGCCCGTTCGGTGTCGGTGAGGTCGGCGACCCCGTCGTAGAAGCCGGGGACCGCGACGCGGCCGTCCTCGTCGTGGAGGGCGGCGACCAGTCGGGCGATCTCGGTGGCGGGGTTGGGGACGGCTCCGCCGAACGATCCGGAGTGGATGTCCTGGGCCGGTCCGAACAGCTGGATCTCGCACTCCGCGAGGCCGCGCATGCCGGTGCAGACGGTCGGGGTGTCCTCGTCCCACATGCCGGTGTCGGAGACGATCACCGCGTCGGCGGCGAGCCGGCCGGCGTGCTGCTCGGCCAGGGCGCGGAAGTGCGGGGAGCCCGACTCCTCCTCGCCCTCGATCAGCAGCTTGAGGGTGACGGCGGGGGTGGTGCGGCCGGTCGCGGCGAGGTGGGCGCGGACCCCGAGCGTGTGGAAGAAGACCTGGCCCTTGTCGTCGGCGGCGCCGCGTCCGTACATCCGGCCGTCGCGGACCACCGGCTCGAACGGTTCGGTCGTCCAGCCGTCCTCGCGGGCGGCGGGCTGCACGTCGTGGTGGCCGTAGACCAGGACGGTCGGGGCGCCCGGATCCTCGCTGGGCCACTCGGCGAAGACCGCCGGGGCGCCGGGGGTCTCCCAGACCTCGGTGACCGGGAAGCCGGTCTCCTGGAGCTTGGCGCGCAGCCACTCGGCGCTGCGCCGTACGTCCCCGGCGTGCTCCGGCTGCGCGGAGACGGACGGGATGCGCAGCCACTCCGCGAGGTCGGCGAGGAAGGCCGCGCGGTGCTGTTCGGTGTACGTGCGGACGGCGCTGTCCGGGGTCTCGCTCATGCTCCTGAGCCTAACCGTCCTCGGGGGCCGGCTCGTCCAGCAGGATGCGCTCCAGCTCGGCCCGGCCGGGCAGCTTCCGCGGCCGGACGGTCTCCCCGGTGCGTACGTAGAGGAAGGTCGCGGTGACCGCTTCCGGCGGCAGGCCGTGCAGTTCGGCCCAGGCCAGCCGGTAGACGGCGAGCTGGAGCGGGTCGGCGGTGCGGTGGCGGCCGGTCTTCCAGTCGACGATCTCGTACTGGTCGCCCGTGCGGTAGACGGCGTCGATCCGGCCCCGGATCACCCGGCCCGCCAGGGTGATCTGGAAGGGGGTCTCCACGCGGTACGGCGTGCGCCGGGCGTACACGGTGCGCTCGAACGCCTCCTTCAGCTCGGCGAGGTCGCGTTCGTCGGCGATCTCCGCGTCGCTCCCGTCGCCCCCCGGCAGCTCGTCGGGACCGAGCATGGGCAGGGGCAGCTCCTCGTACCGGGACTCCACCCAGGCGTGGAACCGGGTGCCCCGGCGGGCGGCGGGCTGCGGCGGGCGGGGCATCGGCCGGGCCAGCTCCTGGGCGAAGGCGTCGGGGTCCTCGGCCAGCCGCAGCAGCTGGGTGGCGGAGAGCGAGGCGGGGACGACGACCTCGCGCACGGTGGCGCGGGCCCGGCGCAGCTCTCCGGCCAGGGACTCCAGGTCCCGGTCCCAGGAGGCGAGGGTGCGCGCCTCCTCGGGGGTGAGGCGGCCGGCGGGTTCCGGCTCCTCCTGCGGGTGGCGTGCGGCGGGGATGCGCGGGGCGGGGCCCACCGGGTCCGGGGCGGGGCCCGCCGGGTCCGGGGCGGCGGGAGGGCGTTCGGTGGGGAGGTCGTCCCAGAGCTCGCCGGTATCGCCCCAGAGCTCGTCGGCCGGTGGCTCGTCGTCGTACGCCGGTACGTCGTCGTCGTACGCCGGTACGTCGTCCTCTTCCTGGTGGCCCGTGGCCATCCGCTCCAGGTGGGCCAGGACCGTGTCGCGGGCGGCGCGGCGGCGGGCGAGGGCGTCGGCGTCGAGCGGGAGCGGCCAGGCGAGGTCGGCGTCGCGCTCCGCGAGGGCCGGGTTCTCCTCGTCCTCGGCGGGCTCGTCCGCCCATGCCTCGATCTCGCCGTACCCCGCCGCGCAGTGCTCGTACAGCGCCTCCAGGAAGGCGGAGGGGCCGCGCGTCCGCTTCTGGGAGGGGCCCCACCAGTGGCCGGAGCCGAGGAGCAGCGAGCGGGGGCGGGTGAAGGCGACGTAGCCGAGGCGCAGCTCCTCCGTGTGCTGGTGCTCCTTCATCTCCTCCTTGAACGCCTTGATCCCCCGGGCGTCGTAGGCGTCCAGGGCCGGGAGCGTCGCCGCGTCGCCGCGCAGGGCGTGCGGAAGCACCTTGGCCTGGGCGGTCCAGGCGTCCCGGGACTGGCCGCTGGGGAACTGGCCGACGACCAGGCCGGGCACGGCGACGACGTCCCACTCCAGCCCCTTGGACTTGTGGGCGGTGAGCACCTTGACGGTGTTCTCGCCGCCGGGCAGCGCGTTGTCGAGGCCCTTCTCGTACTGCGCGGCGGTCCGCAGGAAGCCGAGGAAGGCGAGTAGCGACGCCTCCCCGTCCAGGGCGGCGAACCGGGCCGCGATGTCCAGGAAGTTGGCGAGGGTCTCGCGGCGGCGGGCGGCCAGCGCCTGCGGGGAGGCGGACAGTTCGACCTCCAGGCCGGTGGTGGCCAGGACCCGGTGCAGGACGTCCATCAGGGGGTCGGCCAGCGAGCGGCGCAGGTCGCGCAGCTCCCGGGCGAGGCGGGCGAAGCGGACCCGGGCCTCGGCGGAGAACGGCAGTCCGTCGTCGGCGGCCTCCCCCGCGGTCAGGAACGTGTCCAGGGCGTCCGCGAGCGATATCACCTCGGCCGGGTCCGTCCCCTCGACCGCGTCCGCGAGCCGCTGGTCCGCGTCGGCGTCGTCCGTCCGGCCGGTCCGGTGCACCAGGAGGCGGGCGCGGCGGCCGAGGAGGGCGAGGTCGCGGGGGCCGATGCGCCAGCGGGGCCCGGTGAGGAGGCGGACCAGGGAGGCGTTGGCCCCGGGGTCCTGGAGGACCTCGCAGACGGCCACCAGGTCCGCGACCTCGGGCAGGTGGAGCAGCCCGGCGAGGCCGACGACCTCGACCGGGACGTCCCGGGCGACCAGGGCCGCCTGGATCTCGGGGAAGTCCCCGGCGGTGCGGCACAGCACGGCGATCTCACCGGGCGGGGTGCCGGTGCGCACCAGGTGGGCGAGGGAGTCCGCGAGCCAGTCGATCTCCTCGGCGTGGGTGCCCAGCAGGGCGCAGCGGACGAGGCCGTCACGCTCGGCCCCGGGTGCGGGGCGCAGCGCCTCGACGCCCTCGTGCATCGCGCGCAGCGGTTCGGCGAGGCCGTTGGCGAGCTGGAGGAGGCGTCCGCCGCTGCGCCGGTTCTCGCTGAGGCTGTAGCGGGTGGCGGGGGCGCCGTCGGCGTGCGGGAAGTGCTCGGGGAAGTCGTCGAGGTTGGCGACGGACGCCCCGCGCCAGCCGTAGATCGCCTGGCAGGGGTCGCCCACGGCGGTCACCGCGTGGCCGGTGGGCCCGGCCGCCCCCGGTCCCGTACCGCTGCCGAACAGCGCCGAGAGCAGCAGCCGCTGGGCGACCGAGGTGTCCTGGTACTCGTCGAGGAGGACCACGCGGAACTCGTCCCGCAGGATCGCCCCGACCTCGGGCCGGGTCAGCGCCAGTTCGGCGGAGAGGGCGATCTGGTCGCCGAAGTCCAGGAGATCGCGGGCGCGCTTGGCGGCCCGGTAGCGCTCGGTGAGGCCGAGGAGGGAGCGGCGGGCCTCGGCGGCCTCGGGGATCTTGCGCAGGTCGGCGTTGCTGAGCTTCGCGTTCTCCAGGGCCCGGAGCAGCTCGGTGTCGTACGCGTGCAGGGCCCCGGGGCGTACCAGGTGTTCGGACAGCTCCGCGTCGAGCGCCAGGAGATCGCTGACCAGGGTGGGGAAGGAGCGGGTGAGCGCCGGGTACGGGCCGGGGGCGGCGCGCAGCACCTTGGCCGCCAGCTGGTAGCGGGTGGCGTCGGCCAGCAGGCGGGTGGACGGCTCCAGGCCGATGCGCAGGCCGTGCTCGGTGAGGAGGCGGCCGGCGAAGGCGTGGTACGTGGAGATGGTGGGCTCGCCCGGCGGGTCGTCCGGGTCGATGACGTCGGGGTCGGTGACGCCGGCGGCGATCAGCGCCCTGCGGACGCGTTCGGCCAGCTCGCCCGCCGCCTTGTTGGTGAAGGTGAGGCCGAGGACCTGCTCGGGCGCGACCTGCCCGGTGCCCACCAGCCAGACCACGCGGGCGGCCATCACCGTGGTCTTGCCGGACCCGGCTCCGGCCACGATCACCTGCGGGGCGGGCGGCGCGGTGATGCACGCCGTCTGCTCCGGGGTGAAGGGGATCCCGAGGAGCTCCTTGAGCTGCTCGGGATCGGTGAGGCGCGGGGACACCCGGACAACGGTAGCCGGGCCCGCCGACACCCGGTCCCCCCACCCGCGCCCGCGGGGGGCACGGGGGCCAAGCGGTACGGGTGGCTGCTGCCGCGCCCGCGGGGGGGGGCGGCCGGGGCGGGCGCGGCAGCCGGAGCTACTCCACCACCTGCCGGCCCTCCGGCTGAGCGCTGCACGAGGCGCGGAAGGCGCAGTGGGCGCAGTGGGCGCCGGTGGTGGGCGCGAACCGTTCGTCCAGGACCTTCCCGGCGGCGGTGGCGAGCAGGTCGGAGACCCACTCCCCGGCCAGCGGCTCCTGGGCCTGGACCTGGGGGAAGGCGTCGCCGCCCTCCTTCTTGGGGGCGGGCCGGCGGAGCTGGACCAGTTCGGCGCCGCCCGGTTCGGGCCGCCGGCCGTCGAAGACCTCGTCGACCGCGCCCTCGCGGACGGCGAGCTGGTAGACGGCGAGCTGGGGGTGGGCGGCGACCTCGTCCTTGGTGGGAGCGCCCTTGCCGGTCTTGAAGTCGACGACGTACGCCCGGCCTTCGGCGTCCCGCTCGACCCGGTCCATGGAGCCCCGGATGCGCACCGCGTACTCCCCCGCCTCCAGGGTCACGTCGAAGTCGTGCTCCCCGGCGACGGGGGTGCGGCCGCCCCGGTCCAGGACGTGCCAGTGCAGGAAGCGCTCCAGGGCGGCGCGGGCCTGGTCCTTCTCCTGCTCGGACTTCCAGGGGGCGTCGAAGACGAGGCCGTTCCAGACGGATTCCAGGCGCTCCATGAGGACGTCCAGGTCGGCGGGGGACCGGCCGGACGCGACCTCGTCGGCGAGGACGTGGACGACGTTGCCGAACCCCTGGGCGGCGGTGGCCGGGGCGTCGGCCTTCACCTCGCGGCCCAGGAACCACTGGAGGGCGCAGGTGTTGGCGAGCTGGTCCAGGGCGCTGCCGGAGAGGGTGACGGGCTGGTCGCGGTCGCGCAGCGGGACGGCGGACCGGGTCGGTTCCTCCAGGCCCCACCAGCGGTACGGGTGGGCGGCGGGGACCAGGGGCTGCCCCTCGTCGTCGGTGAGCGCGGCGAGCCGGGCCAGCCGCCGGGCGGCGGCCTCGCGCAGCACGTCGGACGCGCCCGGATCGACGGTGGTGGCCCGCAGCTCCGCGACGAGCGCGGCGACCGCGAGGGGGCGGCGCGGGCGGGCGGTGACGTCGCGGGGCTCGACGCCCAGTTCGGTGAGGAAGCGGGAGGGCTGGTCGCCGTCGTCGGCGGGGGCCTTCACGGCGGTGACGACCAGGCGGTCGCAGGCGCGGGTGGCGGCGACGTAGAAGAGGCGGCGCTCCTCGGCGAGGAGGGCGCCGGGGGTGAGGGGTTCGGCGAGGCCGTCGCGGCCGATCCGGTCCGCCTCCAGGAGGGAGCCCCGGCGGCGCAGGTCGGGCCAGACGCCTTCCTGCACCCCGGCGACGACGACGAGCCGCCACTCCAGGCCCTTGGAGCGGTGGGCGGTCATCAGGCGTACGGCGTCGGGGCGGGCGGTCCGCCGGGAGAGGGTGTCGGCGGCGATGTCCTGGGCGTCGAGCTCCTCCAGGAAGTTGAGGGCCCCGCGCCCCCCGGTGCGCTCCTCGGCGCGGGCGGCCGTGTCGAACAGGGCGCACACCGCGTCGAGATCGCGGTCGGCGTTGCGCCCGCCCGCGCCGCCGCGCAGCGCGGCCCGCTCCAGCCGTCCGGGCCAGGGGGTGCCGTTCCACAGGGTCCACAGCGCCTCCTCGGCGGTGCCGCCGCCTTCGAGGAGTTCGCGGGCCTCGCGCAGGAGCCTGCCGAGGCGTTGCGCGCCGCGGGCGTACGCCGGGTCGTGGGTGACGAGGCGTTCGGGCTCGGCCAGGGCGCGGGCCAGCAGGGCGTCGGAGGGGGCGGGAACCCGGACTCCGGCGGCGCGCTCCTCGTCGCGCAGGGCCCGGCCGAGGCGGCGCAGGTCGGCGGCGTCCATGGAGCCGAGCGGGGAGGTGAGGAGGGCGAGGGCGGTCTCGGTGTCGAGCCAGGGCAGGGCGACGGGCCGGTCCCGCTCGTCGTCCTGTCCCGCCCCCTCGACCTCGACCTCGGCCCCGACCTCGGCCCCGACCTCGGCCCCGACCTCGACCTCGACCTCGGCTTCGGCCTCGGCCTCGGGAGCCGCATCGGCTTCGGCCTCGGGAGACGCATCGGCGGTCCCCGGGCCCGTTTCCCCGTCCTCCGGGCCCGGCTCCTCGGCGCGGGCGGTGTTGTGCAGGGCCGCCTCGGCCACCGTCCGCAGGGCCGTCAACAGCGGGGCGACGGCCGGTTCGTGGCGCAGCGCGACGTCGTCGCCGTCGACCTCCAGCGGAACCCCGGCGGAGACGAGGGCGCGGCGGACGGCGGGCAGCGAGCGGCCTCCGGCCCGTACCAGTACGGCCATCTCCTGCCAGGGCACCCCCTCCTCCAGGTGGGCGCGGCGCAACAGGTCCGCGATGTTCTCCAGCTCCGTGGAGGCGGTCGGATAGGTGTACGTCTCGACCCGGCCGCCCTCCCGGACGGCGACCGGCTCGCGGTGGGCGCGGACCGCGTCGGCGGGCAGCCGGGTCAACGGCATCCGGCGGGTGAGCAGCCGGGTCGCGGCGAGCAGCCCGGCCCCGGAGCGGCGCGCGGTGGTGAGGACGCCCACGGGGGCGGGGGCCCCGTCCGCCCGCCGGAAAGCGTCCGGGAAGTCGAGGATGCCGTTCACGTCGGCGCCCCGGAAGGTGTAGATCGACTGGTCGGGGTCGCCGAAGGCGATCAGCGTCCGCCCGCCGCGCACGCTCCCTCCGCGCCCCCGGACTCGGACCGGCGTGCCCTCCGTACGCCCCCGGTTCACGGTCGGCGCGCCCCTTTCGCGCCCCCGGTTCCCGGCCAGCGCGTGCAGCAGGCGCACCTGGGCGGGGTCGGTGTCCTGGTACTCGTCGACGTACACCGCGTCGTAGCGGTCGGCCAGCTCCGCCGCCACCTCGGGGCGCTCGGCGAGCAGGACCGCGCGGTGCACCAGTTCGGCGTAGTCCAGGACCCCCTGGGCGTCGAGGACGTCGAGGTACTCGGCGAGGAACTGGGCCGCCGCCGTCCAGTCCGGGCGGCCGGTGCGGCGGGCGAAGTCGGCCAGCGCGTCCGGTCCGAGCCCCAGTTCACGGCTGCGCGCCAGCACGGCGCGCACCTCGTCCGCGAAGCCGCGGGTGGTCAGGCAGGCGCGCAGCTCGTCCGGCCAGCGGACGTGGGCCAGCCCCTCCTTCTCCAGGTCGAGCTGGCCCGCGAGCAGTTCGCGGACGGCGACGTCCTGCTCGGGCCCGGAGAGCAGCCGCAGCGGATTGGCGAAGAGGTCGGCGTCCTGGTGGGCCCGGACCAGGGCGTAGCAGTACGAGTGGAACGTGGTGGCCTGCGGACCGCGGGCCGCCCCCAGCCGGGCGGCCATCCGGTCGCGCAGCTCGACGGCGGCCTTGCGGCTGAAGGTGAGGACGAGGATGCGGGCGGGGTCGCCGCCCCGCTCCACCCGGGCCGCGACGGATTCGACGAGGGTGGTGGTCTTGCCGGTGCCGGGCCCGGCGAGGACCAGCAGCGGGCCGTCGGCGTGATCAACCACCGCGCGCTGGGCTGCGTCCAGGAGGGGGGGTTCCACGGAACCCGGCGGCGTGCGCACCAGACGGTACGCGCCCGTGGTCCGCGGCCGTGACGCACGGGGCGGACTCTGCCGGGTGGGGGAGGAACTCACGTGGATCGCCGGTCCTGGTGGGTGTGACGCGGGTGTACTGGTGATGAGCAGAAGGTTCTGGTCGGCCGAGGAAGAGGAAGGGGGCGGAGCATGCCACGCCATGACGACGCTACGCCAGCGGGGGCGCGGGGGGCGGCGGCTGTCCTGCGTCCCTCGTCACGTCCTCCCTCCCCTCGCCCGCCGGGCCCGTCGCCCGGTCCCCTGCCGGATTCCGCGCCGGTTCGGGCCGCGACCGCCGGGGGCCGCCCGCCGAAACCGTCAGGTGTGAGCTTCCTCGCCCCCGCCGCCGGGCTCCCGGGGCGGCTCCGCGCCGCTTCCGTCCCAGCGGGCGCGCCGCATGTCGAGCCGCGGAACGTGCCCCTCGGCGTGGCGCGACGCCTCGCGGAGCGGGGTGCCCTCGGCACGGTAGTGCTCCAGCGCCCGCAGCTCGTGGGCGGGGAGCAGCGTCCCGTCCGCGCGGACGACGCGCCACCACGGCACCGCCGATCCGTACAGCGCCATGGCCCGGCCCACCTGGCGCGGGCCGCCCTCGCCCAGCCACTCCGCGACGTCGCCGTACGTCATCACCCGGCCGGGCGGGATGAGGTCGGCCACATCGAGGACGCGCTCCGCGTAGGCGGGCAGCTCCGCGTACTCCGGCGCGGCGGCGCCGTCCGGGGCGGTGCCGGGGCCGCTCCCGTCCGTCTGGTCCTGGCTCATCCGCCCCATCCTGCCGTACGCCACCGACAGCCCGGCCGGCACCGGGCGCGTCCCGGCACACAGGGTGCGCGCGCGGGCAAAGCAGCGTATGTTGCGCATCCCGCGCGCGTGCGACGCACCCTGATGCCCCCCTTCGGCCACGGGGCGTGCCACCATCGTGCGGGCGGTGACCGGTGATACCAGAACGCGAAGACGAACCAGAGGCGACGAAGGAGCAGGGCGTGCAGCCACCGAAGGCGGCGGACGCCTCCGATGCCGGGGAGCGCCCGCAGGGCGCTTCCGAGCCTGCCGGGCCGCCCGTGGCCTCCGGGCCGTCCGAGCCTCCCGGGCCTTCCGTGGCCTCCGGGCCTCCCGTGGCCGACGGTCCCCCGCCCCCCGGCCCTCCCCTCCCCTCCGGCCCCCCGTCCGCCGGGCCCCACCGTGCGGACGGGCCCACCGCCTCCACCACCGGACGGCTGGTGGGCTCGACGCTCGCCTCGGCCGACGCCGCGCTGTCCGACCGCGTCTCCGGGGACGAGCCGCTGCTCCCCGCCCGGGTGCACCGCCCCTCCGACCTGCTGCGGCTGCTCATCGGGGTGCTCGCGATCGCGGTGCTGTTCACGATCGCCGCGTTCGCCCAGGGCACCACCACCGGTCTCGAGGACGACATCTCCAAGGGCACCGAGCAGGCGCCCGACGTGCTGATCAAGATCGCCGGTCTGGTGTCGAGCATCGCCGTGCTGCTGGTGCCGGTCGCCTTCGCCATCGAACGGCTCGTCAAACGCGACGGGCTGCGCATCGCGGACGGCGTGCTCGCCGCCGTGCTCGCCCACGGGGTGACGCTCGCCACCGACCTCTGGGTCTCCCGGACGGCGCCCGACTCCATCCAGGACGCGCTGACCCAGAAGGCGTTGGCCGGCGGACTGACCGATCCGGTGCACGGCTACCTCGCCCCGGTCATCGCGTACATGACGGCGGTCGGGATGGCCCGTCGGCCGCGCTGGCGCGTGGTGCTGTGGGTGGTCCTGCTGCTCGACGCGTTCGCGATGCTGGTCGGCGGGTACACCACCCCGTTCTCGATCATCCTCACCGTGCTGATCGGCTGGACGGTGGCGTACGGCACGCTGTACGCGGTCGGCTCGCCGAACGTCCGGCCCACCGGCCAGCACCTGATGGCGGGGCTGCGGCACGTGGGCTTCCGCCCGGTCGCCGCGATGCGCGCCGACGACGTACCGGACAAGGACAACGTCGACCAGGGCGACCGGGGGCGGCGCTACCTGGTCACGCTGGAGGACGGGCCCCCGCTGGACGTCACCGTCGTCGACCGGGAGCAGCAGGCACAGGGGTTCTTCTACCGGGCCTGGCGGCGGATCACGCTGCGCACGCTCACCCAGCGGCGCTCCATCCAGTCGCTGCGCCAGGCACTGGAGCAGGAGGCCCTGCTCGCGTACGCGGCGATCGCCGCCGGGGCGAACGCGCCGAAGCTGATCGCCACCTCCGAGCTGGGCCCGGACGCGGTGATGCTGGTGTACGAGCACATCGGCGGCCGGTCGCTGGACCAGATGGAGGACGAGGAGATCACCGACGACCTGGTGCGCAGCGCCTGGCGTCAGGTGAAGGCCCTCCAGTCGCGCCGGATCGCGCACCGCAGGCTGACCGGTGACGCCATCCTGGTGGACCGTTCCGGCAGGGCGTTCGTGACGGATCTGCGCGGCGGCGAGATCGCCGCCGGCGATCTGGTGCTGCGGATGGATGTGGCCCAGCTGCTGACGACGCTGGGGCTGCGGGTGGGCGCCGAGCGCTCGGTCGCCGGGGCGCTCGCCGTGCTCGGGCCGGACGCGGTGGCGGACTGCCTGCCGCTGCTCCAGCCGATCGCGCTGAGCCGCTCCACCCGGGCGACGCTGCGCCGGATCGCCCGCGAGCGTTCGGAGCGCGAGCGGGAGGCGGTGCTGGAGGCGTCCCGGGCCGCGAAGCAGGCCAGGGCGCGGGACGCGGCGGAAGCCACCGCGGGGGCGACCGCGGTGCGGCGCGCGGGCGCCGGGGCCGAGGGCCGTCCGGCGGACGCCGCGGCGGGCGGCCGGGACGGGTCCAGGACGGTGTCGAAGGCCGATGCCAAGGCGGAGCGCAAGACGCTGCGGAACGAGAAGCAGGCCGAGAAGCGCGCCATCGACGAGGCGCTGGACGAGGCCCGCGAGGAGGACCTGCTCGCCCAGATCCGCCGCCAGGTGCTGCTGATCCGCCCGCAGGCCCCGGTCGAACCGGTCCGCCTGGAGCGGATCAAGCCGCGCACCCTGTTCAGCTTCATCGCGGGGGCCATCGCCGCGTACTTCCTGATCTCGCAGGTCACCCAGGCCGACTTCGGGACGGTGGTGGAGCAGGCCGAGTGGGGCTGGGTGGCCGCCGCCCTCGGCTTCTCCGCACTGAGCTACGTGGCGGCGGCGATGAGCCTGCTGGGCTTCGTGCCGGAACGGGTGTCGTTCCTGAAGACCGTGCAGGCGCAGGTGGCCGGCTCGTTCGTGAAGATCGTGGCGCCCGCCGCCGTGGGGGGCGTGGCGCTGAACACCCGCTTCCTCCAGCGCGCCGGGGTGCGCCCCGGTCTCGCGGTGGCGAGCGTGGGGGCCTCGCAGCTGTTCGGGCTCGGCGCCCACATCCTGCTGCTGGCGCTGTTCGGCTACCTCACCGGGACGGAGAAGACCCCGGACTCGCTGACCCCCTCCCGTACGGTCATCGCCGGCCTGCTCACGGTCGCGGTGCTGGTGCTGGTGGTGACGGCCATCCCGTTCCTGCGCAAGTTCGTGGTGACCCGGGTGCGCTCGCTGTTCGCCGGGGTCGTGCCGCGCATGCTGGACGTGGTGCAGCGGCCGCAGAAGCTGCTCACCGGCATCGGCGGCATGCTGCTGCTGACCGGCCTGTTCGTGCTCTGCCTGGACGCCTCGATCCGGGCGTTCAGCGGCCCGGACGTCCCCCAGCTGAGCTACGCGAGCATCGCGGTGGTCTTCCTCGCCGGGAACGCGCTCGGCTCGGCCGCTCCGACGCCCGGCGGCATGGGCGCGGTCGAGGGGGCGCTGACGCTGGGACTGATCGCGGTCGGACTGCCGAAGGAGGTCGCGGCGCCCGCGGTGCTGCTGTACCGCGTGATGACCCTGTGGCTGCCGGTGCTGCCGGGGTGGCTCGCCTTCAACCAGCTCACCCGCAAGGGCGAGCTGTGAGCCGGCCGGGGGCCCGGAGGCGGTAGCCGTACCGTCCCCGGGGAGGCGCGGCCCCGGCGCGCGCCTGCCGAAGGCGCCCACCCGCCCGTACCGCCCCCATCCGTACCGCCACCCGCATGGACCGCGCCCGGCCGCGCCCCCCGGCCCCCCGCCCCACGATGGGGGCATGAGGACTTCCCCCGCCCTGCGCGCCGCCGCCCTCGCCGCCACCGCCACCGTGCTGCTCCCGCTGGCCGCCTGTTCGGACGACGGCGACGGGGGCGGGTCCTCGACACCGACCGCGGCCTCGACCGCCTCCCCCTCCTCCACCGCCGACGACCTGGCGTCGCAGAAGCTCGACTGGTCCCGGTGCCCGGCCCCGAACGGCTCCCAGGGCGGCGGCGAGTCCCCGTCCCCGCTGCCCGGCGGCACGGTCTGGGAGTGCGCCTTCATGGACGTCCCCCTCGACTACGCGAAGCCGGACGGCCGCACGATCGAGCTGGCGCTGGTACGGGCGAAGGCCAAGGACCAGAAGCGGCGGATCGGCTCGCTGGTGTTCAACTTCGGCGGGCCCGGGGCGTCGGGCGTCGCGACGCTGCCGGCCTTCGGCACCGAGTACGACAAGCTCCGCACCCGGTACGACCTGGTGAGCTTCGACCCGCGCGGGGTGGGCCGCAGCGAGGGCGTGGAGTGCGCGGACGACGCCCAGCTGGACGCCTTCTACCAGGAGGACTCCACGCCGGACGACGCGGCCGAGGAGAAGCGGTTCGTCCGGGGCCAGAAGGACTACATCGCGGAGTGCGAGGAGAACTCCGGGGACGAACTCCCCTTCGTGGGCACGACGAACGCCGCCCGCGACATGGACCTGATGCGCACGGTGCTCGGCGACGGGAAGCTGCACTACTTCGGTATCTCCTACGGCACCGAGCTGGGCGGCGTGTACGCCCACCTCTTCCCGGACAAGGTCGGCCGGGCGGTCTTCGACGCGGTGGTCGACCCCACGAAGAACGCCGAGCAGTCGGCCCTCGGCCAGGCCGAGGGGTTCCAGCTCGCCCTGGACAACTTCACGGAGGACTGCGCGGAACGCGACGACTGCGCCCTGCCCGGGGCCACCGGCCAGGAGGTCGAGCAGGGCATCGCCGACCTGCTGGACGCGTTGGAGGAGCAGCCGATCGACGGGCTCGGGGACCGGGCGCTGACGCAGACGCTGGCCACCACCGGCATCGCCTCCGCGCTCTACTCCAAGGAGACCTGGCCGCTGCTGGAACAGGGCCTGGACGAGGCGGGCGGCAAGAACGGCGGGCTGCTGCTGGCACTGGCCGACTCGCTCAACGGCCGCTCCGAGGACGGGCGGTACGACAACTCCAACGCCGCCAACATCGCCATCAACTGCGCGGACGGCAAGGAGCGCTTCTCCCTGGAGCAGACGAAGGCGGCGCTGCCCGCCTTCCGCAAGGCGTCCCCGCTGTTCGGGGACTACCTGGGCTGGGGCCTGATGGGCTGCACCGGCTGGCCGGTCGCGGGCGCCTGGCAGACCCCGGACGTCAGCGCAGCGGGCTCCGCCCCGATCCTGGTCATCGGCAACACCGGCGACCCGGCGACCCCGTACGCGGGCGCGAAGGCGATGGTGGAGAAGCTGGGCGAGGGCGTCGGCGTCGAGCTGACCTACAAGGGCGAGGGGCACGGCGCCTACAACAGCAAAGACGCGTGTGTGCAACGCGCGGTGGACGGCTACCTGCTGGACGGGAAGACACCCGAGTCCGGCACGGTCTGCGACTGATCCGCGCGGAGGCGCGGCCCGCGGCCGACGGGGCGACGGCCGCCGGGGACGCCGGAGGGGCCCGGCCCGCGGCGTGCGGACCGGGCCCCTCCCGTACTGCTCGCCTGTCCTAGTACACCGGCTTCTCGGGCTCGATCTGGTTGACCCAGCCGATCACGCCGCCGCCCACGTGCACCGCGTCGGCGAAGCCCGCGGACTTGAGGACCGCGAGGACCTCGGCGCTGCGGACGCCCGTCTTGCAGTGCAGGACGATGCGCCGGTCCTGCGGGAGGTCCTGGAGGGCGGTGCCCATGAGGAACTCGTTCTTCGGGATCAGCTTCGCGCCGGGGATCGAGACGATCTCGTACTCGTTCGGCTCGCGGACGTCGATGATCTCGATCTTCTCGTCGCCGTCGATCCACTCCTTGAGCTGCTTGGGAGTGATCGTGGCTCCGGCCGCCGCCTCCTGGGCCTCCTCGGAGACGACGCCGCAGAAGGCCTCGTAGTCGATGAGCTCGGTGACGGTGGGGTTCTCGCCGCAGATCGCGCAGTCGGGGTCCTTGCGGACCTTGACCTGGCGGTACTGCATCTCCAGGGCGTCGTAGATCATCAGGCGGCCGACCAGCGGGTCGCCCACGCCGGCGAGCAGCTTGATGGCCTCGGTGACCTGGATGGAGCCGACCGACGCGCAGAGCACGCCCAGCACGCCGCCCTCGGCGCAGGAGGGGACCATGCCCGGCGGCGGGGGCTCGGGGTAGAGGCAGCGGTAGCAGGGGCCGTGCTCGGACCAGAACACGGAGGCCTGGCCGTCGAACCGGTAGATCGATCCCCACACGTACGGCTTGTTGAGCAGCACCGCCGCGTCGTTGACGAGATAGCGGGTGGCGAAGTTGTCCGTGCCGTCCACGATCAGGTCGTACTGCGCGAAGATCTCCAGCACGTTGTCGGCCTCGAGCCGCGTCTCGTGGAGGATCACGTTCACGTACGGGTTGATACCGAGCACCGAGTCCTTGGCGGACTGCGCCTTGGAGCGGCCGATGTCGGCCTGGCTGTGGATGATCTGGCGCTGCAGGTTCGACTCGTCGACCTCGTCGAACTCGATGATGCCCAGCGTGCCGACCCCGGCCGCGGCCAGGTACATCAGGGCCGGGGAGCCGAGGCCGCCGGCGCCGACGCACAGCACCTTGGCGTTCTTCAGACGCTTCTGACCGTCCATCCCGACATCCGGGATGATCAGGTGGCGGGAGTACCTGCGGACCTCGTCGACGGTGAGCTCAGCAGCTGGCTCGACCAGGGGTGGCAGCGACACAGGAACCTCAACAATGCAGGTGGTCGGAGTTTACGCGGACCGGCCTCTTACGGTCGGCTACGTACGGTTGTTCTCTCCGTAACACTGCCACGCCCCTCCTCATTCCGAGATACCCGGTCCGATCCGCGAGACGATTTCGTCCCAGTACCTGGGCAGCGTCGCGAAGGGGTCGCCCTGCCCGTTCCGGTCGCCCCGGTCGGTGAAGAAGATCGTCCCCGCCCCCTGCCAGCGGGCGACGCGCATGGCCTCCTCCAGATGGGTGCGCGGAACCCCGTGGACGAAGTGGGCGAACCGCTCCGGCGGGTAGTCGGCCGTCCACTCGCCCACCTGCGACCAGCGGTAGTCGGTCCAGGGGCCCTGGAAGGTGACCAGTTGGTCGGCCGCCTCCGCGTAGCCGGGGTACGGCTGGAAGCCGTGGCCCAGCACCAGGCGGCCCCCGCCGTCCGCGCTGTCGCTCTCCGCGAGCAGGGCGTGGAGCGTGCCGGTGAGACGGCGGACGGCGGGCAGCCCGGTCCGCTCGCCGGGACAGCGGGCGAGGTAGAAGCCGCCGACCCGGTACCAGTCGATGAACGCCCGGGCGTCCGCGACGAGTTCACCGAAGGGCCGCTCGCCGTGGGCCAGGTCGAGGTGGCCGAGCAGCCTGCCGCCGGAGGCCCGGACGGTGTCGCCCGGGGCCTCCCCGTGCAGGGCCCGCTCACGGGCGTTGCGCAGTCGGCCCGCCGCCTCCAGGCAGTGCGGGTCGGGCCGGGAGCCGGGGCCGTTCGCGATGTTGAGGACGGCCCAGTGCAGCGGGGTGCCGGGGCGGGCCAGCTCGGCCCATTCGGCGGGGGCGAGCAGCGGGTGGGCGTAACCGGGGACGCCGAAGCCGAGCTGTTCGCCGCCCGCGGTCCTGCGGGCGTCGGCGGGAGCGGTCAGATACGGCACGCCGCCTCCATCCAGATGTCCGCGAGCGACTCCTCCAGGTTGATCCGGGGCCGCCAGCCGAGCCGGTCCCGGGCGGTGCGGACGTCGGCCTGCTGCCAGGCCCCGCAGCCGTCCGGGTACGGGGACGGGGTGGCGGAGAGGTGTTCCATGACGGACTCGGCGGAGGTCCGCGGGGCCCCGATGGGCAGGCGCGGGGGCGGTCCGTCCAACTCGTGGAGCGCGCCCGCGTACCCGGCGACCCGGGCCAGGACGGCTGCGGCGTCGCGGAGCCGGACGGCCCGCCCGGTGCCGATGTTGACGACGCCCTGCGCGGCGGAGAGCGAGGCGGCGTGGACGGCCCGCGCCACGTCCCGTACGTCGACGAAGTCCCGCTGCACGCCGAGGCCGCTGAGCTTCAGCTCGCCGTCGCCCGCCTGCATGGCCCGGCGCATCGCCTCGGCGAGCCGGCCGAGCGGGGAGCCCGCCGGGGTGCCGGGGCCGACCGGGGAGAAGACCCGCAGCACGACGGCGTCGAGACCGGAGCCGAGGACGAGTTCGGTGGCGGCCAGCTTGCTGACGCCGTACGGGCCGCCGGGGCGCGGTACCGCGTCCTCGGCGGTGGAGGACCCGGGCTGGGAGGGCCCGTACTCCGAGGCGCAGCCGACCTGGACGAGCCGGGCCCCGCAGCCGCTGCGGCGCAGCGCCTCGCAGACGGTGGCGACGGCGACGGTGTTGTGGCGGGTGAGGTCCCGTGCGCCGCCGCGGGTGGCGCCCGCGCAGTTGACGACGACTCCGGGGTGGACGGCGTCCAGGAAGCGGGTGAGCGCCCCCGGGCTGCCGCCCGCGAGGTCGAACCGGACGTCGGCGTCGTCGCCGCGGCCGAGCGCCGTGAGGTGGACGGCGGGGTCGGCGAGCAGCCGGTCGGCGACGAAGCGGCCGAGGAATCCGTTGGCTCCGAGCAGCAGCACCCTCATCGCGCACCGCCTCGGTGCCGACGGCTCACTGCCGGTGCGGGGGATTGGGGGGTCATGGCGGGTGTCTCCTAGGTCGGTCGGTCTACGGGCGGGGAAGCCCCGCGGCGTCGGCTCCGCGGGGGTGGAGCGGGTGGAGCGGTCCGTTGGGGGTGGTGCGTGTCGTGGGGGGGCTCAGGGGTTTCGGTACGCCGGTCCGTCGGCGGCTCAGCTCCGGGTGCGGGTATGGGCGGAGGCCCGGGAGAGCGCGCGGGAGGCGTACAGCAGGAGGCCGAGCGCGGCCCCGCCGCAGCCGAGGGCGGCCACGGCGCCGGTCCCGCCTGCTGAGACGAGGGCGTTCACGGGCCGGGCAACGGGTTCGAGGCCGGGCAGCCGGGCGGAGAGGACGAGGGCCGGGGCGGCGGCCTCGACGGCGCAGGCCGCGGCGAGCGCGACCGTGCCGGGCTCCGGCAGTCCGTGCGCGGCGAGCAGCCGGGCCACGAAGAACAGGACTCCGAGGGCGACGGCCGCGACGGTCGTGCCGCCTCCGCCCAGGCCCGGGCCGGCCAGGTGCAGCAGGGGCAGGAGCGCGCCGAGGAAGAGGGCGACGGCGGCGAGCAGCAGGGGGCGCACGCCCGCGCCGAACTCCTCCAGGGTGCGGCTGCCGACCAGTTTGCGGTGGGCCCTGACGGTGAAGAGGTGGGCGCACCAGGCGGCCGGGGCGACGGCGGCGGCGAGGCCGAGCAGCGGGGCGGGGGTACCGCTCCACGGCCCGTCCGGGCCGCCCGTCATGACCTGGTCGAGCAGCCCCTCGCCGTACACCGCGTAGCTCAGCAGCCAGCAGCCGTACAGCCCGGCGCGTCCCGCTCCCCCGGGGGCGCGCAGGGGCCCGCGCCCCAGGCAGGCGCGCAGCGCCAGGCAGGCCAGCAGGGCGCCGACGACGGTGACGAGGGACCGGGCCCCGTCGTCGAGGACGCCCTCGGTGGCCCGGAGCGCTCCGGCGGTCGCCAGGCAAGCGGCGCCGGGGAGCAGCGCGAGCACCGTCCAGGCGGCCCGCGCCCCGGTGTCGGGGCCGGGCGGCGCGGCCGGTGGGCCGGGCGGCGCGGCCGGTGGGCCGGGCGGCGCGGCCGGTGGGCCGGGCGGCGCGGCCGGTGGGCCGCCGGGCGCGGGCCGGTGCGCCCGGGGCGGTATGCGGGCGTACAGCTCCTCGGCGAGGGCGAAGACGTCCCGGTGGCGGTAGCGGGCGACGGTGCGGTCGGTGAGACCGTGCGCCTCCAGACCGGCGGCGATCTCCAGGGGGTCCACGGCCCGTTCGCACAGGTCGCGGTGGCGGTGCAGCAGGAACGTCACCGGGTCGGCCGGTCCGCGGCGGCCTCCTGCGGGGGTCCGGCGCGCGGTGGCGCGGGCCGCGATCTCCGCGGGCCGATCAGGGGCGGGAGCGGACTGCTCCGGGGTGGGAGCGGGCCGCTCAGGGGCGGCGGTGGGGGCCGCCGGGTCGTCCGGACGGATCATCGAACGGTCTCCGTGATCGGGGCGGGCCGGGTGGCCGCGATGGGTCACGTGCGGGGGACGGGGGCGGGGGCGCGCGGCGGGGCGGGGGCGCGCGGCGGGGCCCGGCCCGCGTCCGGGAGCCGAGCCCTTCCGGCGGAGGGGCCCGTCCCCACGGGCGGAGTCGGCCGGGTGGGCGGAGTCGGCCGGGCGGGCGGAGTCGGCCGGGCGGGCCGAGTCGGCCGGGCCGGCGGGTCCGCCCCCGGGCCCCGGGTCGGCCGCGCGGCCGGGGCGGTCGTCCCGCGAGTGGTCACGCATCGCCGCTCCCCGTCGGTCCCGCCGCGACCGCGCAGAGGCCCTCGGGTTCCGGCTCCCGCGTGTGCTGCGGCTCGGGCTCGCCGGGCCGGTCCGGCGACCGGACCCCGTCCGCCGCGGCCGGGCGGCCCGCGACGGCGAACGCCGCCGGGCCCGGGCCCCGGGCCGGCCCCGCCCCGCCCTCGCGCAGGGGCGCCCGGGACCGGGCCCACCACGGGCCGGGGAGGCGCGCCTCCAGGGGGACGGCGAAGGGCAGGGGGTCGCCGTGGGCGTCCACCGTGTCCGCTTCCCGGCGCACCGGGGTGTGCGACATCAGCTCCAGGTAAATGCCGCGAAATGCCGCGAGGTTCTGTTCGACGGTGAAGAGTTCGCGTGCGCGGGCGTGCGCCGCCGCTCCCAGACGCGCACGGCGCGCGGGGTCGCGCAGCAGTGCCACGCAGGCGTCCGCGAGCGCTCCGGGGTGGCGCGGGGGCACCACCAGGCCGGTGCCGCCGACGACCTCGACGACCGCGCCCACGTCGGTGGAGACGGTGGCCCGGCCGCAGAACATGGCTTCCACGAGGCCGACCGGGAAGCCCTCGACGGTGCTGGACAGCACGATCACGCCGCCCGCCCCGTACGCCTCCGCGAGGCCGGGGCCGTCCGGCCCGCCGACCTCCTCGAAGGTGACGGCCCGGACGCCCTCGCCGCCGGACGCCCCGCTCCCGTCCGGGCGGGGGCCCTCGCCCGGAAAGAGCCGGGCGGCCAGGGCCTTGCAGCGGGCGAGGTGGGCGGCGGCCTCGTCGCCGTCCACCGGGGCGCCGAAGATCCGCAGCCGGGCGTCCGGTTCGGCGCGGTGGACCTCGGCGAAGGCGTGCAGGAGGGCGGCCGGGTCCTTGGCGGGTTCGATGCGGTCGACCCGGACCAGGGTGGCCGGGCCCCCCGGCCCGTCGCCCTCGCCCGTGGCGTCGAGGCGTTCGGCCTCCTCGCCGACCGGGCCGAACCGTTCGGCGGCCGTGCCGGGGTGGACCGTTTGCTGCTGGGCGGGGTCGGCTCCGCACCGCTGCTGCCGGCGGCGCACGTGGGTGGTGCCGGAGGTGACGAGCGCGGCCTGCCGGTAGGTCTCGGCGGCGAGGCGGCCGTGGAAACCGGCGAGGAGGGCGCGCACGGGCGCCCCGTACGCGCTGTCGGAGGCGGTCAGGTAGTGCGCGCGCAGCGGGACGCCGTGCTCGGTGACCAGCAACGGCACCCCGAAGAAGCGTTTGGCCAGCAGCCCCGGGAGGGCGGCGGCCCCGCCGGAATCACCGGTGGCGTACGGGTAACCACCCTCGGTGAGCACTCCGATCCGCACGAATACACCCCCGATCTCCCTTGTGGGGGGCCACCGTTGCCTGGCGACCCGCAGCGGGACGACCGTAAGCGGATACGTCGGCGGTACGACGGACGGTTGTCCGTCGCACCACCGAAAGGGGTGAACCGCCGTAACTTTCCCGGCCCGGTCGCGTTCCGTCGCGCTACGGCGTTCTGCCGTCACGGAGAGTAAGGCTCGGGCCAACCCCTCCGGATCGCCCGGCGGACCGCTGCGGGCCCGGGAGGTGACAACCCGTCACCGGGACCGACTCAGCTCAACCCTCGGGGTACACCCAAGGGTTGGGCTTGCACGCGACGCCTTCCAGCTCAAGGGTTTTGGTCTGCTGCTGCATGACCGGGGCGAGCGCGCCCGGGGTGCGGCAGTTCACGTGGTTGTGGCCGAGGCGATGGCCGACCTCGTGGTTGATGAGCATCTGACGGTACGCCAGCAACTTGTCCGGACCGAAGGTGTCCGCACCCTGGGCCCACCGGTAGGCGTTGATCATGACGCGGTCGGTCGCGGCGGAATCGCAGGAGACGTTGTCGACCGTGGTGTCCAGACCGGATTTGGCGCACCAGTCGCCGGTGGTGCCGGGGCTGGCGAGCGTGATGACGAACTCCGGCTTGCCCGAAGAGATCCGTTCGAAGGTCATCGCGCCGTTGTGCGCCCAACTCCGGTCGTCGTTCAGCGTCTTCTGCACCGCTTCGGCGAACAGCCCGGCGTCGAGGCCGAGCCCCTTCTCCACGTCGATCCGGTACGTGCGCTTCTGCCCCTTCCCGGGGGCCTTCGCCAGGCCGGGCACCGCCTCGAACTCGCCGCTGCCCCGGAGATCGGCGGCCAGCGGGAACGGCTGCGCCATCTTGGCCGCGTACGAGAGGGGCTTGACCTGGGGCTTGGGCGAAGCGTGGTTCGGGGTCGGGCGGTTGTCGGAGCGCGACGCCTCGTCGCCGGGGCCCGGCCGCTCCAGGCCGGCGGCGCGCGCGGCGGCCGTCCGGTCGCCGGAGTCCTCGGCGACCTGCCCGGCGACCACGACGGCGAGCACGGTGGTCACCGCGGCGGCGGCGATCCCGGTGTACGTCCGTCCGCGACCGCTCCGGGGGCCGGGGCTTCCGTCGGGCTCGGGCGCCCGCGGCCCGGCCTCCTCGGCTGCGTCCGGGGCGGCGGGTGGCACCACGGCGGGCGTGCTCGCCGGGGTGCCGGCGTCGAAGGCCTCCAGGAACTCCCGGCGCGGGCCGGGCACCGAGGGGCCGTCGGGCGTCGGCCGCTGCAGGCCCGTCCGGCCGTTGGCGGCCCGCTGGGCCGCGCGCTGGGCGGAGACCTGGCGGGCCACGGCCTGCTGCCGGGCGTCGCCGCCCTGGGCCCCGGGGCCGCCGGGGTACGGCCGACCGTCGCCGGGGCGGCGGTCCGGGCCGGGGTGCCGCCGGGGCGGGTCCGCGTGCGGCGCGGGGGCTTCGTACCCCTGGTCGGGGCGGGAGGCCGGACCGGCCCCCCAGCCGCCGCCCTGCTCGCGCTGTTCGGGGTGGCCGCCGCGCACCTGCGGGGCGTCGGAGGCGAACGGGCCGTGCCCGTCGCCGGTCAGCGGGGAGAACACGTCCCGCCGGTCGCCCGGCGGCGCGGTCCGCCGGCGTCGACCGGTACCGGAGGCAGGAGGCTCCGCGGCGCGCTCGCCGCCCGGTTCCGCCGTCGCGTCCGGTCGGATCGCCCCGGAACCCTTTCGACTGTGTCGTCCCACGCCCCGGATCAGCTCCCGCCGCTCTCGTCCAGCAGTTCCCGGAACGCCTGGGCGACCGCCTCCGGGTACTCCATCATCGCCACGTGCCCGGCGTCGGGCAGCGTCAGCAGCCGGGCGCCGCGGAAGGCCGCGGACGCCCTGCGCGCCATCCGGTACGAGACGAGCTGGTCCCGTCCGCCGTACACGAGCTGGGTCGGTGCGAGCACCCGCTCGGCCTGGCGCCACAGTCCCTGCTGGCCGCCCAGGGTGTACGCGTCCACGATGCCCCGGGCCGAACGCGTCATCGCGTCCCAGAAGTACGGCAGTTCCAGTCGGCGCTCCATCTCGGCCACCGCATGGCGGAAGGCTTCCTCGGAGACCCGTGCCGGATCGCCGTAACAGAGTGCCATGACTCCGCGCGTCCGCTGTTCCGCGGTCCAGCCCTTCGTCAGCCGGGCGAAGAGGGAGGCGACCCCCGGGACCGCCAGCAGGCCGGTCGGGACGGCGGGGCGCTGCACCCGCCACTCCGGCAGGGCGGGCGAGATCAGGGTGAGGGTGCGCACCAGGTCGGGGCGGACGGCGGCGACCCGGGTGGCGACCGCGCCGCCCAGCGAGTTGCCGAACAGGTGCACCGGGCCCCGGCTTTCCGCGTCCAGCAGCCGGATCACCGCGCGGGCGTGCCCGGTCACCGAGTAGTTGCCGTCGTCCGGCGGCGGCGAGTCCCCGAATCCGGGCAGGTCGACGGCTTCCCCGTCGACCACGTCGGAGAGCAGCGGCATCAGCGCGGACCAGTTCTGCGACGAGCCGCCCAGCCCGTGCACGTACAGCGCGGGGGGCAGCCCGGCCCGGTCGCCCGGCCGGCAGCGGATGTTCAGGCCGATCCCCGGCAGGGAGACGGTGCGCAGCCGCTCGCCCTCGGCGACCCGGACGGCGCTGACCGTGGGGGCCACCGCGGCGGCGGCGGCCTGGACACCGGGCAGCTCGGTCGAAGACATGGGCCAATGTTACGAGAAGATCACGCCATGAATCATGTGTTCGCCGTCACAAAGCCGTATCGCGGGGTAGACGGGTAACTCCTACGCTTCATGGGGAACGAGAAGAAGGGAGCGGCACATGACGGTCGACCCGAGCGACCCGGACACCTTCGAGGGCGTCGAGCCGGACGAACCGGGGCCCGAGGCCCCGGAGGCGGACGCCGCCGAGCAGCGCGCGGAGGTCCGGCCCGAGGAGGACGAGCGGGTGGAGGACGTCGACCCGGCCGTCGCCGACGAGGCGGATGTGGCGGAACAGCGCCGGGTGATCCCGCTGGACGAGGACGATTACCGGTAATACGCCCCGCTCTGCCCCCGCCCACGAAAAGAGCGGTGGCTTCCACACTTGTCCGGTCCGTGAAATTCTGCGTCCGCGCCGCGCGCAGCCGGGTTACCCAAAAGTACGATGGCTGTACGGCGCAGCGTGCACGGACCGGCTGTGCTGGAACACATATTTGGGAGGCGGCGTGACAGCCATCGAGCAGACAGAGGCGGCGCGCCCGCGGGGCACCCGCCTGCCCCGCCGCGCCCGACGCAATCAGCTGCTGGGCGCCGCGCAGGAGGTCTTCGTCGCGCAGGGCTACCACTCCGCGGCGATGGACGACATCGCGGAGCGGGCCGGTGTCAGCAAGCCGGTGCTCTACCAGCACTTTCCCGGAAAGCTGGAGCTCTACCTGGCCCTTCTCGACCAGCACTGCGAGTCGCTGCTCCAGGCGGTGCGCACGGCGCTGGCCTCCACGACCGACAACAAACTGCGCGTCGAGGCGACGATGGACGCCTACTTCGCGTACGTGCAGGACGAGGGCGGCGCGTTCCGGCTGGTCTTCGAGTCCGACCTGACCAACGAGCCCGCGGTGCGCGAGCGGGTCGACCGGGTCTCCCTCCAGTGCGCGGAGGCCATCTCCGACGTGATCGCCGGGGACACGGGCCTGTCCAAGGACGAGTCCATGCTGCTGGCGGTGGGGCTCGGGGGCGTCTCCCAGGTGGTGGCGCGCTACTGGCTCTCCAGCCAGTCCCCCGTCCCCCGCGACACCGCCGTCCAGCTCCTCACCTCGCTGGCCTGGCGGGGCATCGCGGGCTTCCCGCTGCACGGCGCCGAGCAGCACTGAGCCCCCTCGGGGCGGCGCCCGGCCCCGTGTTCGCTGCGGGCGTGGCCGGTCGGGCTCTGAGCGCCCCCTCCGCCGGGCTAATGTGGCTGCGTACGGCGCGGTTCGCCGCGCGAGGACTGACCGTCGGAGGGACATAGCCGTGGAGGTCAAGATCGGGGTGCAGCACACGCCCCGCGAGATCGTTCTGGAGAGCGGGCTTTCCGCCGAGGACGTCGAGAGCGCGGTCGCCGCGGCACTGGGCGGCAAGGCGGAGCTGCTCAGCCTCACGGACGACAAGGGCCGCAAGGTCCTGGTGCCGGCCGACCGCATCGCGTATGTGGAGATCGGCGAGCCCACCACCCGGCGGGTGGGGTTCGGGGCGCTGTAGTCCACCGGACGCGACGGCCACGGGAGCGGCCCGGCGGGAAGAGATTCCCGCCGGGCCGCTCCCGTGGCGTGTGCGGGTCTTCCGCCGTCCGGGCACGGACCCCCTCGCACCGGGCCGGTCCGGGTTCCGCAGCAGGTCGGGGCCCGGTTCCGTACGCGTGCGGGGAGCCCGCCGGAGGGTTGCCGGGGGCGGGCGGGGGGTAGGACGGCCTAGACCGTTCTGCCCGCCCCGCACACCCCCGCGAGGTGATCCTCTGTGATCTGGGAATCCTTCGGCGCCGCCGCACTCGGACTGGCCCTGTCCTGGGCGGCGCTGCGATCACTGTCCCACCGGCTCCCCTCCGGCCGCGCGGTGTACCCCACCGGTCCGCTGGGCGCCCTGTTCGGGGCGTATCTGACGCATGCCGCCCTGGGGCCCGGCCACGCCGTGGCGACACTGGCCGGCGCCCTGTCCGTCGGGGCGGTGACGCTGTCGCTCCTGATCCGGCCCCGCGGCCGCCGCCTCCCCCGGTCGGCGGCGGCCCAGTAGCACGGGGGGTTACGCGGCCAGTCCCAGCGCGGCCATCCGCTTGGTGTGGGCCTCGGTGATCCGGGAGAACATCCGGCCCACCTCGGCCAGGTCGAAGCCGTCCGCGACGCCGCCGACGAGC
The DNA here is from genome assembly GCF_044330565.1 of Streptomyces sp. NPDC017448. Classification (NCBI taxonomy): domain Bacteria; kingdom Bacillati; phylum Actinomycetota; class Actinomycetes; order Kitasatosporales; family Streptomycetaceae; genus Streptomyces; species Streptomyces sp. NPDC017448. Next base: position 987,189 of record NZ_JBIRLM010000001.1, on the reverse strand, counting down.
ATCGTCGAGAGGGCGTCGCGGTCGGCGACCACCCGCTGGGCCTGCGAGAGCGCCTCGCCCATCAGGCGGCGCGCCCACAGCGCGAGACGACCGCCGAGCCGCGGGTCGGCCTCGATGGCGGCGCGCACCTTCTCCACGGCGAAGTTCCCGTGGCCCGTGTCGTCGAGCACGGACAGCACGAGGGCCCGGGTGTCGGTGTCCAGCCGGGCCGCGACCTCGCGGTAGAAGTCGCTGGCGATCGAGTCGCCGACGTACGCCTTGACCAGGCCCTCCAGCCAGTCGGACGGGGCGGTCTGGCGGTGGAAGTCGTCGAGCGCCTTGGCGAACGGCTCCATCGCGGCGGTGGGGTCCTCCTCCACGGCGGTCAGCCGGCGGCTGAGCTGCTCGAAGTGGTGGAACTCGGCGGCGGCCATCTTCGCCAGCTCCGCCTTGTCCGCGAGGGTCGGGGCGAGCTTCGCGTCCTCCGCCAGCCGTTCGAAGGCCGCCAGCTCTCCGTAGGCGAGGGCGCCGAGCAGGTCCACGACGGCTGCGCGGTACTGCGGGTCGGCGGCCGCGGTGGCCCAGTCCTGGGCGGCGATCCCGGTGGCTCCGGCGGGTTCGGCGGGGGTGTCGGTGGCGTGGTCTGGCGTCTCCATGAACGGAACGATAGCCCTCTCCGCTCAGGGCGGAAGGGGCTGGTCAGCCGGGGCTCCCTACCGTTCCGATGAATTCGTCCGACACACATGCGCGAATCCGGGGTACAGTGGTATTGCGCTTACTGAGCACTGTGCTGTGCCAGAGGCGCGCCCTTGAATGAGGATGCCCGGTCGGTGGCCCGATCGGCTCCGACCCGACAGCCCTCCACGCGGTGCGTACGACACGTACGACGGCAGATGAGGGGCCCCCTCAGCGGCACGAGCGCTCGAGCGACGGCAGTGGTCCCGCGCCACCCGGCCCTTAACCGGCCGGATGACCAACCCGGCACGGTACGACCCCCAGCGTTCGCCTCGGACCGCGTCTCACAGAAGAGGCAGCACCCTGACTACGTTCCGAGACCTCGGCATTCTTCCCGAGACGGCCGAAGCCCTTGAGGCGGTCGGCATCACGTCCCCCTTCCCCATCCAGGAGCTGACGCTCCCCGTAGCCCTCTCCGGCTCCGACGTCATCGGCCAGGCCAAGACCGGCACCGGCAAGACGCTCGGCTTCGGTCTTCCGCTCCTGGAGCGCGTGACCGTCCCCGCCGACGTCGAGGCCGGGCGCGCCAAGCCCGAACAGCTGACCGACGCCCCGCAGGCGCTCGTCGTCGTCCCCACCCGCGAGCTGTGCCAGCAGGTCACCAACGACCTGCTCACGGCCGGCAAGGTCCGTAACGTCCGCGTTCTCGCGATCTACGGCGGCCGGGCGTACGAGCCCCAGGTCGAGGCCCTGAAGAAGGGCGTCGACGTGATCGTCGGCACCCCGGGCCGCCTGCTGGACCTGGCGGGCCAGCGCAAGCTCGACCTCTCCCACATCCGCGGGCTCGTCCTCGACGAGGCCGACGAGATGCTGGACCTGGGCTTCCTGCCCGACGTCGAGCGCATCATCACGATGCTGCCGCCCAAGCGCCAGACGATGCTGTTCTCGGCGACCATGCCGGGCGCCGTCATCAGCCTGGCCCGGCGCTACATGTCGCAGCCGACGCACATCAACGCCACGTCGCCCGACGACGAGGGCACGACCGTCAAGAACACGGTCCAGCACGTCTACCGCGCCCACAACATGGACAAGCCGGAGATGCTCGCCCGCATCCTCCAGGCCGAGGGCCGCGGGCTCGCGATGATCTTCTGCCGCACGAAGCGCACGGCGGCCGACATCGCCGAGCAGCTGGAGAAGCGCGGCTTCGCCTCCGGCGCGGTCCACGGCGACCTCGGCCAGGGCGCCCGTGAGCAGGCGCTGCGCGCCTTCCGCAACGGCAAGGTCGACGTCCTGGTCTGCACCGACGTCGCCGCCCGCGGCATCGACGTCGAGGGTGTGACCCACGTCGTGAACTACCAGTCGCCGGAGGACGAGAAGACCTACCTCCACCGCATCGGCCGCACCGGCCGCGCGGGCGCCAAGGGCATCGCGATCACGCTGGTCGACTGGGACGACATCCCGCGCTGGCAGCTGATCAACAAGGCGCTGGACCTGAAGTTCCCGGACCCGCCGGAGACGTACTCCACCTCGCCGCACCTCTTCGAGGAGCTGGGCATCCCGGCCGGCACCAAGGGCGTGCTGCCGCGCGCCGACCGGACCCGTGCCGGTCTGCGCGCCGAGGAGGTCGAGGACCTGGGCGAGACGGGCGGCCGCGGCCGCAAGTCCGCCGCCCCCGCTCCGGCGCGCGAGGAGCGCGAGGAGCGCACCCGTACGCCGCGTCAGCGCCGCCGCACCCGTGGCGGAACCGGTGCGGAGGGGGACGCCGTGACCGTGCCCGCCCCCTCCCAGGAGGCGGTTCCGGCCGCCCCGGCCGCTGAGGACGGCGGGTCCGACGCGCCGCGCACTCCGCGTCGTCGCCGCCGCACCCGCGTCAGCGCCACCGAGGCGGCCGTGGCGGTCGCCGAGGCTCCGACGGTGCCCGCGCCGGTGACCGAGGCCGCCCCGGTGGCCGAGGCCGCTCCGGTCGCGCAGCCCCAGGCCGAGCCGGTCGCGCAGCCCGTGGCCGAGCCGGTGGCCGAGGCCGCCGCGGAGACGAAGCCGCGCCGTCGTCGCAGCCGCGCCGCGAAGCCAGTGGCGGAGGAGGCGGCCGCGCCCGTCGCCGCCGCTCCGGCCGCGTCGGCCCCGGCCGAGTTCCAGACCGTGGCGGGCGCCGCGGGCATCACGGAGCCGGCCCCCGAGCCGAAGGCCCGGCCGCGCCGCCGCGCGCGGATCGCGAAGCCTGCCGACGAGGTCGACTTCCAGATCGCCCCGGCCGCCGAGCCGGAGCCCGAGACGAAGACGCGCCGCCGCCCGGCCCGCGCCGCCTCGAAGCCGAAGACGGAGCCGAAGGCGAAGGCCGAGTCCCGGACGAAGGCCGAGCCGAAGGGTGAGGCCGCCGTCGCCGAGTCCGCTCCGGCCGAGCCGAAGTCCCGGGCGACCAGGACGACGAAGTCCCGCGCCAAGGCGGAGACGGTGTCGGAGCCCGCGGAGAAGACCGCCGCGAAGACCCCGTCGAAGGCCGCCTCCGGGGCGGTCGCCGCCGAGGCCCCGGCCCCCGAGGCGGAGGCCAAGCCCCGCCGCCGCCGGGCCACCCGCACCGTCACCTCGACCGCGACGCCGGAGGCCGCCGTGGTCTCCGCCGCCGAGGCCGTGGTGAGCGAGGCCGCCGCCGCGCCGAAGACGCGCCGTCGTCGGGCCACCCGCCCGGCGGGCGCCGCGACGGGGACGAGCGCCGAGAGCTGAGGCTCCCGGCGACACCGCACGACGAACGGCCCCGGCCCCCGCACCCGCGGGGGCCGGGGCCGTTCCCGCTTCCCGGATGCGGTGGCGGCGGCCGCCGGGCAGCGGGGATAGCCTCGCCGTATGAGTCGCCCGCCCACCTTCACCCCCCCGCCCTGCGCCCGCTCCCGTGTCCTGAGCACCGAGCGCGGTGACTTCGCCGTCCTGGACGCCGTACCGCGTACCCCGGCGCGGGCCACCGCCCTGCTGCTGCCCGGGTACACCGGCAGCAAGGAGGACTTCGTCGCCCTGCTCGAACCGCTGTGCGCGGCGGGCTACCGGGTGGTCGCCGTGGACGGCCGGGGGCAGTACGCGTCGCGGGGGACGGGCCGCCGGGAGAGCTACGCCCAGGCCGAACTGGCCCGGGACGTGCTCGCCCAGGCGGCGGCTTCGGAGGCCGGCGAAGGGGGGCTGCACCTGGTCGGGCACTCGCTCGGCGGCCAGATCGCCCGCGCCGCCGTCCTGCTGGACGCCGCCCCGTTCCGCTCGCTGACGCTCATGTCCTCGGGCCCCGCCGAGGTGGTCGCCGCCCAGCGGGACAAGGTGAAGATGCTGAGCGACGCACTGGCCGTGCTGTCCATGGACGAGGTGTGGGAGGCGATGCGGGCGCTGGACCCCCCGCAGGACGCGGACACCGGCGACGGCGCGGACCTGCGCCGCCGCTGGCTCGCCCACGACCCGGCCCAGCTGATCGCCACCGGGGCCCAGCTGGCGTCCGAACCGGACCGGGTGGACGAGCTGGCCGCCGTGGGGCTGCCCGTCCACGTCCTGTCCGGGGAGCGCGACGACGTCTGGCCGGTGGAGCTGTTCGACGCCATGGCGCGGCGTCTCGGCGCCCGCCGCACCACGATCGCCGGGGCCGAGCACTCCCCCAACACCGCCCGCCCGCTGGAGACCGCGCAGGCCCTGGCAGCGTTCTGGGACGGCCTGGCGCCGTCCGCCTGACGCCCGCCCGCGGACGCCCTGCTCCGGTGCCCGGGCCCCGACGGGTCAGTACTGCGCCTGCAGGTGCTGCCAGAAGCCGTCGCGGAGCGCCCGCCGCAGGTGGGCGTGGCCGCGCAACGAGCGCTGGAGCAGGCGTTCCGCCTCGACCAGGAGGTCCTGGTCGATGGAGCCGGGCAGGTAGGGGTGGCCGGGCAGCAGGTCGGCCAGGGATTCCCGGCCCCGGGCCGCGAGCCAGGCCGCGGCGATCTGCGCGCCGACGAAGCGGACGTCCTCCCGGGAGGGGGCCGGGGTGTCGTCCTCGTACGTGGTGACGGGCCGCCGGGTGACGTAGGGGCGGCAGAAGTCGAGGTCGAAGGTGCGCTGGCTGTCCACCTCCCACAGCAGCGGTTCGGCCTGGTTGCGCCCCTCGGCCGCCTCGATGCCCCAGAGGTGCACGCGTGCCCCGTACCCCTGGGCCGCCTCGACCGCCGAGACCAGGTCCTCGTCGCCTCCGACGAGGGCCGCGTCGCTGATGGCGCGGTGGCGGGCGAGGGATTCGAGGTCGGTGCGGATGAGCGAGTCGACGCCTTTCTGCTGGTTGTTGGCGTTGAGGTTGCCGAGCCGCACCTTGACGTCGGGCAGCTCGGCGATGGCCTGCTGCTCGGTGGTGTGGATGCGGCGCCGGGCCCCGTCGTACCAGTAGACGCGCAGCAGCCTGCTGTCCGCGAAGATCGTGCGGGCCTTGTCGATGAAGGCGTCGATCAGCCCTTCGGCGTCGAGGTCGAAGGAGCGCCGGTCCTCGGTGCCGGTGACGAGCAGCCCGGCCGCCGCGTACACGTAGCCGGCGTCCACGAAGATGGCGTGCGTCGACGGGGTCTTGGCGACCTCGACGAGCATCCGCTGGAGCAGCTCGTTGGTGCGGTCCAGGCGGGCGGCCAGATCGGCTCCCGCCCCGAGCCGCGGGTCCGCCTCGTTCATGCGGGCCCCATGGTCTGTGGTGGTGCGGCTACCCACGGGTACTTAGACATCCAAAAAATTTCCTTAGCGTAGGGAATGTTTGCAGGGGGCATCTCGTTGTCACTGGTGTGGAACGCGTGGGAAGCCTCGCGTTCCCCCTCTTGCCGGTGGGACGTCCCGCCGGCGCCAGCAGTTCTCCAGCAGGAGGATCAGACGAAGGGAAGCCCTATGCGCTTCGAGATCATGCGCCTCGACGACGTCGACGGTACCGCCGTGGACAGCTCCGTCGTGGACGCCGCCTCCGTCAACCGGATCGTGCAGCAGGCCGCGGCAACGGGCCAGCGCCTCTACATCCGGCCGGCCGACAGTTCGGCTTCGTGACGCACGACGGGCCGATGACGCCCGAGGAGGCCCCGGGTCTCGCCGCATCGCGCCGTTGAAGACGAAGCGCCCCCGTACGGAAGGTCCGTGCGGGGGCGCAGTGGTGTCCGGCGGAGGTGCGCACGTCCGGGGTCAGGAGTTCTGGATGACCTGGGTGACGCCGTTGATGATCTGCTGGACGGCGATGGCGGAGAGCATCATGCCGGCGAGCCGGGTGACCAGCACCACGCCGCCGTCCTTGATCACCCGGATGATGACGAGCGAGTAGCGCATGGCCAGCCAGAGCACCACGTGCATGGCGACGATCGCGGACCACACCGAGAGCTGACCGCCCAGGCCGTCGGCGTGCTGCACCGCGAGGATGACCGAGACGATGGCGCCGGGCCCGGCGAGCAGCGGCATGCCCAGCGGTACGAGCGCCACGTTGACGTCCTTGGTCTGCGTCGGCTCGTCCGTCTTGCCGGTCAGCAGGTCGAGCGCGATGAGCAGCAGGAGGAGCCCTCCGGCGATCATCAGCGCGGGCACGGAGACGTGCAGGTAGTCGAGGATCTGCTGACCGAGCACGCCGAAGACGGCGATCACGCCGAAGGCGACCATGACCGCCTGGAGCGCCATTTTGCGCTGCACCTTGGCGGGGCGGCCCGCCGTGAGGGCGAGGAAGATCGGCGTGATCCCGGGCGGGTCCATGATCACAAATAGGGTGAGAAAAAGGGATCCGAAGACAGCGACGTCGAACACAGTGAGCCTTGCGAGAGAAGAGGGGTGGTACGGGGGCGGCGCGGGCCCGGGCAGCGGGCGTCGCGGTGCGTGGGCACGCGACGGTACGCACGGGGTACGCGGTGGGGGAAGGGTGGCGCGGTACGGGGGAGCTAGCGGTGGACGGCTCCACCGGCGCCCGGCACGGGGAAGGCTCCCGTGGCGCGCCGGGTGATCTCGCCGTAGATCTCGGGATCGGTGGTCCACGCGCCGAGCTCGACGGCCTTCCGGCTGCCGTGGTAGTCGCTGGAGCCGGTCGTCAGCAGGTCCAGTTCGCGGGCGAGGCCGCGCAGCCGGGCCCGGGCGGGCTCGTCGTGGTCCATGTGGTCGACCTCGACGCCGTCGAGACCGGCGTCGGCGAGCGCGGCGATGGTGGACTCGGGGACCACCGCGCCGCGTTTCACGGCGGCCGGGTGGGCGAAGACGGTGACGCCCCCCGCGGCCTTCACCAGGCGGACGGCGTCGAAGGGGTCGAACTCGTGCTTCTCCGCGTACGCCCGGCCCCCGTTGCCCAGCCACTCCGGCGTGAAGGCGTCGGAGACGGTGGGGACGACGCCGAGTTCGACGAGGGCGGCGGCGACGTGCGGGCGGCCGACCGAGCCGTCCCCGGCGATGCGTGCGACCTGCTCCCAGGTGATGGGGACGTCGAGGGCGCGCAGCTTGCGGACCATCTCCCGGGCGCGCGGCGTCCGGTCGTCGCGGACGCGTTCCCGGGCCTGCGCCAACTCGGCGTCGGCCGGGTCGAAGAGGTACGCCAGCAGGTGCATGCTCACGCCGTCCACGCGGCAGGACAGCTCGGCCCCGGTGACCAGGGTGAGCCCCTCGGGCAGCGCGTCGACGGCCTCGCGGTGGCCGCCCACCGTGTCGTGGTCGGTGAGCGCGACGACGTCCAGCCCCGCGGCGGCGGCGTTCGCGACCAGCTGGGCGGGGGTGTCCGTGCCGTCCGAAGCGGTGGAGTGGGTGTGCAGGTCGATGCGCACGACGCGTGACTCCGGGGCTCGCGGGCGGACGGGGGACCGCTCAAGGATAACCGCCGCGCACCTGGTCCCCGGCCGCGCTCGGGGCCCGGCAGACGGGCTCAGGGCCGGGCGCCACGGGACCGGCCCGCGCTCGGGCCCCGTGCGTCCGGCCGCGCCACATGCCCGCCGGACCGCCCGTGGACCGGACCGCACGCGGGCCGGACCGCGCCCGCGCGCCCCGCACCGCCCCGCCGCACGCACCGCCCCGTCGCGCGTACGCCGCCCCTACCGCGCAGGCCGCCCCTACCGCTCCCCCGTCGCCTGTCGGGGCGGCGACTCGGGGGTGGCGAGCAGACGGGGGGTGAGCGCGCCGCAGGGGACCAGGTCCACCTCTCCCCCGGCGTCCCGCAGGTCGGTCAGGACCAGTTCGTCGTACATCAGGAGCCCCGACTGCTCCGGCCACAGGATCGCCCAGAGCCACAGCCCGCGCGCCTCGCCGGCGAAGACGGCCCGGTCCGCCGGGGCGTTCTTGACGTGCCAGAGCGGGGTGGGGCGGCCGGCGGCGTGGACCTTGGCGTCGGGGGCGGAGTCGACGTTCAGGTGGGGGCCGGGGTCCAGGCCCTCGATCCCGGCGTACCGGGCGCCGAGTCCGACGCCCAGCTCCTCGGCGACGAGCAGCAGCTCGCCCATCCCGCCCAGCGGCCCGGGCCCGGAGCAGGCCACGGCGGTCGCCCGGCCGCCGCTGCGGTCGTCGCCCGCGCTGGCGACGCCGGTGAACAGCCAGCCCACGGGGAGCGGCCAGGGCATCCAGACGGGCACCCGGGCGCGGTGCACCACGACGCCGAGCGCCTCGACGCTCGGCGGGATGACCGGCTGCAGCGGGTGGACCTGGCCGTGCGCGGAGCACTGCCAGGCGTCGGCGAAGAGACCGGGCGCCCTGACCCGGCCACCGCACTTCGGGCAACTGGGTTCGCCCCTCATAACCACCAACCGTCCTCCCCGCCGGACCTCCCGTCAAGGACGATCACCCGTCCGCAGCGTGGCTCCGACCGGGGAAAATAGATGTAGCTTGCATTTATTAGATTGTCTAACTTATTCTGTGCATAACGCATCGATCCGGTGGGACCGAAGGAGAGGGAGAGAGTCCATGCAGGGAGCGGATCCGTTCGACGAAGGGGCCACGGGGGCCGGGCTCCTGCGCCAGCCGAAGGCCGTCTGGGCGACGGCGGGCGCGTCGGTGGTGGCCTTCATGGGGATCGGCCTGGTGGACCCGATCCTGCCGTCCATCGCCAAGGGGCTGGAGGCGTCACCGAGCCAGGTGTCGCTGCTGTTCACCTCGTACTTCCTGATCACCGCCTTCGCGATGCTGGTCACCGGCTTCGTCTCCAGCCGCATCGGCGGCCGCAGGACCCTGCTGGCCGGTCTCGCGCTCGTGATCGTCTTCGCCGCGCTCTCGGGGACCTCGTCCTCCGTCGGGGAGCTGGTCGGCTTCCGGGCCGGCTGGGGGCTGGGCAACGCCCTCTTCGTCTCCACCGCCCTCGCGGTGATCGTCGGAGCGGCGGCGGGCGGCAGCGCGGCGGCGATCCTGCTGTACGAGTCGGCGCTCGGCCTCGGCATGGCGTGCGGGCCGCTGCTGGGCGCGGTGCTGGGCGACGCGAGCTGGCGCTACCCGTTCTTCGGGACGGCGGCGCTGATGGCGGTCGGCCTCCTCTGCATCGCGGCCTTCCTCAAGGAGCAGCCGAAGCCCGCCCGCAAGACGTCCCTGCTCGATCCGGTGAAGGCGCTGGGCCACGGCGGTCTGGCCTCGGTGGCGGCCTCGGCGTTCTTCTACAACTACGCCTTCTTCACGATCCTGGCGTTCACGCCGTTCGTGCTGGACATGACCCCGTACAAGTCGGGTGCGGTCTTCTTCGGCTGGGGTCTGCTGCTCGCCGTCTTCTCCGTGCTGGTGGCCCCGCGCCTCCAGCGCCGTTTCGGCTCGCTCCGGGTGCTCGGAGCCTCGCTCGTGCTGCTCGCCGCCGACCTGCTGGTCCTCGGGTACGGCAGCCACACCACGGCGATCGTCGCCACGGTCGTCTCCGGCGCGTTCATCGGCATGAACAACACCGTCTACACCGAGCTGGCCCTCGGGGTCTCGGACGCGCCGCGCCCGGTGGCGAGCGCCGGGTACAACTTCGTCCGCTGGTTCGCCGCGGCGGCGGCGCCCTTCCTGGCCCCGAAGATCGAGGAGTGGACCGACGTGCACATCCCGTTCGTGGTGGCCGCGCTCGCCGCCGTCGCCGGAGCGGTCGTCGTGGGCGTCCGGCGCACGGCGCTGACCCACGAGGCGGAGGAGCTGGCGCCCGCCCACGCCGAGGAGGACGGCGTCGCGGTCTTCGCCGACTGACGGCCCGCGACCCCGGCCCCGGCCGGTTCAGTCCAGCGGTACGGACGTGCGCAGCGGATCGCGCAGGTCCGTGCCGTGCGTCAGCCACCGCTCCTGGAGCTCCTGCGCCCCGCGCACCCGCTTCCAGGCGGCCTCGTTGCGCGTCATCGGCAGCAGCGGCAGGAAGCGCACCGGGTCCATCGGCTCGTCCAGCTCCAGGTCCTCCACCAGGCCGCCGGACTCCGCGACCAGGACGGAGGTGAACGGGGCCCGGGGCCACAGCGGTTCACCCACGTCCAGCGAGGCGCCCGGCGCCACGACCACCCCCTCGACCTGGGGGGAGGCGGCCAGCACGGCGAGCGGGCGCAGCACCTGGTCGGTGTCGGCGAGCCCGCCCCGTACGGAGAGGACCAGCTCGGCGCGGGGGCCCTTCACCGGGTCCGCGAGGGGGGAGGTCGGGTCCGCCATCGGCGCACCCGACATGCCGAGCGTCGCGTACCGCACGATGTCGCCGTCGAGGAAGCGCAGCACCTGGATGCGGTCCGTGCCGAGGAACGTCACATCGGCGCGGGCTTCCGGCTCCCCGAGGGCGGAGACGAGCCGGGCCTCGACCAGCGCGAGAATTTCTGCCATGCCGCGAGCATAGATCGCGTAGCCAATGGGCAAAGTACGGGATTGGCCCTTGGACGGCTGATAGCCTGGCCGCCGGTCGGGACAGCACGCAGAAGCGTCGCTCTTCTTCGTCCCGACGACACGTCGTCCCCCACGGGGGACCGACCGGAGGAGGTGGGGACTGCCATGGATCCAAGTCGACCGTGCAGTACCGACCGCTCCTCCGCACCTCGCCTTTCCCGCTGATCCGACGCCTCGTCGGCCGCCCGGGCCGACATCGCCGTCGTCGCCGGACACCCCCCGACAGCGGTTCGCGTGACGGAAGAGCCCTTCGTTTCTGCCTGCCTGCAACGAATTTTGCCTGTCTGTAGCGAACGCCGTCATCGCGCCCGCGCGGTGCCGCCCGCTTTGCGGACGTGAGCGCACGTCCCCATTCCGGGCTGTTCCACGCCCTCGCCGACGGCCCTCCGTGAAGGAGCCAGCCATGTCGATGATCCGTGACCTGCGCGCCGCCGTGCGCCCGTCCCTGCGCCCGTCCTTCCGCAAGAACGGCGGCACCCCGTACAGCGCGTACGACGCCACCCGCGACCCGTCCGCCTCCAGCGCCGTCGTCGACTGCGCCGTCTACCGCGACGGCAGCCGCCTGGCGGCGCCCGCGGTTCCGACGCCGCACGAGGCCATGCTCCAGGTGCGGGAGGAGGGCGGCTTCGCGTGGATCGGTCTGCACGAGCCGACCGAAGCCGAATTCGCGGGCATCGCCCGGGAGTTCGGGCTGCACCCGCTGGCCGTCGAGGACGCCGTCCACGCCCACCAGCGGCCCAAGCTGGAGCGGTACGACGACACGCTGTTCACCGTCTTCAAGACGATCCACTACGTGGAGCACGCCGAACTGACCGCGACCAGCGAGGTCGTGGAGACCGGCGAGGTGATGTGCTTCACCGGCCGGGACTTCGTCATCACCGTCCGGCACGGCGGCAAGGGCTCCCTGCGCGCCCTGCGCCACCGCCTCCAGGACGACCCCGAGCTGCTGGCCAAGGGCCCCTCCGCGGTGCTGCACTCCATCGCCGACCATGTCGTCGACGGGTACATCGCGGTGGCCGAGGCGGTGCAGGACGACATCGACGAAGTGGAGATCGACGTCTTCTCCACGCCGGTCAAGGGCGGCCGGCGCGGGTCGGACGCGGGCCGGATCTACCAGCTCAAGCGCGAGGTGCTGGAGTTCAAGCGGGCCGTCTCCCCCCTGCTGCGCCCCATGCAGCTGCTGAGCGAGCGCCCGATGCGGCTGATCGACCCCGACATCCAGAAGTACTTCCGCGACGTCGCCGACCACCTCGCCCGGGTCCAGGAGGAGGTCCTCGGCTTCGACGAACTGCTGAACTCGATCCTCCAGGCCAATCTGGCGCAGGCCACCGTCACGCAGAACGAGGACATGCGCAAGATCACCTCCTGGGCGGCGATCATCGCCGTGCCGACGATGATCTGCGGCGTCTACGGCATGAACTTCGACTACATGCCCGAGTTGGAGTGGAAGTACGGCTATCCGCTGGTGCTCGGGGTGATCGGGGCGGTCTGCTTCTCGATCCACCGCATCCTCAAGCGCAACGGCTGGCTCTGAGGGGCGGGGGCCGGTCTAAGCTCGCGCCCATGACTGACGCTGCCGCCGACCTGTTGGCCAGGGCCCTCGCCGAGGAGGCCACGAAGAAGTCCGGTCTGGTCTGGGTACGGGCCGCCGGCCCCGCCCGTGCCGTCTGGCACGTCTGGCACGAGGGCGCGGCGCTCCTGGTCGGCGGCCCCGGTGAGCAGCCGCTGCCGGAGGGCCTGGCCGACGGGGGCCGCGCCGAGGTGACCGTACGCAGCAAGGACAAGGGCGGCCGGATCGTCGCGTGGACCGCTGCCGTACGTTTCCTGGCGCCGCGCTCCGAGGAGTGGGAGGCGGCGGTCGCCGAGCTGAAGGGCAAGCGGCTGAACGCGCCGGACGCCGAGGCGATGCCCGAGCGGTGGGCGCGCACCTGCACGGTGGCGCGGCTGACGCCCGAGGCGGTCGGTACCGCGCTCCCGGACGCCTCCCTGGCCGCCGCCCCGCTGCCGACCCCGGCCACCACCCGGAACGCCGTCCCGCCGGCGCTCCCCCGGCTGCTGCGGAAGCGCCGCCGCACGGGCTGACCGCGTCCGCCGCCCGGCGGCGGACACAGCCCCGGCGGACGTGCCGTCAGCCCGCGGACTCGGGGAGCTGGCCGCCGTAGTCGACCGTGTCGCTCTCCTCGGGTGCGTCCAGGGGGAACGGCTGCCCCCAGTCGGCCAGCGAGACCGTGCCTCCGCCGCCGCCCCGCGCCACCCGCACCGGATACGGCTCGTCCTCCAACGAGACGTCGAAGGCCCCGCCCTCGCCCTTGCCGCCCAGGAGCTGGATGGTGCGGTGCCCGGCGACCGTGCCCCGGTCGCCCTTGTTGACCTTGCCGTGCAGCGCGAGGAGCCCGTCGAGCAGGACCTTCTTGTCGGTGAAGCCGCGCAGCCGCTGGTAGCTGGGGTCGCCCTCGGGGACCTTCACGTACTTGCCGCCCAGCTTGTCGGCGGCCGCCACGTCGGCCGGGCCGCCCTCGTCTCCGCCGTCCTCGTGGGACCAGAACTCGGCGGGCGCCTTGAGGAACAGCTCGTCGTCGATCCGCAGCAGCGCGAAGCTCTGCTTCTTCGAACTCACCGACCCCATGCCGCCCTGCGCGTTGAGCTTCATGTCCAGCCGGTAGGCGCCGCCCTTGCTGACCAGCGTGCCCGACAGCCGTACGGCGCTCGCCGCGTCCGCCGCCGCTCTGGCCTTCTCGTCGATCTCGGCGGCGGAGAGTTTCGCGACGCCGTTGGTCCCCTTGTCCGGGTCCTCCTCCGTGCCGCAGGCGGCCAGGGCCGCGGTCAGCCCTCCGCACAGCACCAGGGCGAGGGCGGTCCGGCGACGGTTCCGCGCGGCCGGGGCAAAAGAGGTCACGGGCGTACTGCCTCTCCACTGCGATCGGGGGTAGCAGACGGCAGCGTACCCGGGGAGCGCGCACCGTCCGGCAGCCAGTCGTACGGACGGGTCCGCCGGGGCGCGGTGCGGCGGTACGGGCTAGCCTGAACCCGGCGTACCGGCGAAACACGCTGGTCGGCGCGGTCCGGGTCGCCCCGGGCGGTGCGGGCCGGGCGGGGAAGCACACCGACACGGACGGACGGAGGAGGCGGCGGATGGCTGCGGTCACGCACAGGGTCTTCGTCTCCCACCTGTCCGGGGTGCCCGTGTTCGACCCGAACGGGGACCAGGTCGGCCGGGTCCGCGACCTGGTGGCGATGTTGCGGGTCGGCGGACGGCCGCCGCGCATCCTGGGGCTGGTGGTCGAGGTGATCAGCCGCCGGCGGATCTTCCTGCCGATGACCCGGGTGACGGGCGTCGAGTCCGGCCAGGTGATCACCACCGGGGTCGTCAACATGCGGCGCTTCGAACAGCGGCCCACCGAGCGGCTCGTCCTCGGAGAGTTCCTGGACCGCCGGGTGCGGTTGGTGGACGGCCATGGCCAGGACGGTGAGGAGGTCACCGTCCTGGACGTGGCCATCCAGCAGCTGCCCGCCCGCCGCGACTGGGAGATCGACAAGTACTTCGTCCGCAAGGGGCGCGGCGGTGCGCTGCGCCGCAAGGGCGAGACGCTGACGGTGGAGTGGTCGGCGGTCAGCGGCTTCTCCCTGGACGAGCACGGCCAGGGCGCGGAGAGCCTGGTCGCCACGTTCGAGCGGCTGCGGCCCACGGATGTGGCCAACGCCCTGCACCACCTCTCGCCCAAGCGCCGGGCGGAGGTCGCGGCGGCCCTGGACGACGACCGGCTCGCCGACGTCCTGGAGGAGCTGCCCGAGGACGACCAGGTGGAGATCCTCGGCAAGCTCGCCGAGGAGCGGGCCGCCGACGTCCTGGAGGCGATGGACCCCGACGACGCGGCCGACCTGCTCTCCGAGCTTCCCGAGGAGGACAAGGAGCGGCTGCTGGCGCTGATGCGGCCCGACGACGCGGCGGATGTGCGGCGGCTGCTCTCCTACGAGGAGCGGACGGCGGGCGGTCTGATGACGACCGAGCCGATCGTGCTGCGGCCGGACGCCACGGTGGCCGACGCGCTGGCCCGGGTGCGCCAGCAGGACCTGTCGCCGGCGCTGGCCGCGCAGGTGTACGTCTGCCGCTCCCCCGACGAGACCCCCACGGGCAAGTACCTGGGCACGGTGCACTTCCAGCGGCTGCTGCGCGATCCGCCGTTCACCCTGGTCAGCTCGATCGTCGACAGCGATCTGGTGCCGCTGTCGCCGGACACCCCGCTGCCGACCGTCACCAGCTATCTGGCGGCGTACAACATGGTCTCGGCGCCCGTCGTGGACGAGAGCGGTTCGCTGCTGGGCGCGGTGACCGTGGACGACGTCCTGGACCACCTGCTGCCCGACGACTGGCGCGAGACGGATCTGCACGGCGAGGAGGGGATCGGGCATGGCGGGCGATGAGCGGGCGAAGGCGGCCTCGACCGGCTCCTCGGGCCTGATGCGGCCCCCGCGCACCCGGCTGGACCAGCCGAGGGCCCCGCGTCGGAGGCTGCTGCCGGAGTACGACCCGGAGGCGTTCGGCCGGTTCTCGGAGCGGATCGCCCGCTTCCTCGGGACGGGGCGGTTCATCGTCTGGATGACGCTGATCATCATCGTCTGGGTGCTGTGGAACATCTTCGCGCCGAAGGACCTGCGCTTCGACCAGTACCCGTTCATCTTCCTGACGCTGATGCTCTCGCTCCAGGCCTCCTACGCGGCTCCGCTGATCCTCCTCGCGCAGAACCGGCAGGACGACCGCGACCGGGTCACCCACGAGCAGGACCGCAAGCAGAACGAGCGCTCCATCGCCGACACCGAGTACCTGACGCGGGAGATCGCGGCGCTGCGCATGGGCCTGGGCGAGGTCGCCACCCGCGACTGGATCCGCTCCGAACTCCAGGACATGGTGAAGGACATGGAGGAGCGCCAGTGGGTGTTCCCGGCCGAGAGTGACGAAGGCGACCGCTGACAAGCTACCCGCGCGTAGCCCCCAGCGCCGTAACATCGTCCGTATGGCTACGGAAGACGCGGTGCTTGAGGCACTGTCGACAGTGAACGACCCGGAGATCCACCGCCCGATCACCGAGCTGGGCATGGTGAAATCGGTCGAGATCGATCCTGACGGTGTAGTCGCTGTCACGGTGTATCTCACGGTCTCCGGCTGTCCGATGCGCGAGACGATCACCCGGAACGTGACCGAGGCGGTCGCCCGGGTCGAGGGCGTCTCGCGGGTCGAGGTGACCCTCGACGTCATGAGCGACGAACAGCGCAAGGAGCTGGCGAGCTCGCTGCGCGGCTCCACCGCCGAGCGGGAGGTGCCCTTCGCCCAGCCCGGCTCCCTGACCCGGGTCTACGCGGTCGCCTCCGGCAAGGGCGGCGTCGGCAAGTCCTCGGTGACGGTGAACCTCGCCGCGGCGATGGCGGCGGACGGGCTGAAGGTCGGCGTCGTGGACGCGGACATCTACGGGCACAGCGTGCCCCGGATGCTCGGCGCGGACGGCAAGCCCACCCAGGTCGAGAACATGATCATGCCGCCGTCCTCGCACGGCGTGAAGGTCATCTCCATCGGCATGTTCACCCCGGGCAACGCGCCCGTGGTGTGGCGCGGCCCGATGCTGCACCGGGCGCTCCAGCAGTTCCTCGCCGATGTGTACTGGGGCGACCTGGACGTCCTGCTGCTGGACCTGCCGCCGGGCACCGGCGACATCGCGATCTCGGTGGCGCAGCTCGTGCCGAACGCGGAGATCCTGGTCGTCACGACCCCGCAGCAGGCGGCGGCCGAGGTGGCCGAGCGGGCCGGTTCGATCGCCGTGCAGACCCACCAGAAGATCGTCGGCGTGGTGGAGAACATGTCGGGCATGCCGTGCCCGCACTGCGACGAGACGGTCGACGTGTTCGGTTCGGGCGGCGGGGCGCGGGTCGCCGAGGGGCTGACGCGCACGGTCGGCGCCGAGGTTCCGGTGCTCGGCTCGATCCCGATCGACGTACGGCTGCGGGAGGGCGGCGACGAGGGCAAGCCGGTCGTCCTGTCCGACCCGGACTCCCCGGCCGGGAGCGCGCTGCGCGAGATCGCGCGGAAGCTGGGCGGCCGTCAGCGCGGCCTGTCGGGCATGTCGCTGGGGATCACCCCGCGCAACAAGTTCTGAGCCCGGCCGGCCCGCCCGACGGCGTTCGGACGGTGCACGGCACACGACGGGGCGGGCCGGTGGTCTTCCGGCCCGCCCCGTCGTGTCGTCGGCGCGCCCCCGCCCTCGTGGCGCGTACGCCGCCGCTACGCGTAGGTCTCGATGTCCTTGATGGCCGCGAAGCCGAGACCGTACGCGCTCATCCCCCGCCCGTACGCCCCGATGTGGACGCCCTCGTGGGCGGAGCCGGCGAGGACCCACCCGAACTCGGACTCCCGGTAGTGGAACTCCACCGGAACCCCGTCCACCGGCAGCGAGAGCGTCGTCCAGGGCGCGCTGCCGAGGTCGTCGGCGAGGGTGAACGCCGTCTCGGTCTGCTGGTCCAGCCAGTCGTCGCGCAGGGTGTGGTCCATCTGGGCCGGCCAGGTGTACGCCAGCAGGCCGGAGCCCGCCAGCCAGGCGGCCGAGGACACCGTGGTGGCGTCCAGCACGCCCGTACCGTCGCCGCTGCGCCGCACCGGGCTCGCGGCCACCGTGATGACCGCCGCGAACCGCTCCTTGTCGGCCGAGGCCCCGTCCGTCTTCACCGACGGCTCGTCGCCGTGGCCCGTCGCGCCGTGCTGCACCGTGCCGTCCGCGGCGGTGCCGACCTGCATCAGCCAGCGCGGGCCGGTGAACGCCTCGTCCAGCCCGTACCAGGGGAAGGTCGCCTTCAGATAGCCGTCGACGGACCGCCGGGCGGCCGGGGCCTCCCGCGGCGCCTCCCCCGCCGTGGCCGTGCCCGGGACACCGTCCGTATCAACCCGACTCGTCGTCTCCATCTGCGCGGCCGCCTCCTCGATCAGTCATGATCCGGAGCGGCCCGCCCCCCGCGGGCTCGGGCATCCTCGCAACCGGACAGATGGAGAATAGCCATACCGTCCGGACGAGCCGGGATTGACCGGGGTCAGGTGGCGTCCGCGTCGAACGGCGGACGCTCGGGCCGGTCCTGCTGCGGGGTCTTCTTCAGCAGGTCAGGAGAGGTGTCGCCGGTCTTGGCGAGACGCGTGGAGGAAGTGCCGTCCGCCGCACTGTTGGCGGTATCGGAGGCGGCCGGGGTGCGGCCGTTGACCGCGTCGGTGACCTCGGCCAGGTCCTTGCGCAGGTCGAAGCTCTCGCGGATCTCCTTCAGCCCCAGGTCGTCGTTGCCGTCCATGAGCTGCTTGCGGACGAACGTCTTGGGGTTGAGATCCTCGAACTCGAAGTCCTTGAACTGCGGACCCAGCTCGGAGCGGATGTCTTCCTTGGCGCTGTCCGAGAACTCGCGGACCTTGCGGATGGTGCGGGTGACGTCCTGGATCAGCTTGGGCAGCTTGTCGGGCCCGAAGACCAGCACGGCCAGCACCCCGAGCGTCAGCAGCTCCAGTGCGCCGATGTCATTGAACACCTTGTTGCTCCTCGTGTTCTCCGCGTGGTCTCCGTGCGATCCCGGCCGGGCTCCCCGCCGCCCGGACCGCTCAAAGGTACCTGTCGAAGGTGTCCGGGCGGTACCTCGCGGTGGACGGCGGGGGCCGATCCGGCCCGGCCCGTCCTACGCCCCTAGCCACCGCTCGCGGAGCCGAGCCTCAGGGTCACGGTCTGTTCCCCGCCCCCGCGGGTCAGCTTGAGGTCGAGTTCGTCGCCGGGGCGGTGGGCCCGGATCTTCACGATCAGCTCCTCGCCGTTGTGCACCCGCTGGCCCTCGACGTGGGTGATGACGTCGCCGGACCTGATGCCCGCCTCGGCCGCCGGGCCGTCCTTGGCGACGGCGGGCCCGCCGGAGGCGTCCTTGGCGCCGACCTTGGCCCCGTCGCCGGTGTACTTCATGTCCAGCGTGACGCCGATGACCGGGTGGGTGGCCTTGCCGGTGCTGATCAGCTCCTCGGCGACGCGCTTGCCCTGGTTGATCGGGATGGCGAAGCCGAGGCCGATGGAGCCGGACTGGCCGCCGGACTCGGGGCCGCGCCCGCTGTCGGCCGCGCGGATGGCGCTGTTGATGCCGATGACGTGGGCCCGGGTGTCGACCAGGGGGCCGCCGGAGTTGCCCGGGTTGATCGGGGCGTCGGTCTGGAGGGCGTCGACGTAGCTGATGTCGCTGCCGTCGCCCTTCTCGCCGCCCGCGGTGATCGGCCGCTGTTTGGCGCTGATGATGCCCGACGTCACCGTGTTGGACAGGTCGAAGGGGGCGCCGATGGCCACCACCGGGTCGCCGACCCGGACGTTGTCGGAGTTGCCCAGGGGCAGGGGCTTGAGTCCGGAGACGCCGCGCACCTTGACCACGGCGAGGTCGTATCCGCTGTCCTTGCCGACGAGTTCGGCGGAGGCCGTCTCGCCGGTGCTGAACGTCACGGTGATCTCCCCGCCGCTCCCGGCCGGGGCGACGACGTGGTTGTTGGTGAGGATGTGCCCCTGGCCGTCGAGGACGAAGCCGGTGCCCGTGCCGGACTCGGCGGCGCCGCTGACGTGCAGGGTGACCACGCTGGGCAGGGCGCTGGCGGCGATGCCCGCGACGCTCTCGGGAGCCCGGTCGCCGTTGTCGCGGGCCGCCTGGGGCAGCTCGACGGTGGTCAGGCCGCCGTTGCGCTCGACGTACGCGCCGACCCCGCCGCCGATGGCTCCGGCGACCAGGGCCAGCAGGAGCGCCCCCACGAGCGCTCCGCCCCGCCGCTTCTTCCGCCGCCCGGGCTCCCCGCCCTCGGGGCCGGGCCGGGTCAGCGGCTGCCCCGGAGCGCCCCACGGGTCGTACTGGAGCCACTGCGTCTGCTGGTGCGGGGCGGCCGGGGCGTGGACCGGGGCCGGGTGGGGCCCCTGCTGCTCGGGGGCTCCGTGCGCCAGCTGCGGAACGTGGTTCGTCTGCGGGGCCCGGCCGGCATGGGGCGTGTGGGGCGCCGGGCCGGCGGGGGCGGCCGTGTGGAGCGTCTGCGGCGGGTGCGGGGCGTGCGGCTGGGGCTGTGGAGGCGGGAGCGGGAAGCTGTCGGCGGGGGCGGGGGGCGGGGTCGTACCGCCGCTCGCCGCCGCGTACTGCGGGCCGGGCGCCTCGGCACCCGGCGGTACGACGGTGCCGTGCGCGGGGGTCGGCCGCTGCACGGGCGGGGCAGGCGCCCACGGGCCGGGGTCGCCGTAGGGCGGGGTGCTGTACTCGTCGGGCTCGTGCAGGGGCTGTCCCGCCGCCCGGGGACGCGGAACGTCGGGGCCGGGCCCGGGGGTGCGGGCGGAAGCGTCCGGGGGGACGGGGCCGGGGGCATCCGGGGAGGTGGGGGAGGCCTGGGCGTCGGCCGAGCGCGCCGGGGCGTCCTGGACCCGCGCCGGGACGGCCTGCCCCGGGGTGTCCGCGGCCGAGGCCCGAGCGTACGGAACCCGGTCCTCCGGGGCCGGGGCGTCCGACGCCGGGGCGGGAGCGGCCCGGTCCTCCGCCGCCGGGGGCTGGGCCTCCGACGCGGGGGCCGGGGCGGCCGGCGTGGCCGCCGGGGCCGGGTCGGCGGCCGCTTCCGGGCGGTCGGCGCGCCGCGCCGTGGGGCGGCTCCACCACTTCGCCTGCGGCCCGGTGGGCTTCCCGTCGTCCATGCTCTCCCCGCAACTGGCCTCTGGACACCCCCCAGAGGCGTCCCTCACGGAATTCAACCAGGTTTGCGAATCTCCGCGCAGGGTCCGGTCAGGGGCGGGGTGAAAGCGGGCTCGCCAGATCGTTGGCGGGCACGCCCGGGAGCGTGGCCGAGGGGGCCGCCTTCGGCTTCGCCCCGCTGCCGAGCGCCGTCAGCAGCGGGGCGCCGGAGACAGCCGGGCGCACCAGCGGCGGCACGGACACGTTCAGGACGGGGAGCACGAAGGGGTGCCCGCCCGTCACCGGGCCGGCGAACAACCGCGGCGTCGGCGGCATCTGCCGGTTCACCGGCGGGGTGAGGGCCGGAGCCTTCGGACTCGCCCCGGTGAGCGCCGGAGGCACGCTGTTCGTGCCGGCCGGCGCCGTGCCGGAGGACCGCCCCGGCGCGAGGGCGTCACCGCCGGCCGCGGCGAGCGCACCGCCGCCCCGGCGGCTGACCGCCTGGGCGCCGTTCTCCGCACGGGTCTCCGCGTCGAGCGGAGAAACGTTGTTCCCGGCGCCCTCGGCGCGCAGGGAGGGCTCCGGACCGGAGTCGAGCGGCAGGGTGCCGCCCAGCGCGATGGCCGCGAGGGAGACGGCGCCGGCCGCGGCGAACGCGAAGCGCCGCCCGCGCCAGGGCGAGCGGTCCGCCTCGCGGGCCGCCTCGTGTATGCGGAAGACCGATCCGGTGGCGGGCCCCCCGGGCAGCACGGCGGTGGAGCCGTGCACGGCGGGGGCGTACCCGAAGCCGCTCAGCGGAGAGGCCGCCGTGTCCGCCCGCGTGCTGCCGCCGGACGGCCGCAGCGCGGGGAAGAACTCGTCGGCGAAGGGGCCTCGGCCGCCGAACGGCGCACCGGAACCGCTCCCCTCGCCGCCAGGACCCCCGGGGAGGCCCTGGAGACGGGCCAGGAACCCTTCGGAGGGCGACGGTGAAGCGGACATGGCGAAGGCGCTCTTCAGGCGGCGCTGGGCGTCGGCCTCGGCCTTGCACCTGGCACAGGTCGCCAGATGGGCCAGGACCCGCTCGCGGGCGTCGTGCTTCAGCTCGCCGTCCACCAGGGCGGCGAGCCGGTCCCCCAGGTGCGCCTCGGCAGGGGTGGGACCGGTCGGACCTGTGCCGCTCACGCCAGTCCGCCCTCCCCCGCAAGGATCGCGTCGGCCAGGGAGCGCTGCTCGGCGCGGGCCTCGGGCGAACGGTGCTTGAGCGCCTTGCGCAGGTGCGAGCGGCCCCGGTGGATGCGGCTGCGGACGGTGCCGAGCTTCACCCCGAGGGTCGCGGCGATCTCCTCGTAGCTGAGGCCCTCGATGTCGCAGAGGACGACGGCGGCGCGGAACTCGGGCGCGAGGGTGTCCAGCGCCTGCTGCACGTCGGCGTCGAAGTGGGTGTCGTTGAAGACCTGCTGCGGGGAGGGCTCCCGGCTGGGCAGCCGCTCGGCCGCGTCGTCCCCGAGGGAGTCGAAGCGGATGCGCTGCTTGCGCCGGACCATGTCCAGGAAGAGGTTGGTCGTGATGCGGTGCAGCCAGCCCTCGAAGGTGCCGGGCGTGTACGTCGACAGGGAGCGGAACACCCGGACGAAGACCTCCTGGGTCAGGTCCTCGGCGTCGTGCTGGTTTCCCGTCAGCCGGTAGGCCAGGCGGTACACGCGACCGCTGTGCGTGCTGACGATCTCTTCCCATGAGGGCGGGGTCCACGCCTGAGAATCCGCATCAGAGGCGAAGGTCGCGGTCGGTGCGGAGTCTTCGGAAGAACGGTCAGCAATGTCGGTCACGGATTTCGGCTCACCGGCCGACCTGAGAAGGCGCCGCAGCATCCCTCCCCGGCCCACAGGCGCAGCCGCACCTCCCCTATCGGCTCTGGTGGTGTCCAGTGGAGCCCCTACCATAGCCACCTCGCCCGTTAGCTCCGGATAAGCCTTTTCCCTGATGGGGCCGGGCGTCGCCCGGGTCTTCGGCTCAGCTCGGCGGCCCGCTCCGCGGGCCCGGTCGCTGCGCTTTCCCCACTCCTTGCACAACGCCCGGTCCCATCTGCGGGTTCCCGGCTCCAGCGGATACAGTCACCGTTGCGCCAACTACGGGGACAGGAGAGGGTCATTACCGCCAACCGGCAGACGAGCTGGGCGTTCGCCGACGCCTTTGTCGCCGAGGACGAAGCACTGCACGTGGCCCGGGAGCGGGCTCGCGAGCTGGGGCTTCGCCCGGTGTCACCGGGCACCGGCGCCGCGCTGCGCCTGCTGGCGGCCGCCGTGGACGCCAAAGCGGTGGCGGAGATCGGCACGGGCACGGGCGTGTCCGGCATGTATCTCCTGCACGGCATGCGGCCGGACGGGGTGCTGACCACCGTGGACCCCGAGCCCGAGCGCCAGCAGTTCGCCCGGGAGGCGTTCCGCGAGGCGGGTTTCGCCACCAACCGGGCCCGGTTCATCCCCGGCCGCGCCCTGGACGTCCTGCCCCGGCTCGCGGACGGCGGTTACGACCTCGTCTTCTGCGACGGCGACCGGCTGGAGAGCCTCGACGTGCTCGCTGAATCGTTGCGCCTGCTGCGCCCCGGCGGGCTGGTCTGCTTCGAGGGCGTCTTCGCGGACGGCCGCACCGTCGACTCCGCGGCCCAGCCGGCCGAGGTCCTCCGGGTGCGGGAACTGCTGCGCGCGGTGCGGGAGAGCCAGGAGCTGATGTCCACCCTGCTGCCGGTCGGCGACGGCCTGCTCTGCGCGGTCCGGCGCGGCTGATCCCGGACCGCCGGGGGATGCGCGTACGGCCCCGGGGAGCGGGGGCCCGCCGTGGGCCGCGCGGAACCCCGGACGCACCGCTGCCCCGGTACGGAGCTCCGTACCGGGGCAGCGGTGAAGGTGATGAGCGTTCCGCGTCAGCCGACGACCTTCTTCAGCGCGTCGCCGAGGGCATCGGCCTCGTCCGGAGTCAGCTCGACAACAAGCCGACCGCCGCCTTCGAGCGGAACGCGCATGACGATGCCCCGCCCCTCCTTGGTCACCTCGAGCGGGCCGTCGCCCGTCCGCGGCTTCATGGCCGCCATGCTCGTTCCCCTTCCTGAAACCAGCTCAATCGCAACCGGCGGCCCCATGACAGGCGCTGCCTCACCGGCATCGAACACATTGCTTCTTCGCCATTATCCCGCATCAACGACCCCGATGACCAACATCGGTCTGCATCGCTTGCGCAACGCGCTCGCGCAAAACCCCCCAATTCGGCGATCCGGCTGCGATACTGCGCGGCCCCGGGCCCCCAGGTGAGAGCCAATCGTTAGACGCAGGTCACATATCTGCCCAGCGCCGGATCGGCCATGCTTGCCTCTTGGGGCAACGATGCCCGACCAGCGAGGGGATACCGGAATGGCCGACGAGCCGGCGAACACCGTCCTGTACGACGTGAGCGAGGGGCTCGCGACGATCACGCTCAACCGACCCGACGCGATGAACTCGCTGAACACCGCGGCGAAGGTCGCGCTCCGGGACGCGCTGCTCACGGCGTCGGCGGACGCGGGCGTCCGGGCCGTTCTGCTCACGGCCACCGGCCGCGCCTTCTGCGTCGGCCAGGACCTCAAGGAGCACGTCGCCACGCTCGCGGCCACCCGCGAGGCGGGCGCGGGGAACGCGCTGAGCACGGTCCGGGAACACTACAACCCGATCGTGCGGGCGATCACCGAGATGGCGAAGCCGGTGGTCGCCGGGGTGAACGGCGTCGCGGCCGGCGCCGGATTCGGTTTCGCGCTGGCGGCCGACTACCGGGTCGTCGCCGACACCGCCTCCTTCACCACCTCGTTCGCGGGCGTCGCCCTCACCGCCGACTCGGGCGTGTCCTGGACCCTGCCCCGGCTGATCGGGCAGAGCCGCGCCGCCGATCTGCTGTTCTTCCCGCGCTCGGTCTCCGCGCAGGAGGCGCTGGAGCTGGGCATCGTCAACCGGGTCGTCCCGGCCGCGGAGCTGGCCGAGCAGGCGGCGGCGGTGGCCCGCACCCTGGCCGCCGGCCCCACGGTGGCGTACGCGGCGCTGAAGGAGTCGATGGCGTACGGCGCCGGGCACTCGCTGGCCGAGGCGCTGGAGAAGGAGGACGAACTCCAGACCCGGGCGGGCGCGTCGCAGGACCACGCCATCGCGGTGGAGGCGTTCCTCGCCAAGGAGAAGCCGGTCTACCTCGGGAGGTAGCCGCACGCCCGGCGCGCTCCGCCGGCCCGGCGGGATCGGACGGCTCAGCCCCGCGCTCTGCCGCCGCCGCGCGCCACGCAGTCCGCGAGGTGGTCGTCGACCAGCCCGCACGCCTGCATCAGCGCGTAGGCGGTGGTGGGGCCGACGAAGCGGATCGAGCGCTTCTTGAGCTCCTTGGCGAGCGCGGTGGACTCGGGCGTGACCGCCGGGACGTCGGCGAGGGTGCGCGGGGCGGGCCGGGTGGCGGGGTCGGGGGCGTAGGACCAGATCAGCTCGTCCAGCTCCCCGGCCGCCCAACCGGCGAGCACCTGGGCGTTGGCGAGGGTCGCGTCGACCTTGGCCCTGTTCCGGATGATGCCCGGGTCGGCCAGGAGCCGTTCCCGGTCGGCGTCGGTGAACCTCGCGACGGCCTCGATCCGGAATCCCCCGAAGGCGGTACGGAAGGTCTCGCGGCGGCGCAGGATCGTGAGCCAGGAGAGCCCGGACTGGAACGCCTCCAGGGAGAGCCGTTCGAACAGGGCGTCGTCGCCGTGGACCGCCCGGCCCCACTCGGTGTCGTGGTAGGCGAGGTAGTCGTCGGTGGCCAGGCCCCACGGGCAGCGCGGCTCCCCGTCCGGGGCGGGCAGGGCTCCGCCGCTCATCGGCCGTCCTCCTCGGCGGCGGCGTCCCGGCCGTCCGGCCGAGCGGCGGGCCCGGTGGGCCGGTCGAGGGGCTCGGCGGCCCGGTCGAGGGGCTCGGCAGGGCGGCCGAGGGGTTCGGCGGCCCGGTCGAGGGGTTCGGCGGGGCGGTCGCCCGGCTGCTTGAAGAGGTCGGCGCCCGTGGTCACCGCCGCCGCCCGGTCCCCGGCCAGGGTGGATTCCAGCTCGGCGATCCGGGCGTCGCGCTCGGCCAGCTCCGCGCCGAGCCGGGCCAGCGCCTCGTCGACGTCGGCCATCCGGTAGCCGCGCAGCGCCATCGGCAGGCGCAGGGCGTCGATGTCCGCCCGGCCGACCGGGCGGGCGGCGGGCAGCGGATCGGTGAACCGCTCGGGCGGTACGTCCTGGAGCACCGCGCTCCCGCCTCCGCCGACCACCGCGAGGGTGACCGCGGTGACGACCACGACCATCGTGAGCAGCAAGAACCAGAACACGCGCATCTCCCCGGGGGCGGCAAACCTCGTCCGGGTCCGATCGTGCCATGCGGCGCCGACAGGTCGGGGCCGCCCACGAAAGGCCGTAGGGTCGCAGCCGGACTATCTGAGGAGGAGAGACGGGATGCCGAGCGGTGCACTCAGGCTGGGGCGGCGGGAATTCGGTCCGCACGAGCCGGTGGTCATGGCGATCGTGAACCGGACCCCGGACTCCTTCTACGACCGGGGCGCCACCTTCCACGACGAGCCGGCGCTCGCGCGGGTCGAGCGGGCGGTGGCCGAGGGCGCCGCGATCATCGACGTCGGCGGGGTGAAGGCCGGTCCCGGCGAGGAGGTGACCGCCGAGGAGGAGGCGCGGCGCACGGTCGGCTTCGTCGCCGAGGTGCGCCGCCGCCACCCGGACGTGGTGATCAGCGTGGACACCTGGCGGCACGAGGTGGGCGAGGCGGTCTGCGAGGCCGGGGCGGACGTGCTGAACGACGCGTGGGGCGGGGTCGACCCGAAGCTGGCGGAGGTCGCCGCGCGGTACGGGGCCGGTCTGGTGTGCACGCACGCGGGCGGCGCGCAGCCGCGGACCCGGCCGCACCGCATCGCGTACGAGGACGTGATGGCCGACATCCTGCGGGTCACGCTCGGGCTGGCGGAGCGGGCGGTGGAGCTGGGGGTGCGGCCGGACGGGATCATGATCGACCCGGGCCACGACTTCGGGAAGAACACCCGGCACTCGCTGGAGGCGACGCGGCGGCTGGAGGAGATGGCGGAGACCGGGTGGCCGGTGCTGGTGTCGCTGTCCAACAAGGACTTCGTCGGGGAGACGCTGGACCGGCCCGTGAAGGAACGGCTCGTCGGCACGCTGGCGACGACGGCGGTCTCGGCGTGGCTGGGCGCGCGGGTGTACCGGGTGCACGAGGTGGCGGAGACGCGACAGGTGCTGGACATGGTGGCGTCGATCGCCGGCCGCCGGGCTCCGGCGGTGGCGCGCCGGGGGCTGGCGTAGGCCGCGCCCTCCCCTCCGGGCGCCTCCGCAGGGGGTTCCTCCCCCGCCCGGCGCCTCGGCAAGCAGGCTCCTCCCCGCCCGGCGCCTCCGCGGAAGGCCCCCGCCCGGCGGGCGCCGGGGCGCCGGCCCCGGCGCCCCGGCCCGGGAGCCGGCGCCCCGCTCCTCGGGCCGCGGGAGGGCGGGGAGTCAGCGCCCGACCTCCTTGGTCACCAGTCTCACCGCTTCCTCCACGTCGTCCGTCACGTGGAACAGCAGCAGGTCCTTCTCCGACGCCTTGCCCTGGGCGACCACCGTCTCGCGGAGCCAGTCGACCAGGCCGCCCCAGTAGGCCGTGCCGAACAGGACGATCGGGAAGCGGGTGACCTTGCCGGTCTGGACGAGGGTGAGCGCCTCGAAGAGTTCGTCGAGGGTGCCGAGGCCGCCGGGCAGGACCACGAAGCCCTGGGCGTACTTCACGAACATCGTCTTGCGGACGAAGAAGTAGCGGAAGTTGACGCCGATGTCGACGTGCGGGTTGAGGCCCGACTCGAAGGGCAGCTCGATGCCGAGGCCGACCGAGACGCCCTTGGCCTCCCGGGCGCCCTTGTTGGCGGCCTCCATCGCGCCCGGTCCGCCGCCGGTGATCACCGCGAAGCCCGCCTCGACCAGGGCCGTGCCGAGCGCCACCCCGGCCTCGTACTCGGGCGATCCGGCCGGGGTGCGGGCCGAGCCGAAGACGCTGATCGCGCTCGGCAGTTCGGCGAGCGCGCCGAAGCCCTCGACGAACTCCGACTGGATGCGCATCACCCGCCAGGGGTCGGTGTGCACCCACTCGGAGTCGCCCTCGGTGTCCAGCAGCCGCTGGTCGGTCGTGCCGGGCTGGACCTGCTCCCTGCGGCGCAGGACCGGGCCGAGCCACTGTTCCTCGGGGCTGACCGCGCCCTCGGGGACCTCCGCGCCGTCGGGAATCCGTGCGTCCTCGGCGTTGCCCATGTTCCGCTCCCTCCACCGACCTGCGTCGTGCTGGGTCGTACGTGTCGTGCTGCGTACGGCCAGCGTAGATCGGCGGGGGTTACGTACGGGGGAATGCCGTGCGTCAGCTGGTCAGCCAGGAGCGCAGCCGCTCCTCGCAGTGGGTGATCCGCTCGACGGCCACGTGTTCGTCGCGCTTGTGGGCGTACATGGGGTCGCCGGGCCCGTAGTTCACGGCGGGGACGCCGAGCGCGCCGAAGCGGGAGACGTCGGTCCAGCCGAACTTGGGGCGGGCGGTGCCGCCGACCGCGGTCATGAACGCCTGGGCGGCGGGGTGGGAGAGACCGGGCATGGCGGCGCCGGAGTGGTCGTCGACGACCATCTCCTCGACCCCGCAGTCCGCGAAGACCTCGCGGACGTGGGCGATCGCCTCCTCCTCGGTGCGGTCGGGGGCGTAGCGGTAGTTGACGACGACGGTGCAGGCGTCCGGGACGACGTTGGTGGCGACGCCGCCCTCGATGCCCACCGCGTTGAGGCCCTCGTGGTACTCGAGGCCGTCGATGACCGGGCGGCGGGGCTCGTACGCGGCGAGCTTCGCCAGGATCGGGGCGGCGGCGTGGACGGCGTTGGACCCCATCCAGCTGCGCGCGGAGTGGGCCCGCTCGCCCGTGGTGCGCAGGTGGACCCGGAGCGTGCCCTGGCAGCCGCCCTCGACCTCGCCGTCGGAGGGCTCCAGCAGGACGGCGAAGTCCCCCGCGAGCCAGTCGGGGTGGGCGTCGGCGATGTGGCCGAGGCCGTTGAGGTGGGCGGCGACCTCTTCGTTGTCGTAGAAGACGAAGGTCAGGTCGCGGTTGGGGGCGGGGACCGTGGCGGCGATCCGCAGCTGGACGGCGACGCCGGACTTCATGTCGGAGGTGCCGCAGCCCCAGAGGATCCCGTCGCCGTCGAGGCGGGAGGGGACGTTGTCGGCGATCGGCACGGTGTCGATGTGCCCGGCGAGGACGACGCGCTCGGCGCGGCCCAGCTCCGTGCGGGCGACGACGTTGTTGCCGTGGCGGTCGACGGTGAGGTGGGGGAGGGCGCGCAGGGCCGACTCGATCGCGTCGGCGAGCGCCCCCTCCTCCCCGCTGACCGAGGGGAGGTCGACGAGCCGGGCGGTGAGCGCCGGCCCGTCCAGGGTGAGGTCAAGGGTGCTGTCGGCCATGGCCACGACCCTAAGGGACCGAGATCTCGGCCCCGGCCGTACCCTCCAGTACGGTGGGCGCGTGCCCAGGACAGCCAGCCCTCGCCGACGACGCCTCCTCCGCTACGGGGCCGCCCTCGCCGTGCTCGCGGCGCTCGGCGGCTACCTGGCCGTGCAGTACGACTCCTCCGGTTCGAGGAATCCGCCGCGCTGCGTGGTGGAGGCGGGGGACGGGGACGAGGGCGGGACGCAGCGGTACGAGATGAGCCTCGCCCAGGCCGTGAACGCGGCGACGATCTCCGCGGTGGGCACCACCCGGGGCATGCCGGAGCGGGCGGTGACGATCGCGCTGGCCACCGCGCTGCAGGAGTCCGCGCTCCGCAACATCGACTACGGCGACCGGGACTCGGTG
Source organism: Streptomyces sp. NPDC017448 (assembly GCF_044330565.1). Classification (NCBI taxonomy): domain Bacteria; kingdom Bacillati; phylum Actinomycetota; class Actinomycetes; order Kitasatosporales; family Streptomycetaceae; genus Streptomyces; species Streptomyces sp. NPDC017448. The sequence continues at coordinate 958,188 of NZ_JBIRLM010000001.1, read as the reverse complement.
GGGCTGTTCCAGCAGCGGCCCTCGCAGGGGTGGGGCAGCGCGGAGCAGATCATGGACCCGGTCTACTCGTCGACGAAGTTCTACGAGGGGCTGGCCGAGGTCCCCGGCTATTCGCGGCTCCCGCTGACCGTGGCCGCGCAGCGCGTGCAGCGCAGTGGGTTCCCCCAGGCGTACGCGAAGCACGAGCCGGACGCCGCGCTGCTGGCGGCCGCGCTGACCGGGCGCAGGCCCGCCGCACTGGACTGCACCCCCTCCACCGCCACGGCGAACGGCCCCGGGGACGCGGGGCGGGTGCGGGCCGAGCTGGTGCGCGCCTTCGGCAAGGAGGTGCTGCCCGCCGCGAAGGCCGCGGGGGCCGCCGCCGCCTCGACCGTCTCCGTACCCGTACCGGCGGCCCCGGCGAAGGCCGGGGACGGGGGCGTGCCGCGGCGCGGCTGGGAGCTGGCGCACTGGGCAGTGGCGCAGTCCGAGGCGCTGCGGATCGAGCGCGTGAGCTACGCGGACCGGGTTTGGGAGGCCGGCCGGGGCTGGCGGACAGAACGCGCGAAGGGTTCGGAAACGGGCACGGCGACGGTCGGCATCCGGATCGCTCAGTAGTACGCCCCATCCCTCGTACGGGCCCCGGGGGCCCTGGTCCCGGACGTCTTCCGCACCCCCTTCCCCAGACTCGCATCCGCCCCTCGTTTCCCTTGCGGCGCAAGAGAAGTGACGGTTCATCGGTACACGGCGGTATGGATTGTTTGCCCGGGTTCCCGCGCTGCGGATAATCGGACGCATTACCCAGTCTTTACCTTTGCGTACCGCAACCTCCCCCGCCCCCGCAGCGGTTGTCAGGACGTCCGCTCACCGGACGGACGCATTCGTGCACAACCCGCTGAAGGAGCATCATGTCCCTCCCCCTGACCCGTCGGATCGCTCGTGCCGCGCTGCTGATCGCCGCAGGCGCGGCCCCCGCGGTCGGTGCGGCCGGCGCCGCGAGCGCCGCAGAGCTCCCGCAGACCACGGACCTGGGCGGCCTGACCTCGCTGGACGGCGCCGGCGTCGGCGACACCCTCGACAGCACCGCCCGCCAGGGCACCGAGGCGGCCGGGCAGACCGGCGGCCGGCTCGTGGGCACCGCACTTCCCGCCGCGGGCAAGGCCGTCGGCGGCTCCGCCAAGGTGGCCGTCCCGGCCGTCCAGGAGACCGCCGGCCGGACCGCGGGCAGCGCGGGCGAGGCCGTGGGCGGGGTGGCCGAGGCCGCCGGGGGCGGTCTGCCCACCGGCTCCCTCACCCAGGGCGGCCTGCCCACCGGCGGCCTGCCGCTGAACGGCCTGCCGATCGGCTGATCCACCGCCGCACGCGCGGGAGGGCCCGAGGAGTGCGCACTCCTCGGGCCCTCCCGCGCGTCCGGGTCAGGACAGGCGCTTGACCGCCGCCGCCACCCGCTCGTCGGTCGCGGTGAAGGCCACCCGGACGAAGTTGGCGCCCGCGGGGCCGTAGAAGTCACCCGGCGCGACCAGGATGCCCCGCTCCGCGAGGTACGCCACGGTGTCCCAGCACGGCTCGTCGCGGGTCGCCCACAGGTAGAGGCTGGCCTCGCTGTGCTCGATCCGGAAACCGTGCGCCTCCAGGGCCGCGCGCAGGGCGAGGCGCCGGTCGGCGTACCGGGCGCGCTGCTCGGACACGTGCGCCTCGTCGCCGAGGGCGGCGACGGTGGCCGCCTGGACGGGGGCGGCCGTCATCATCCCGCCGTGCTTGCGGATCAGCAGCAGCTCACCGAGGACGGCGGCGTCGCCCGCGATGAACGCGGCCCGGTATCCGGCCAGGTTGGAGCGCTTGGAGAGCGAGTGGACCGCGACGATGCCGTCGTAGTGGCCGCCGCAGACGTCGGGGTGGAGCACCGAGACCGGGTCGGCGTCCCAGCCCAGCTCCAGGTAGCACTCGTCGCTGAAGACCAGGACGCCGTGCTCGCGCGCCCAGGCGACGATCCGGGTCAGCTCCTCCTTGGAGAGCACCTTGCCGGTCGGGTTGGAGGGCGAGTTGAGCCAGAGCAGCTTCAGCCGGGCCGGGTCCAGCTCGGTCGGGTCGTCGTAGACGACGGGCTCCGCGCCGCAGAGCCGTGCGCCGACCTCGTACGTCGGGTAGGCGAGCCGGGGGTAGGCCACCTGGTCGCCCGCGCCGAGCCCGAGCTGGGTCGGGAGCCAGGCCACCAGTTCCTTGGAGCCGACGACCGGCAGCACGTTGGCGTGCGTGACGCCGACCGCGCCGAGGCGGCGTCCGACCCAGCCGGTGAGCGCGTCCCGCAGCTCCTCGGTGCCCCACACCGTCGGATAGCCGGGGCTGTCCGACGCGGCCACCAGCGCCCGCTGGATCAGGTCGGGGACCGGGTCGACCGGGGTGCCGACCGACAGGTCCACGAGGCCGTCCGGGTGGGCCGCGGCGGTCGACTTGTAGGGCGCGAGCCTGTCCCAGGGGAAGACCGGGAGGCGGGAGGAGACTGCGGACACGGGGCTCTGCTTTCTCGTGCTGATCTCGTACGGTGCGTTCCCGTACGGCCTGGGCCCGTACGGGATGTTCCGGCGCGGAAAACACCTCGGTCCCGCACGGGGACGAGCCGTACGGGACCGGGCCGCGCGTGGTGCCGCCGCTTACTGGTTCTGCGGGGGCAGTGCGGCGATGAACGCGTGGTCGCGCTCGATGAGGCCGAGCTTGGAAGCACCGCCCGGCGAGCCGAGGTCGTCGAAGAACTCGACGTTCGCCTTGTAGTAGTCCTTCCACTCCTCCGGAGTGTCGTCCTCGTAGAAGATGGCCTCGACCGGGCAGACCGGCTCACACGCTCCACAGTCGACGCACTCGTCCGGGTGGATGTACAAGGACCGCTGGCCCTCGTAGATGCAGTCGACGGGGCACTCTTCGATGCAGGCCTTGTCCTTCACGTCGACACAAGGCTGCGCGATGACGTAGGTCACGCTGTCGTTCCTCCTCGGTAGGGCGTTGGCTCTCGCGCGGGAGCGCGGCGTCGTCGATGCCCACCCCTAGTATCTCCGTTCTTGGGCACGAACCGAACAGGAGGGGCGGACAGAGCTGTGGAATTCACGATCGGCGGACGGTTGGACGTTCGCATCACCCGCGCTGACGTGGGCAAACGCGTGTCCGTGCGACGCCGGACGGATCTCGGCGGCGCGGGCGCGGAGTTCACCGACACGGTCGGGGTGCTCACCTCATGGACCGACGGTGTGCTCTCGATCACACGGAAGAGCGGGGAGTCCGTCCACATCGTGGAATCCTCCCTCGTCGCCGGGAAGGTCGTGCCCGCCGCGCCGGCCCGCCGACGCGGGCCCGCCGCCTCCTTCGAGGAGCTGGCCGCCGTGACGGCGCGCGCCTGGCAGCCCGTGGAGAGCGAGGCGCTGGGCGACTGGCGGCTGCGCGCCGCCGCCGGTTTCACCCGGCGCGCCAACTCCGTGCTGCCGCTCGGCGATCCGGGGCTCCCGGTCGGTGAGGCGCTCGGGCGGGTGCGCGCCTGGTACGGGGAGCGGGGGCTGCCCCCGTACGTCCAGACCGCGACCGGGGCCGCGGGCACGCAGGAGGTCCTGTGCGCGGAGCTGGAGCGGCACGGCTGGCGGCGCGAGGTCTCGGCCCAGGTGCGGATCGCCGCGCTGGCGCCGGTCGGTGACGGGGCTGCGGACGAAGCGGCGGTCCGGCTGACCCGCGAGCCGGACGCGGCCTGGCTCTCCCGCTACCAGCGGTTCTCCACCCCCGGACCGCAGGTGCTGCCCGTGCTGAGGAGCGGCCCTTCGGTCTGGTTCGCCACGGTCGCGGGGGACGGCGACGCGCCGGACGCGATCGGGCGGTGCGTGGTGGACGGCCGGTGGGCGGGGTTCCTGGCCGTCGAGGTGGCCCCGGAGCGGCGGCGGCGCGGACTCGCGACCGCCGTGATGACCGCGCTGGCCCGCCGCGCCCTGGACGAGGGCGCTTCGGCGGCGTGGCTCCAGGTCGAGGAGGACAACGAGGGGGCCCGGGCGCTGTACGACGGCATGGGCTTCGCGCTCCACCACCGCTACCACCACTACCGTTCGGCGTGACGGAACGCGCCGGGGCTTCCGGAGCCGGTCCCCGGACTCCCGGAACCGGTTCCGGGGCGGGCTCTCCGGGCAGGCCGACGGAGGGCTGCCCGGGCAAGCGGCGGTGACGGCCCCTCAGCCGTACGGCGGGCGGATGGGCGCACATGAACGGGGACAGGCACGGGGACGAGGGCAGGGGTCGGAGATGAGCACGCTGGATTCCGGGGCGGCCGAGCGGCGGCGGCGGTTCGCCGAGGAGGCCCGGTCCGAGCGGCCGGACCTCGCCCTGCTGTGCCTGCTGCTGGGGGCGGAGGCCGGACCGGTCGGCCCGGCGGAGGTCCGCCCGGTGGTCCCCGGGGAGGCCGACCCCGACCCGTACGGCATCGACGCCGCGCAGATCGAGCTGGACCGGCTGGCGGGCCTGCTGCCGTACGGCTCCCGCTCCCCCGCCGGCTGGGCCTCGGCGCTGGCCGAACTGCTGGGCGGGCGCTGCGGTTTCGGCGGCTCGTCGGCCGACTACCAGCGGCTGGACTCCTCGCTGCTCCAGCAGGTGCTGCGCCGCCGCCGGGGGCTGCCGATCCTGCTCTCCGTGGTCTGGATCGAGGTCGCCCGGAGGGCGGGAGCGCCGGTGTACGGGGTGGCGCTGCCCGGTCACTTCGTGGTCGGCTTCGGCGACCCGGAGCAGCCGGTGCTGGCCGACCCGTTCGCCGGGGGCGCGCCGCTGACCGGCCAGGACGCGGAGCTGCTGGTCACCAGCGCGACCGGGGCGGCCCTCGACCCGTCGACGACGACGCCCGCGCGCCCGCTGGAGATCGTGCTGCGCATCCTGAACAACGTCCGGGCGTGGGCGGCGGCCCGGCCGGAGCGCACCGATGTGGCCCTGTGGGCGGTGGAGTTGTCCCTGCTGCTGCCCTCGCGTCCGGCGCGGCTGCGCTACGAGCACGCCCAGCTCCTGGTCCAGCGCGGCGAGTTCCTGCGCGGGGCGGCGGAGATGGAGGAGTACGCGGAACTCCTCGACGGCATCGAGCCGACAACGGCCGAGAACATCCGGCGCAAGGCCCACGCAGCGCGCGCCCTCCTCAACTGAACCCTCACCGAACCGGCCATTCGGCGGGAATTCCCCGGCGCCCGGCCTGCTGACGGATGCCTACGGGTTCCCGAATACCCAGGAAAGAGCGAGACAGAGGGGCCGGCGAGCGCTGTGCGCTCCCGTTTTACATCCGAACGCCCCCTTCCGCGCCCAACGGGGACACTATTCGGCCCGTTTGTCGGCGTACGTGAGGGTCCATGCGCTCAACTGGAACCGTTACCCGACGCACATGACCCATCGCATTCCGCGTTGGGCGGGCCGCAAGAGGAAGACTGAGGGCAGATCTATGACAACCGTGCTGCTGGTCCACACCGTGCCGTTGTGGCGCGCTTCGCTGGCCTCGCTGCTCTGCGCGGGGCCGGGTATAGAGGTCCGGACCGCCGAACACGGTGCGATACGCGACGCCTTGGGGGGATCGAGCGCGGACGTGCTCCTCACCGACCTCGACTGTCCGGGCGCACTGGACGTCCTCGACGAGGTGAAGACGGTGACCGCGCCGCGCGGCGGCCCGTACCCGCTCGCCGTGCTCACCCGCAGCGACCGTCCGCGCGGCCTGCGGCGGGCGTACGAGGCGGGGGCGCTCGGCTACATCGACAAGTACCGCCCGGTGGACGACCTGTCCGAGGTGATGCACAAGCTGGCGGACGGCGGGCGGCACATCGACGAGTCGCTGGCGTTCAGTCTGCTCCAGGTGGCCGACATGCCGTTATCCCCCCGCGAGCTGAGCGTGCTCTCGATGGCCGAGGGGGGCGACACCGTGGCCGGGATCGCCGACCGGCTCCATCTGACGCCGGGGACGGTGCGCAACTATCTGGCCGCCGCCATCCGCAAGTCCGGGGCGCGCAACCGGCTCGACGCGATCAGACGGGCGAAGGAGGCCGGCTGGATCTGACGCCGGGCTCCCGCTCCTCGTCCGGTGCGACGGTCTCGCCCGGCGTACCCCGACCGGCGGTGGCCGACGCGTCCTGACCGGTACCGGCCGTCCCGCGCCGACCGGCGACGGCCACCGCGTCCTCCGCGTCCTCCGCGTCCGGTACGAGGGCCTCCCCCGGCGTGCCCGCCCCCTCCGCCCCCGGTAGGGAGTCCCTGCCCGGCGCGTCCGCCTCCTCCGGCTCCCAGAGGCCGGCCAGGTCGCGGTAGAGGGGGCTGGAGAGCAGGAGTTCGCCGGGGGTGCCGCACCGGGTGCGCGGGCCGTCCATCACCAGGGTCCGCCCGGCACGGCGGGCCGAGCTGAGCCGGTGGGCGACGACGACGAGGGCGCCCGGCAGGGCGGCGCACGCCAGCTCGGCCCGGGCCTCGGCGGCCGGGTCGAGCCGGCTGGTGGCCTCGTCGAGGATCAGCAGGGGCGGCGCGGCGAGGTAGGCCCGGCCCAGCGCGACGAGCTGCCGTTCGCCCTGCGAGAGCCGGCCCGGTTCGACCTCCGCGTCGAGGGAGCCGAGCCGGGAGAGCAGCGCCTCCAGGCCGATCGCGTCCGCCATGGCCGCGATCTCCCGGTCGCCGGCGTCGGGACGGAGGTAGCGGAGGTTGTCCCGCAGGGTGCCGCTGAACACATAGGCGTGCTGGGGCAGCAGCACCCGTACGGAGGTGGCGTCGGCCTCGCACACCGGCCGCCCCCGCCAGCGCACCGCTCCGCCGGTGGGCCGTTCGACCCCGGCGAGGACGGCGGCCAGGGTGGACTTGCCGCTGCCGCTCGGTCCGACGACCGCCAGGTGCTCCCCCTCCCCGACCGTCAGGGAGAGCCGGTCCAGGACGGGGTGGGCGCGGGGGCCGTACGCGAAGGTGGCCTCGTGGAGTTCGACGACCGGGGCTCCGCGGGACGGCGGGGGGACGGCGGCGGGCGGCGGGTCGTCGGCGGGCGGGGGCGGCGCGTCCGTGAAGCGGTCCAGGACCACGACGAGGCGGCCCCCGGCCGTGCCCAGCATCGTCATCAGCGCCTGGACGGCGGGGGCGAGCGCCTGGGTGAGATAGGTCAGCGCGCCGACGAGCGCGCCCGGGGTCAGCCCGTTCCGCAGCAGCCAGGGCGCTCCCAGGAGCAGCAGGAGCGGGGGGAACCGGCCGCAGACGGCGAGCGCCAGCACCCGTACGGCCGACCAGCGGGCCAGCGACCGGGAGGCGGCGAGCTGGGCGGCGGCCAGGGATCCGGACTCCTCCACGGTCCGCTCGGCGGCCCCGGCGGCGGCGATGTCGCGCACGGAGGCGGCCAGCTCGCCCGCGTGCGCCGCGTACGCCTCGTCGGCGGCGAGGTAGGCGCGCTGGCGGGCGGCCATGGGCGGCAGGGTGGCGAGGAAGAGGGCGGACCCCACGACCAGCGGCGGCAGGACGATCAGGAGGAGGGCGGGCGAGAGGGCGAGCAGGCCGGTGACGGCCCCGGCGGCGGTGAACGCGAACGAGCGCAGCGTCAGGACCAGTCCGGCCCAGCCGTCCCGGGCGATCTCACTCTGATGGGTGACCTGGGAGAGGGACCGGGTGCTGACGTCGCCGGAGCGGCCGAGTGCGCCGGACAGCGCCCGGGACACGGCGCGCCGGACCAGTCCGTCGCGCAGCGGCTCCACCAGGTCCGCGAGCCGGCCGAACACCCCGCGGGCGGCGAGCACGGAGGGCAGGACGGCGACCGCGGCGACGGCCAGCCAGAGGAGGCCGGCCGCCGGGCGCCCGGCCAGGAAGCCGTCGTCGAGGGCGCGGGCGACCCCGTACCCGCTGAGGAAGGTCTGCGCGAACTCCAGCAGCGACCAGCCGGCCAGCCGCAGGACCGCCCCGGTGCGCGCCCGCAGGAAGGGCCGGGCCTCCCGGCTGACGCGGCGCAGGGCGGTGTCGCGCCGGGGGCGCGGAGCCCCGGCGTGCGCGGTCCCGCCCCCGGTGGGCGGCACCGCGTCGTTCACGCCGTCGTCCCCGCCGTCGTGCTCCTTCATCGGGTTCACCGGGCCGCCTCCGCTCCGGCCCGCTCCCGGTGGGCGTCCGGGGGGCCGCCGCGGAAGACCGCCCGGTACTCCGGGTCCGCCCACAGCTCGTCGTGGCGGCCGGTCGCGCGGAGCCGTCCGTCCTCCAGCCAGGCGACCCGGTCCGCCCGCGCGGCCGAGGACAACCGATGGGCGACGATGATCCGGGTGCAGCTCCCCGCCTGCGCGTCGAGGGCGCGGCGGACGTGGTGCTCGGTCACGGTGTCGAGGCTGGACAGCGCGTCGTCGAGGATCAGCAGCCGGCCCGGGTGGGCGAAGGCGCGGGCCAGACCCAGCCGTTGGCGCTCGCCGCCGGAGAGCGGGGCGTCGGCGACCGGGGTGGCGTAGCCGTCCGGGAGCAGGGCGAGGAACCCGTCGGCGCGGGCCGCGCGGGCCGCTTCGCGCACCGCGTCGGGCGGGGCGGTCCAGGGGCCGTAGGCGATCGTGTCCTCGACGGTGGTCCCGGGGAGGGAGGGCCGGGCGAAGGCGTACGCCACCTCACGGCGCAGCCGGGCCGGCTCCATGCCGTCCATCGGCACGCCGTCCAGCAGCACGGCGCCGGTGTCCGGGTCCAGCAGCCGCCCGGCGACCGCGGCCAGCTGCGACTTGCCGGAGCCGGAGCGTCCGACGACGGCCAGGGACGTGCCGCCGGGCACGGTCAGGTGGACGCCGGTCAGCAGCGGTTCGCCGTCCTGTTCGACGCCGACGTCCCGGAGTTCGAGGCGCCCGGGGGCGTCCGGGACCGGGCCGAGGCCGCGGTGCGGCAGCGGAGGGAGGGTGAGGAGGGGTTCGAGGGCGTCGGCGGCGGCGCGGCTGCGGGCCAGCGAGCCGAGCGCGCCGGTCAGCGAGCCGATGCCGACCGCGAGGCTCGCGTAGCGGGAGGCGGCGACCAGTTCCCCGACGCCGATCGCGCCCGCGCCGAGGCGGAGTCCGGCGGCCGCGAGGACCAGCAGCATGAGCAGGGGCAGCAGAAGCCCGCTGCGGCCGACCGCCCGCCCGTACACCTCCCAGGTGCGTCGGCCGTGTTCGGCGAGGACGGCCAGGGGCTCCAGGACGCGGCGGTGTTCGCGGGCGGCGGTGCGGGCGGCGCGGATGGTGTCGGCGCCTTCCAGCGCCTCGGTGAGCCGGTGGGCGATGAGCGACTGGGCGCGCTGGTAGTCGGCCCCGGCGTCGGCGGTCCCCCGGGTGAAGGCGCGCAGCAGGAGGACGAGGAGGGGTGCGCCCACCAGGAGGGCGGCGGCCGTCCACACGTCGATGAGGAGGAGGCCGCCGAGCGCGCCCAGCGGGAGCAGGACGCCCGCGACGGCTCCGGCGGCGGTGGCGGGCGCGGAGGCGGCGTCGGCGGTGCGGGCGGTGAGCCGGGCGGTGAGGTCGCCGGTGGGCAGGGCGAGGGCGCGGCGGGGTTCGGCGGCCAGGAGGCGGGCGGCGGTGCGGGCGCGCAGGGACGCGGTGAGCCGGGCGGTGGTGGTCGTGCCGGTCACGGCGGCCGCCGCGTCGAAGCCGGTCTCGGCGAGGGTCAGCGCGGCGCAGAGCAGCAGCCCGGACCAGGGCACGGGCCCGCCGGAGACGAGCCGGTCGACGGTGTGGCCGAGGGTGGCGGGCAGGGCGAGGGCGGCGAGCGCGCCGCCGGTGGAGCAGAGGAACAGCCAGGCGAGGGCGGCCGGATGCCGCCGGGCGAGCCGCCGGACGCCGGACGCGCGGACCGGGCGGGGGTACAGCGGCACGGGTCGCCTTTCCGGTCGGCGGGACGGTCGCCCGAGGGGGCCGGAGCCGTCATCGGAGGGGCGGGACAGCCCTGGGCGGGGCCCCGGGTCGCTGGTCCGGCCGGTCGGACGGCCCCCGGAGGAGCGGGGTTCGGGTGCATGTGGCACGGGAACGTGGCCGGCCGGCCCGCCGGTGGTGATCACCGACGGGCCGGCCGGGGTGGATCACGGGGTGCAGAGGACCACGCTGAGGGAGCTGTACTCACAGACCAGCAGCGAGACCTGGCTGCCCGTGGCGAGCTCGCCGAACGAGTCCTCGGCCGGGGTGTCCATCGCCTGAAGGTCGAGAAGCGCCATGATGATGTCCTTTCGGGGACGGTTGTCGTACAGAACGGTGTTGCTACGACCCCTGGAGGGGCCGGTCCGTGGGGCCGCCGAGGCGGCCGGGGTGCGCCGCCGGGGCGGCGGGCAGGAAGGGAAGTCCGACGGGGACGCCGTGTGCGGCGGCCAGGGCGAGCAGCACGCCGGCGGTCCCGGTGGCCAGGTCCATCGACAGGCGCATCAACTGCTCGCCGGGGAAGGCGAGTCCGCCGCCGTACGCCAGTACGTGGCTGCCCAGCAGGTCGAGGTGGCGGTCGATCGCCCGCTGCCGGTCGGCCCCCTCGCAGAGCGGGGTGGCCGCGAGGTGGGCGAGGAGTCCGGCGGAGCCCCGGAACAGTCCCGGCTGCACGTAGAAGGCGGAGCGGGCGGCCGGCAGGAGGGCGCGGCCCGCCTCTTCGAGCGCGGGGTCCGGGCGCTGGGCCAGGTAGGCGTCGACGACGGCCGCGATCCCGGCGCTGCCCGAGCCGAGGTACGGCATCAGCCGTCTGCCCTCGACGACCAGGAGTGCGCCGTCGTCGCCGGTCCGGCACCGCTCCAGGTCGCGGTGGAGCGCGGCGGCGGCCAGGTCGAGGAGGGTGCTGTCGCCGGTGGCCTCGTACCGGCGCACCAGCAGCAGGGCGACGCCGCTCGCGCCGTGCAGCAGCCCGGTGCGGGGCGAGGGCGGTCCCTCGGTGAGCGCGCGGGCGGCGAGGGCGGTGCAGCGGTCCGCCGCGGCGGAGAGCGCCGGGGCGTCGGCGGCGGCGGTGCGGGCCAGGTCGTCGAGGGCGAGGCCGATGCCCGCGTACCCGTTGTGCAGGCCGGGGGCCAGGCCCTCCAGCGGCTGGTCGAGGATGATCCGGAGGAGGTCGGCGGCCTCGGCGGTGCGGCCGATCCGGTGCAGGGTCCAGGCGATGCCGGTGAGCCCGTCGTAGAAGCCGAGGGGGCTGCCGGACGCCGGGGCCTTGGCGTGCCGCAGGAGCCAGTCCTCGGCCTCCGGGCAGGGCGGGGCACCGGTCTCGTGGAGGGCGTAGAGCACCCCGGCCGCCCCGTACGCGAGGGACTGGCCGCCGGTGGCCGTGGCGAACTGGGCGATGTCCCCGGGGAAGCAGCGGTCGTCGCGCTCCGGGGTGCGGGAGGCGGTGATGGCCCGGACCAGCGCGTCCCGGCCGCGCGGCCACTCCCGGAGGTCGGAGGCGGAGGGGCCGGGGGCGGGGCGGCCGGAGGCGGAACCGGGTGCCGCAGCCGGGGCCGGCGCCGACGCGTCCCGGCTGCCCGTCTCCCCCGCCCCGCGCAGGATCTCCGCGACCGCCGGGCGCAGCGCCTCCTCCGCGACCGGGAAGACGCGGGCGATGTCGTGGGCGAGCCCGGCCGCCTTGGTGCGGTCGATGCCGAACAGGGTGGTGAGCGGCAGGTACAGCGCGAGCCGCAGACAGGCCAGCGCGTACCGGTCGATGTCGGTGCCGCGCCGGTCGGCCGGGGCGACGAAGGCCGGGTTGGCGACGATCTGGCGGCGGCGGTCGGCCGCCGGGAAGGCCGCCTCGAAGTCGAGCAGGCTGATGCGGGAGCTCTCCTCGTCGACCATGACGTTGCTCATGTGCAGGTCGCTGATGACGATGCCCCGGGCGTGCACCGCCTCGACGGCGCGCTCGATCTGCCCGTAGACCTCCTCGGCCCACGCCGCGTGTTCGGCGAGCAGTTCGGGCGACGGGTGCTGCCGGGCGAGCGGGAAGCGGCGGGCGAAGACGGTGTTGAGGGTGGCTCCGGGCATGTACTGCAGGACCAGGAAGTGGTGGTCGCCGACCTCGAACACGTCCCGGACCGCCGGTACGCACTCCAGCCCCGCCAGGTGCTCCAGGGCGGTCCGTTCACGGTCCAGCCGGGCGACGGCGTCCGCCCCGTCGGCGGCCAGACCGGCGTACGGGCGGGCCTCCTTGAGGACGACCTGCTCGTCGGTGCGGGTGTCGCGTCCGAGGTAGACCCCGCCGCCGTTGGAGAAGTGCAGCGCCTTCTCCACGGTGTACGGGAGGCCGGCGAGGCCCACGGCGGCACGGGCTTCGAGGTGCGGGGCCAGGAAGCCGGGCGGGGTCACCCAGGACGGGACGCGGAAGGCGGGCCCCCGGTCGTCCGGGACGAGCCGGCCCCGGGGGTCGGCCACGGCGGGCACGGGCCGCCCGTCCGGACCGGAGCAGAAGCGGGCGGCGAACGCCCCGTACCGGGTGTGCACGGGGCCGTTCCCGCACCGCAGGTCGCTCAGGATGTACGGGCCGTGCTCGCCCTCCAGCAGCTTCATCAGGGCGGTGCACACCTCGGGGAACGCCTCGTCGGACGGCGGGTACACGGTGATGAACTTCCCGCTGCCCGCCCGGTCCGCGTACTTGGCGTTCCGCAGCGCCAGCAGCCCGGGTCCGGGCACGCACTTGAAGGCCAGCCGCTGCGCCAGGCAGTGGGCGACGACCCGCTCCAGCACGGAGTCCGCGTTGTCGAGGGCGGCGGATATGTGGAGCTTCCAGCCCTGGGGCGGCAGCCGCAGCCCGTCGGGGCTGTAGGAGAGCCAGTCACCGCGCCGGGAGCGGGTCCACCCCCGGGGGGCGGAGCCGCGGACGGCCGAGTAGAACGCCTGCTCCTCGTCGCCGTTCCCGGCCGGTCCGAGGGCGCGGTGGGGTGCGTCGTAGAAGCGGCGGTCCGCCTGGCAGTACGCGGCGTACTCCGGATTCACGCACGTTCCCCTCGCTCGGTTCGGTCGCGGCGAGAGAGAAGTTGTCACAACGATGAGTGCTGCCCATAGTCACGGTTGTCACCAGTCGCACATGCACGCCAACCGTCACCGCACATGCGAAGTGCACCGCGGACCGGTGCGTTTCCCTTCCCGCGCAGGTACGGGCCGGGGGCGTGCGGGGGCGCACGGCCGGCGCTTCCGGCGCCGTTCAGCCCGCGCCACGCACCAGGACGTCGCCCGCTTCGGTACGGAAATAGAGCACCGAGCGGCCCGCGCGGCGTCGGCGGACCAGACCGGCGTCCCGCAGGATCCGCAGATGGCGGCCGACCGAACCCAGCCCCTGGCCGGTCAGCGCGACGAGTTGCGTCGTGCTGAGCGGGGAGGCGAGCAGGACCAGGACGGCCGCCCGCGCCGGGCCGAGCAGCGCCCCCAGCGCCGTCGGTACGGGGCCGTGCCCGGCCTCGGCGAGCGCACCGGAGCACGGGTACACCAGCGCGTACCGGTGCGGAATGTCCCATCCGACCCAGCACCGGTGCGGGGTGACGGGGACGAACAGCAGTTGGGCGCTGCCCAGTTCACGGGGCGGGTTGTCGTAGGCGTTGATCTGGAGGCGGCTCCCGCCGAGCCAGCGGATACCGGGGCGCATGCCGTTGAGCGCCTCGGCCCAGCCGCCCCGGCCCAGTTGGGCCGTACGCGCGACCACGTCGGCCTCGAGCACCCGCCGCCGCCTCGGCCAGTCGGGGAGCACGGTGTGCGTCCAGACCCACTCCACGGCGTCGGCGGCGCGTTCGGCCAGGTCGTCCCGGTCGAGGGCGGCGGGCAGCGGTCCGCCCAGCGTCACCGCCAGGTCGGCACGGGCCTGTTCGGGCGGGGTGGCCCGCATCCGCGCCAGCTCCTCGGCGAAGGGGGGCGGGGCCTGGCCGGGCGGGGCGGGGACCGGTGCGAAAGCGAGGAAGTCGGCGGTCCAGCGGGGCGCGAGGGCGGACCGGACCACCAGCGCGGAGACCGGGTCGTCGGCCGCCCGCCGCCGGTAGGCGGGCAGATGGGCGTCGAGCCAGGCGCGCTCCCCCGGATGCGCGGCGGCGGCCCGCTCCAGGAGCATCAGACCGGCGACGGCCTCCGCGAGCGGCGAGATGACGAAGCGGCTGCCCGCGAGCGTGTCGGCGCCCACCTGCCACCAGCCCATCCCCGCCCACCGCCCCGTTCCCGCTCTGCTCGCCGTGGCCGCCCGACCGTCCTGCTCCCCGTGGCCGCCCGACCGCACTCCTCGCCAGGGCGGCCCGACCGCCCCGCCCGCGCTGTCCGCGGCGGCCCGGCGAAGGCCCCGGCCCGGGTTCCCTGGGACCTCCGCCCCACCGGCCGCCCCCGGGCTTTCGCGTCCGCGCGAAACTGTAACGGCTCCGGCGGCGGCGTCGGAGACTCCGCCCATGCGCACCTACCGCGAACTGTTCCGGACCCCGGAGTTCACCCCCTTCTTCGCGGCCGTCTCGGTCCAGACGGCCGCCCAGACCGCGACCGGCCTGGCGCTGGCCACCCTCGTGTACACGCGTACGGGTTCGCCCCTGCTGTCGGCGCTGGCGATGTTCGGTCCGTCGCTGGCCCAGGTGGCCGGGGCGCTCACGATGCTGTCGGCGGCGGACCGGCTGCCGCCGAGAGCCACGCTGACCGCGCTCGCCCTGCTGTCGGCGGTGGCCGCCTGCGTGCAGGCCGTGCCGGGACTGCCGCTGTGGGGGGCGTTCGCGGTGCTGCTGGTGGTCGGGGCGGCCGGAGCGCCGGGCGGGGGCGTGCGGTACGGGCTGCTCAACGAGGTCGTGCCGCGCGAGGGGTACCTGATCGGCCGGTCGGTGCTCAACATGACGGGCGGCGCGATGCAGATCTGCGGGTTCGCGGTGGGCGGGGCGCTGGTGGCGGTGGTCTCGGCGCGCGGCACGCTGCTGGTGGGGGCGGCCCTGTACGTCGTCGCGGCGGCCGTGACCCGGCTCGGGCTGTCGGCCCGGCCGCCCCGGGCCGCCGGCCGGCCCTCCGTCCGCGAGACCCGGCGGACGAACGTGCTGCTCTGGTCGTCCGTACCGCGCCGGTACGTGTTCCTGGCGCTGTGGGTGCCCAACGGGCTCGTCGTCGGCTGCGAGTCCCTGTACGTGGCGTACGCCCCCGCCCACGCCGGGGTCCTCTTCGCCTGTGGGGCCCTGGGGATGCTGGTCGGGGACACGCTGGTCGGGCGGTTCGTCACGGCCCGGTGGCGCGCCCGGCTCGGCGCGCCGCTGCGGCTGCTGCTGGCCGCCCCGTACCTGCTCTTCGCGCTGCGGCCGGGGCTGCCGCTCGCCTTGGCGTTGGTGGCCCTGGCCAGTGTGGGCTTCGCCGCGGGCCTGCTGCTCCAGGAACGGCTGCTGGCGCTCACCCCGCCCGACCTGAGCGGCCAGGCGCTCGGGCTCAGCTCCTCGGGCACGCTGGCGATGCAGGGGGTGGGGGCGGCCGTGGCGGGCGGCATCGCCCAGCTGACCTCGCCCGCGACGGGAATGGCGGTGGTCGCGGGACTCTCGGCGGCGGTGACACTGGCGCTGGCCCCGGGGCTGGGCGATCGTTACCGGAGCGGGAGGGGCGGGCCGCCCGGAGCGGACGGCACGCCTCCGGGGAGCGGGGCCCCGGCGCCCGCGCACCCCGAGCGCCCCGCACACCCCCCCACACACCGGACGCAGGAGACGAGTTGAGCGACGAGACCAGGCCCGGCCGGGACGGAAGCGGACGCAGCCAGAAGGAGGCCATGCTCGCCGGCGAGCTGTACCTCGCGGACGATCCCGAGCTGGCGGCGGAGGCCCTGCACGCGGCCGTGCTGAGCGAGCGCTACAACGCCACGTCGGCTGCCGACCCCGAGGCCCGGCGCGCGGTCCTGGCCGAGCTCCTCGGCGCGGTCGGCGAGGGCGTGGAGGTCCGGCCGCCACTGCGGGTCGACTACGGCTACCGGACCACCATCGGCCCCCGGACGTTCGTCAACTTCGGCGCGGTCTTCCTGGACGTCGCCCGCATCGCCGTCGGCGCGGACGTCCAGATGGGCCCGAACGTCCAGCTGCTCACCCCGACCCACCCCGTCGACCCCGGGCCGCGCCGCGCCAAGTGGGAGGCCGCGCGGCCGATCACCATCGGGGACAACGTGTGGCTGGGCGGCGGGGTGATCGTCTGCCCCGGGGTGACCATCGGCGAGAACACGGTGGTCGGCGCGGGCTCGGTGGTCACCAGGGACCTCCCGGCCGACGTGGTGGCGGTCGGCAACCCGGCCCGGGTGATCCGCACGATCGGCGAGGAGCGGGCCGGGGCGTGACGCCCCCGCACGTCGCCGCCCCCGGGCCTCCCTGTCGCACCCCCCGGGACCGGTGGGGAGGAGCCGGTGACGTGGCCGCCCGGAGGTGCCCGGGGCACGGCTCCGCCGACCGGACCGCGATGCCGACCGCGGGCCCCGGCCCCCACGCCTCCGCCCCCGGCCGGAGACTTCCCGGGCGGGGGCGGAGGCGCGGAGCGGGTGGAGCGGCGGTTGGCGCCGGGGGTCAGCCCTCGCCGGTCAGGTCGATGGTGACCGTGCGCTCGGCCTCCGTCTTCCCGGTCAGGGCGGTCTTCATCGCCTGGGCCACGTCGTCCGGGCCGACCTGGTGCTTCTTGCCGTCGGCCTTGACCGCCATGATGCCGTCGAAGACGCCGTCGAGGAGCTCGTCGATCGCCTTCTTGTCGTAGACGTCGACCAGTCGGCCGTCGACGGGCTTCATGGAGAGGATCCGCGGCAGCGACCGGGCCGGGCCGAACTGGATCTGCTTGGGGCCGGCCTTGATGGTGATCAGGCCGGACATCGCGGGCTCGGCGAACTCCTTCATCGCCCGGTCCAGTTCGGCCTTGGTGATGGTGGGTTCGCTGGTGGTGACGGGGAGTTCGACCAGTCGGGCCTTCCCCGTCTGCACCTGGGCGCGGTAGGCGTCCCGGACGGAGATGAGGGACTGCGCGGCGTCCAGCCGCTTGCCCGGCTTGCCCGGCACCGCCACGGCCTTGTTCGGCTCGAAGCGGATGGTGCCGTCGTCGGCCGAGCCGGAGGTGCCCGCGAGGTCGTTCAGGGCCACGCCGAGCTTCTCCTCGTCGACCGGGATCACCGGGTCGGCGGGGCGCTCCCCGCCGAAGAGCGAACCGATCACCGAGACGGGGTTGTAGTCGCTTCCCGCCGCGCCGCGCACGGTCTCCTGGCTGTCCAGGGTGAGGCCGGCCTTCTCCGGGTCGAGCTTCTCCTCCTTGCCGTCCACCGACAGCTGGAGGGGCTTCTTGGCCCGCTCGCCGAGGGCGGCGTCGAGCTTGGCGACCGCCTCCTCCTTCGTGGAGCCGCCGATGTCGACGCCGAGCACCGTGGTGCCCTTGGGGACCTCGGCGTGGTTCAGCAGGAGGCCCGCCCCGTACGCGATGCCGAGCAGCACGACCGCGACCACGCCGAGGAGGACCAGCTTGGAGCGGCCCTTCTTCGCGGGGGCGGGCGCCGGCGCGGGCTCGGGGGCCTGAGGGGCCGGACGCGGGGCGGCCGGGCCGGGCACGCCCGAACCGCCCGCCCGCGGGCCGCCGGGGCTGTGCGGGGCGCCCGGGAACGGGGAGCGGGGTTCGCCCGACACCACCGGGATGCCGCTCGTCAGCGTGTCGCCCGAGACGTGGCCGCCGGGGCCGGGTTCGGGGGCCGGGGCCTGCGGCGTGAGGATCGCGGTGTCGTCGGACAGCCGGGGCGGGGTCGCGCCGGGACCGCCCGGGACCACCGGGCCGGGCCCGGGGAGGCCCGGGACGCCGTCGAGGTTCGGGGTCAGCGAGGACGTGCCGGTGACCGGCCCCGTGGTGGGGCCGGACGGTCCGGGCCTGCGCGCCCCCGGGCCGGGAGCGGAGCCCGGGCCGCCGGGGAGGCCGGAGCCGTAGCCGTCGAGCGCGCTGCGGGCGGGGCCGGGCGCGTCCGGCCCGCCGCCGGGCTGCGGGGCGTCCGAGAAGTACGGCAGGTCGGGACGCGCCCGGCCGGCGCCGTCCTCGGACGTGCCGCCGGGGCCCCCGGGGGTGCCGGAGCCGTCCGGTCCGCCGGAAGGCGTGCCCGGGCCACTCGGAACCGGGCCGCCGGGGCCGGCGGACGCCTGGGCCGGCGCGCCCCCGCCCGGGGCGGTCGCTCCGGGCGTCGGAGCCTTGCGCGGGGCGAACCAGTCGCTGCCGCCCTTGTCGCGGGCCGGCTTCTCCGCGGGCGCCGGTTCGGCGGCGGCCGGGCCGCCGTCCCGGGACCGGTCCGCGGGCGCACCGCCGTCCTGACCCGCCGGACGGTCCGCGGCTCCCGGCGGCGGCGCGGCCGGCGGGGTGCCGGGCCGCGGCGTCGCCGCGGTGCGCTCCGGGTCGGGGCGGCCCGAGACGTCGCTCTCCGCCATCGGCGTACGCATCACGACGGGCGGGATGGGGCGCGATCCGGGGATGTTGATCCGGATGCGGGTCGTCAGCGTCGTCTCGGTCTTCGGCTCCTCGGGCCGGGGCGGATCCACGGATTCCGGGTTCATGTCAGAGCCGTCCTGCGACGGGTGCGGCGACGGATACTGGCCGGATCCGTACGGCGGAGTACCCGACGGGTACGCGGCTCCGCCGCGGCCCTGGGGCCCGGAGGACGAACTGTCAGTTTCACGACTCAAAGCAGGTTCTCCCGATTGGCTCCGCCGCCCGTACTTCCCCCATGCCGCAGGCCAGGGGACGGCTCGGCGCGCGCACCACCATACTGGCCGCCGCCGTCGGACACTCCGCGACCGGGGGAAACCTCCACCCGCGCATCACACCTGTGGGGGCCGCGCCCGGCCCGGACGTGGCACTTCACGCGCCGGACCGGACGCCGCGCATGGCTGATTGCGGCAGTTTGGAGGTGGTGGCGCAGATCACAGCGACCGCGGTCCCGCCGAGCATGAAGAGCACCAGGCCGAGTTCGTCGCCGAAGACGTAGTCGCCCTCCGGCCGGCCGCTCAGCAGCAGGAACACGGTGATGAACCAGCCGGCCGCCGGAGCCAGCGCGCCGACCTGCGTACGGGCCAGGAGCCGGCCGCCGCAGAAGAGGCCCGCCGCGCCCGCCAGGGCGACGATCAACCCGCCGGGGAACCAGGCGGCTTGGACGAGGGCGCCGGCGAGCCCGACGAGCGCGCCGAGTACGGCGAGACCCGCGTAGGCCGCGATCCGGGCCGGGTTGGGGCGGGCGGCGAAGCCGACGGGTTCGGGCTCCCGGGGCGGGGCGTTCCGTCGCGGGGCGTGCGAGGCCGAGGACGAGCCCGCGCGGACGCGGTCCTTCCCGGAGCCCGACCCGCCCTTGCCCGGCGCACGGCCCTTCTCGCGGCCCGTACCGGGCCCGTCGCCCGTGCCGTGCTCCCTCCCCGGGTCCGCCCCGGCCCGGCGGGGCTTCCCGTCGCCCTCTCCCGTCTTCCCGTTCACGCGGCGCCTCCCTCGGCGCCCGGGACGCCCGCGAACAGGTCGCTCTCGCGCTCCGGCGCGGCCACCCCGCGTTGGCCGCGCACCAGTTGGTAGCACTCGGTGGTCAGCAGCGGCTGGCCGAGATCGTTGGAGAGGGCGAAGAAGGGCCCCTCGACCACGATCTGGGTGGCGTGGGCGCGCATCGCCGCCGACTTCGCCCCGGCGTACGCCGATCCGTCGATCTCCGCGGTGATGTGCTCCCCGTCGGTCACGCCCGGCACGTCGTCCACGGCGGCGATCCCCGGGAAGACGTCCGGCGCGGTCGTGCGCAGCCGGTCGAAGGCGGCCTCCACCGCCTCGCGCTCCACCCGGTTCCAGTAGATCTTCGCGACGGCGTGCGGTGCGCCGGCGCCGTGCGCCGGGTCGGCGGCCAGGTCGGCGGCGCGCATCGCGACCCGGTGGGCCTGGACGTGGTCGGGGTGGCCGTAGCCGCCGTCCGGGTCGTAGGCGACCAGGACCTGGGGGCGGACCTCGCGGATCACCTCGACGAGGTGGGCCGCCGCCTCGTCCACCGGGGCGGACCAGAAGGAGCCGGGGCGGTCGTTCTGTTCGGCGCCCATCATGCCGGAGTCCCGGTAGCGGCCCGCGCCGCCGAGGAACCGGTGGTCGGTGACGCCGAGCTCCCGCATCGCCGCGGCCAGTTCGCCGACGCGGTGCGGGCCGAGGGCGTCGTCCCGGTCGGCGGCGAGGTGGGCGAGCGCGGGCGGGATGACCTCGCCCTCCTCGCCGAGCGTGCACGTCACCAGGGTGACGTGGGCGCCCTCGGCCGCGTACCTGGCCATCGTGGCGCCGTTGTTGATCGACTCGTCGTCGGGGTGCGCGTGCACCAGCAGCAGGCGGCGGGCGGGGAGGTCCTTCATGGGGACCACCCTACGAGCCCCGGAGGGCCGCCGGTGACCTCCGCCCCCGGCCGGCGCCCCGCCCCCGGGACGGCCGGTCAGAACTTGATGCTGCTGATCATCCCCGCCACGTTGCTCGTCAGATCGGAGATGGTGGGCGCGACGGACGAGCTCGCGATGTAGAACCCGAGCAGCATGCAGACCACCGCGTGACCTCCCTTCAGTCCGGATTTCCGGATCAGCAGGAAGACGATGATCGCCAGCAGCACTACCGCCGAAATCGAGAGCGCCACGGCGGTTCACCTCCATCGGTACGTTCGGACGGTCGGAACGGGGGTACACGGTCGGCTGGTATCTACCCACCGAGCGCTACGGATCATAACTATCCGTGCCAACGCATTGGTCGGGGCACAGCAGCACGAGGGGCGCACGAACCGTGCCACGCGGCTAGGTTCACTGCCATGACCTCGCAGAAGCTGTCCTTTCCCCGCCAGCAGGCACGCACCCAGCGCTTCACCCTCGGCGCACCCCGCGCCTTCACCGTCTCACCGGATGAGACGCGGGTGATCTTCCTGCGGTCCACCTCCGGGACGGACCGGACCAACCGGCTCTGGGTGCTCGACCCGGCGACCGGCGAGGAGCGGATCGCCGCCGATCCCGGAGTACTGCTGGGCGGTTCGGCCGAGAGGCTGTCGGCGCAGGAGCGGGCCCGGCGGGAGCGGACCCGGGAGGGTTCGTCGGGGATCGTCTCCTACGCGGTGGACGCGGCGGCGGAGTTGGCCGCGTTCGCCCTGTCCGGAAAGGTGTACGTGGCCGAGCTGCGGGCCGGGACCGCGCGGGCGCTGCCGGTGCCGGGCCCGGTGATCGACCCCCGCCCGTCCCCCGACGGCCGGCACGTCGCGTACGCGGCCAAGGGCGCGTTGCGGGTCGTCGGCGCGGACGGCGAGGGCGACCGGGCGCTGGCCGAACCGGAGGGCCCCGGGGTCACCTACGGCCTGGCCGAGTTCATCGCGGCCGAGGAGATGCACCGGTACCGGGGTTTCTGGTGGTCGCCGGAGTCGGACCGGCTGCTGGTGGCGCGGGCCGACGACAGCCCGGTGCAGCGCTGGTACATCGCCGATCCGGCCCACCCCGAGCGCAAGCCGGCCGAGGTCGCCTACCCGGCGGCGGGAACGCCCAACGCCGAGGTGCGGCTGTTCGTCGTGGACCTGGAGGGTTCCCGTACCGAAGTGGTCTGGGACCGGGCCGCGTTCCCGTATCTGGCGCAGGTCCACTGGTCGGCCGCGGGCGCTCCGCTGCTGCTGGTGCAGGCCCGGGACCAGCGCAGCCAGCGGTACCTGGCGGTGGATCCGGAGACCGGTGCGACCCGGATCGTCCACGTGGACGAGGACCCGGTGTGGCTGGATCTTTTCCCCGGAGTGCCCGCGTGGGCGCCGGACGGGCGGCTCGTGCGGATCGTCGACGAGGGCGGCGCGCGGGCGCTGGCGGTCGGGGACCGGCTGCTCACCGGCGCGCAGCTGCACGTCCAGTCGGTGCTGGACATCGGGGAGTCCGACATCCTCGTCTCGGCGGTGGCCGGGGAGGACGCGGTCGAACCGGAGATCGGGCAGATCCATGTGTACCGGGTGAACGAGCTGGGAATCGAGCGGATTTCCGAAGGGGTGGGTGTGCACTCCGCGGTCCGCTCGGGCGCTCTGTCGGTCGTGGTCTCGGCCGTCCCCGAGGAGCCCGGGGCCGCCGCGTGGGTGGTGCGCGACGGCAGGCGGCTGACGCGGATCGCGAGCCACGCGCAGGAGCCGGTGGTCTCGGCCCGGGTGACCCTCACCGAAGGGGGCGCACGGCGAATTCCGTGCGCCGTGCTGCTTCCGTCGGACTACCGGGAGGAGGACGGTCCCCTTCCGGTCCTGATGGACCCGTACGGCGGTCCGCACGGCCGCCGGGTGGTCGCCGCCCACAACGCGCACCTGACGTCGCAGTGGTTCGCGGACCAGGGCTTCGCGGTGGTCGTGGCGGACGGGCGGGGGGCGCCGGGCCGTTCGCCCGCCTGGGAGAAGGCGGTCCGGGACAACCTCGTGCTGACCATGGAGGACCAGGTCGAGGCGTTGCACGGGCTGGCGGACCGCTTCCCGCTCGACCTGTCCCGGGTGGCGATCCGGGGCTGGTCCTTCGGCGGGTACCTGGCGGGGCTCGCGGTGCTGCGGCGGCCCGACGTCTTCCACGCGGCGGTCGTGGGCGCTCCGGTGACGGACCAGCGGCTGTACGACACCCACTACACCGAGCGCTACCTCGGTGATCCGGCGGAGCAGCCGGAGGTGTACGCGTACAACTCGCTGCTCACCGACGACGGGCTCTCCCAACCGGCCTCCGAGGTCCGGCCGATGATGATCGTGCACGGTCTGGCCGACGACAACGTGGTGGTCGCCCACGCCCTGCGGCTCTCCTCTGCGCTGCTGGCGGCGGGGCGTCCGCACGAGGTGCTGCCGCTGAGCGGGGTGACGCACATGACGCCGCAGGAGCAGGTCGCGGAGAACCTGCTCCTGCTCCAGGTGGACTTCCTCAAGCGGTCGCTGGGGATGACGGGGGCCTGAGCGGCGCCCTCCCCGTCACCGGCTCACCAGCGGGGCGGCGGGGAGGAGGGCGGCGGGCCGAACCCGCCGCCCTGCGGGGGGCCGAAGCCGGGGGCCGGGGCGGGCGGCTGCCAGGGGGCGTGCTGTCCCGGCACGCCGGGGGGCTGGGCGCCCCAGGGACCTGTCCCGCCCCACGGGCCCGGGAGGCCGCCGGAGGACCGGTCGGCGCCCGTGCGGGCGAGCAGGGCGATCACGACGGGCCCGACCAGGAGCGAGCTGACGAAGCTCAGGAGATTCAGCTGGGGCTCGACACCGAGGTCGAAGAACCGCTCGTGCATATCGAAGTGGACCATGCGCGTCACGCCCAGCACACCGGAGCAGAACACGAACGCGCCCGCGAACAGGCCGAGCGGTCGCGCGTGGACCGCTCCGGCGACCGTGCTCACGGCCGCCGCCAGGAAGACCAGGACGGTGGCGGCGGTGACCCAGCCGGGCGGCCCTTCGGTCAGCGGGAGGGTCAGGGGCTTCCCGCCGATGAACCAGGCGGGGTACAGCTCGGACGGGTAGACGAACGGCTGCCGGATCTCCCAGGCCGTGAACAGCGCCGCCTGGAAGCCGAGCAGCAGGAAGACGGCGACCCCGGCGCCGCGCCCCGGTCCTGCGGGCCGCTCCGCGCCCTCGGGCGCCGGACGGCGGCCCACCGTCCCCACGACGACCAGGGCGAGGCCGGCCGCCAGGACGGCGTACGTGGTCATCAGCGCCCGGTCGCGCAGCTCCTCGGGGGCCGGGGCGTCGGCGACGAGCCAGACGCCGGGCAGCCGCAGGACGAAGGTGAGGACGCCCGTGACGACCAGGACCGACGCGGCGGCGGACCGCAGGACCGCCACCCCTGCCACCGCGTAGGCGACCAGCAGGACGAAGCTGGTCGCCGAGGTCGTGGGCCGCATCGCGTCCCGGAGGTTTCCGGTGCCCGTCCAGTACTCCCAGACCGGCTCCGGACTCCCGGCCGCCCGGAGGTCCCGGACGATCCAGGCGATGATGACGACGGCCGGCAGCGCGCACAGGACGGCGCCGGTGATTCTTGCTCCCCGTGTAAGTGTCACCCGGCGATACTCCACGGCGCCGACCCGATGGACAAGGGCGTTCG
Organism: Streptomyces sp. NPDC017448; assembly: GCF_044330565.1. Classification (NCBI taxonomy): domain Bacteria; kingdom Bacillati; phylum Actinomycetota; class Actinomycetes; order Kitasatosporales; family Streptomycetaceae; genus Streptomyces; species Streptomyces sp. NPDC017448. The sequence goes on along the minus strand of NZ_JBIRLM010000001.1, from coordinate 934,298 downwards.
GGGAGCGGGGGCGGCGCCGGGCCGGTGCGCGTCGGTCCGGCCGGGGCGGCGCGGTGGAGGCGGCGGGCGGCCGGCGGGCGGTGGCCGACCGGCCGGAGCGACAGGACGGCGCTCCGGCCGGACCACGGCACCCGCACGGCCGTACGCGGTCCAGCATGGGGCGTCGGTGTATCGGTGCGGTGTCGGCCGGGTTGCCCGCGTGTCAACGCTCCTGACGGCGGGTCAGGGGGCTTCCCGGTCCCCGTGTTCCGGCTCCTCGGGACCGGGCGCCTCCTCCACCGGCCGGCCGCGGGTCGTCGTGCCCGGAGCCTCCACGTCGGGGCCCGGCCCCCGCCCCGGGTCCTCCCGCTCCCCCTCCGGCGCCACCACCCGCTTCTCCTCCGCGAAGTGGCACGCGGAGTCGTGGCGGGCGGGGGTGTCGGCCAGCCGGAACTCCGCGGGCACCGCCAGCAGCGGTACCTCCAGCTCGCACCGCTCCCGCGCCTTCCAGCACCGGGTGCGGAACCGGCAGCCCGAGGGGATGTTGGCGGGCGAGGGCACGTCGCCGTGCAGGATGATCCGCTCCCGGTGCTCGCGGGCGGTCGGGTCGGGTACGGGGACGGCGGACAGCAGCGCCTGGGTGTACGGGTGGGTGGGGTGGTCGTAGATCTCCGCGTCGGTGCCGATCTCCACGATCCGGCCGAGGTACATCACGCCGACCCGGTCGGAGATGTGGCGGACGATCGAGAGGTCGTGCGCGATGAAGACGAAGCTGAGGCTGAACTCGGCCTGGAGCCGGTCCAGCAGGTTGACCACCTGGGCCTGGACGGAGACGTCGAGCGCGGAGACCGGTTCGTCGGCGACGATGATCTCCGGGTTGAGCGCGAGGCCGCGGGCGATGCCGATGCGCTGGCGCTGACCGCCGGAGAACTGGTGCGGATAGCGGTTGATGTACTCCGGGTTGAGTCCGACGACGTCCAGCAGGTCCTGCACCTTCTGTCGCCGGCTGCCCTTCGGGGCGACCTCGGGGTGGATCTCGTACGGTTCCCCGATGATGTCGCCGACCGTCATCCGGGGGTTCAGCGAGGTGTAGGGGTCCTGGAACACCATCTGGATGTTGCGGCGCACGGCCTTCAGCGCCCGGCCGGAGAGCCGGGAGATGTCCTCCCCCTTGTAGCGGATCGCCCCGGCGGTGGGGCGCTCCAGGTGGACGAGCATCCTGGCGACGGTCGACTTGCCGCAGCCGGACTCCCCCACGATGCCGAGCGTCTCGCCCGCGTGCAGGTCGAAGTCGACGCCGTCGACGGCCTTGACCGCGCCGATCTGCCGTTTGACGAGGACGCCCTGGGTGAGGGGGTAGTGCTTGGCGAGGCCGCGCACCTGGAGGATCGGGTCGCCCTCGGCGTACGGGGTGGCGGCGTCCTCCCGGACCTCGGACAGCAGGGTCGAGCCGCCCGGGCCGCCGGACGTCCCGCCCCCGCCGCCCGCCGTGTCGCTCCCGTCGCGGTCAGCGTGCATCGAGCGTCTCCTTCCAGAAGTGGCAGGCGCTGCGGCGCTGCTCGTCGACCTCGTAGAGCGGCGGCACCTCCGTCAGGCACACGTCCCGCGCCATCGGGCAGCGCGGGTTGAAGGCGCAGCCCGGCGGGATGCGGGTGAGGTTGGGCGGCAGGCCCTTGATCGCGTACAGCTCCCGGCCCTTCTGGTCCAGGCGCGGGATCGACTTCAGGAGGCCCTTGGTGTACGGGTGGGCGGGGGCCCGGTAGATCTCGTGCACGGGGGCCGTCTCGACGATGCGGCCGGCGTACATCACGGCGATCTTGTCAGCGACGTCGGCGACGACGCCGAGGTCGTGGGTGATCAGGATCAGGCCCATGTTGTACTCGCGCTGGAGTTCGGCGAGGAGGTCCATGACCTGGGCCTGCACCGTCACGTCGAGCGCGGTGGTCGGCTCGTCCGCGATGATCAGGGACGGCTCCAGGGCCATCGCCATGGCGATCATGATGCGCTGGCGCATGCCGCCGGAGAACTGGTGCGGGTACTGGCCGACCCGCTCCTTGGCGGCCGGGATGCGCACCCGGTCCATCAGCTCGACGGACTTGGCCTTGGCGTCCTTGCGGGACATCCCCCGGTGCACGACGAACATCTCGCCGAGCTGCTGGCCCACGGTGAGGACCGGGTTCAGCGAGGAGAGGGCGTCCTGGAAGATCATGGCCATCTCCTGGCCCCGGATCTTGCGGCGCTCCTCCGGCTTGAGCTTCAGCAGGTCCTGGCCCTTGAAGAGGATCTCCCCGCCGGCGATCCTCCCCGGCGGCATGTCGAGGATGCCCATGATCGCCTGTGCGGTGACGGACTTGCCGGAGCCGGACTCCCCGAGGACGGCCAGGGTCTCGCCCTCGGCCACCGAGTAGTCGACGCCGTTGACGGCCTTGGCGACGCCTTCGCGGGTGTGGAACTCCACGTGCAGATCGCGCACTTCGAGCAACATGGCAACCGGCTCCTCAGCGCAGCTTGGGGTCGAGGGCGTCGCGCACCGCGTCGCCGAGCATGATGAACGCGAGCACGGTGATCGCCAGCGCCCCGGCGGGCCAGAGCAGCATGTGCGGGGCGTTGCGGATGTAGTTGGCGGCCGCGGAGATGTCGATGCCCCAGGAGACGGCCGGGTCCTTCAGGCCGACGCCGAGGAAGGAGAGGGTCGCCTCCAGGGAGATGTACGTACCGAGCGCGATGGTCGCCACGACGATGACGGGTGCGATGGCGTTCGGGGTGATGTGGCGCAGCATCATCCGGGAGTTGGAGGCGCCGAGGGCGCGGGCCGCCTGGACGTAGTCGTTCTGTTTGGCGGTGATGACCGAGCCGCGGGCGATGCGGGCGATCTGGGGCCAGCCGAGCAGGACGATGAAGCCGACGACGGGCCAGACGGTGGAGCTGGTGACGACGGAGAGGAAGACCAGGCCGCCGAGGACGACGGGGATGCCGAAGAAGACGTCGGTGAGGCGGGAGAGGATCGAGTCCCACCAGCCGCCGAAGAAGCCCGCGAGTCCGCCGAGCACACTGCCGAGGATCGCGACGCCGAGGGTGGCGCAGACGCCGACGGTCACCGAGGTGCGGGCGCCGTACACGACCCGGGTGTAGACGTCGCGGCCCTGCGGGTCGAAGCCGAAGGGGTGGCCGGGCTCGGAGCCCTTCTGGGCGTCGTCCAGGTCGGCCTGGAGGGGGTCGCCGCTCGCGATGAGCGAGGGCCAGATCGAGATGATCACCAGGAAGAGGATGACCAGGGAGGAGATGATGAAGACCGGGTTGCGCCGCAGGTCGCGCCAGGCGTCCGACCAGAGGCTGCGGGGCTTTCCGGTGGGCCCGGCGCCGTCGGGGCCGTCCGGGTTCTTCTCCAGGCTGGCGCCCTCCTCCAGGGCGAGGTCCATCGGGCCACCGGTGCCCGCCGGGGAGATCGCTCCGTCCGATGGCTGGGGCTCAGGCATAGCGGATCCTCGGGTCGAGTACGGCGTACAGGAGGTCGACGATCAGGTTGGCGGCCAGGAAGACGAGGACGAGGATGGTGACGAACCCGACGACGGTCTGGGAGTTCTGGCGCAGGATGCCCTGGTAGAGCTGGTAGCCGACGCCGTGGATGTTGAAGATCCGCTCGGTGACGATGGCTCCGCCCATGAGGGCCCCCACGTCGGTGCCGATGAAGGTGACCACGGGGATCAGCGAGTTGCGCAGCAGGTGCCGTACGACGACCCGGCGGCGGGGCAGCCCTTTGGCGACGGCGGTGCGTACGTAGTCGGCGCGGGCGTTCTCGGCGATCGAGGTGCGGGTGAGCCGGGTGACGTAGGCGAGCGAGACCGAGGCGAGGACCAGTCCGGGGACGAGCAGTTCGTCGAAGGCGGGGTCGGCGGAGACCGAGGGCTTGATGATGCCCCACTTGACGCCCAGGAGGAGCTGGAGCAGCAGGCCGGTGACGAAGGTCGGGACGGCGATGACGACCAGCGTGAGGATGAGGACGGTGGTGTCGACGGGGCGTCCGCGGCGCAAGCCGGTGACGACGCCGAGGGTGATGCCGATGACGACCTCGAAGACGATCGCGACGATGGTGAGCCGGATCGTGATGGGGAAGGCCGTGGACATCAGCTCGGTGACCTTCTGCCCGTTGAACGCGGTGCCGAAGTCGCCGGTGAACACGTTGCCCATGTAGGTGAGGTATTGCTGCCACACCGGCTTGTCGAGGCCGAAATCGGAGCGCAGTCGGGCGGCGGTGGCCGGATCGCACTGGCGGTCGCCGCAGAGGCCGGCGATGGGGTCGCCCATCACGTTCACCATGAGGAAGATCAACAGCGTGGTGCCGAAGAAGACGGGGATCATCTGCAGCAGCCGCCGGATCACATAACGTCCCATGAGGGGCTCCGGGGGTCGGGGGGCGTCCTGTCGGCCTGACCGGCGGGGCGCCCCCTGGGGACGAGCGGTACCGGGCAGGGGGTGCGGGAGCGCGGACGGCCGGGCGTCCCGGCCGTCCGCGTCGCTCAGCGCGTCACTTGACGGTGATCTCTTCGTAGACCGGGACGCTGAACGGGTTCAGCGAGACGTTGTCGACCCGGTCCGAGTAGCCGGCGCTGCCGTTCTGGTACCAGAGCGGGATGACCGGCATCTGCTCGACGAGGACCTTCTCCGCCTCCTGGAAGGTGGTGACGGCCTTCGCCTTGTCGCTCTCGGCGTTCGCCTTGTCGATCAGGTCGTCGAACTTCTTGTCGCTCCACTTGCCGTCGTTGGACGGGGCGTTGGTGTAGTAGAGCGGCTGGAGGAAGTTCTGGATGAGCGGGTAGTCCATCTGCCAGCCCGCGCGCCAGGCGCTGGAGAGCTTCTGGGTGGAGACCTGGGCGCGGAAGTCGGCGAAGGTGCCGACCGGGCCGCCGACACACGCCTTGTTGTTGCCCATCACGTTGTTGATGCTGTTGCAGACGGCGTCGACCCATTCCTTGTGGGAGCCGGTGTCCGCGTTGTACGAGATCTTCAGCTGGCCGCCGGGGATGCCGCCGCCCTCCTCGATCAGCTTCTTGGCCGCCGCCTTGTCGTATGTGCACTCCTTGCCGCACAGCCCCTTCTTGAAGCCGCCGTCCTCGCCGAGGACCGGGGAGGTCCAGTCGGAGGCGGGGGTGCGGGTCTTCTGGAAGATCTGGTCGGTGATCTGCGCCCGGTTGATCGCCATCGACAGGCCCTGGCGGACCTTGCGCGCGTCGTCGGTGTCCCACTTCTTGTCGTAGAAGGGGAAGGCCAGGGTCTGGATGATGCCGGCGGGGGTGTTGATGTACCGGTCGCCGAGGTCTGCCTCGACGTTGCGGAGCTGGGAGGCCGGCACGTCGTCGACGAGGTCGAGGTTGCCCGAGGTCAGGTCGGTGTAGGCGGTGTTGTTGTCGGTGAAGACCTTGAGGTGGACGCCGCCGTTCTTCGCCTTGTCGTCGCCCGGGTAGTCGTCCCACTTGCGGAGCTTCATCGAGGAGCCCTTGGCGTACGAGTCGATCGTGTACGGGCCGTTTCCGACGGGCTTGGAGAGCCAGGCGTCGTGGTCGTCGTAGAACGCCTTGGGCAGCGGGACGAAGGCGGTGTAGCCGAGGGTGTCGGGCCACAGGGAGAACTTCTGGGTGAGCTTGGCGGTGAAGGTGAGGTCGTCGACGACCTTCAGCCCGGACATGGTCTCGGCGGAGGCGGAGCCGGACTCCGGGTGGACCTTGTCGTAGCCCTCGATGTACTGGAAGAAGTAGGCGTTCTTCTGGTTGTTCTTCAGCGCCGCGCCGTAGTTCCAGGCGTCCACGAAGGACTTGGCGGTGACCTTCTCGCCGTTGGAGAACGTCCAGCCGTCCTTGAGCTTGATCGTGAAGTTCTGGGAGTCCTTCGTGTCGATGGAGTCGGCGACCATGTTCTCGGCCTCGCCGGTCTTCGGGTCGTAGCGGATCAGGCCGCGGAAGACCATGTCGAGGACCTTGCCGCCCTGGACCTCGTTGGTGTTGGCCGGCTCCAGCGGGTTCTGCGGGTCTCCCCAGGAGGAGCTGACGATGCCGTCGGCGCCGCTGCCGCCGCCGCCCTCGTCACCGCCGCCGCCACAGGCCGTCGCCGCCAGGGCTACGGCCACCGCACATGCGGCCCACCTGACGTGTGTGGCTCCGCGCATGGAGTGCCTCCTAGAGTCATCGAGTAGCTCAATGCCTCATATCACCCCATAACCCTATGTACCGCATGCGGGCTTACCCCGTACGGGCGCCGAGGACGGGCGGCACGACGAGGCCCGGCCCCCTGCGGCAGGGGGCCGGGCCTCGTCGTCGGAGAGGAGCAGCGGTTACGCCGCGTTCACGACGTCCTTCTCCTCGGCGAAGTGGCACGCCGACTCGTGCGCAGCCGGGGTCTTCCCCGCGACGAAGCGCTCGGGGATCGCCAGCAGGGGCTCCTCCGTCGCGCAGCGCTCCTCCGCCTTCCAGCACCGGGTGCGGAAGCGGCAGCCCGAGGGCGGGTTCGCCGGCGACGGAACGTCACCGGTGAGGATGATCCGCTCGCGTCCCTCGCGGGCCGTCGGGTCGGGGACCGGGACCGCCGACAGCAGCGCCTGGGTGTAGGGGTGCGTCGGGTGGTCGTAGATCTGGGTGTCCGTACCGATCTCGGCCATCTTGCCGAGGTACATCACGCCGACCCGGTCGGAGATGTGCCGGACGATGGAGAGGTCGTGCGCGATGAAGACGTAGGAGAGGTTGAACTCGTCCTGGAGCTTCTCCATCAGGTTGATGACCTGCGCCTGCACCGACACGTCGAGCGCGGAGACCGGCTCGTCGCAGATGATGATCTCCGGGTTGAGCGCGAGGCCGCGGGCGATGCCGATGCGCTGGCGCTGACCGCCGGAGAACTGGTGCGGGTACCGGTTGATGTACTCCGGGTTCAGGCCCACGACGTCCAGGAGCTCCTGGACGCGGCGGCGCCGGTCGCCCTTCGGGGCCACCTCGGGGTGGATCTCGAAGGTCTCCCCGATGATGTCGCCGACCGTCATCCGGGGGTTCAGCGAGGTGTACGGGTCCTGGAACACCATCTGGATGTTGCGGCGCACGGCCTTCAGCGCACGGCCGGACAGCTTGGTGATGTCCTGGCCCTTGTAGAAGACCTCGCCGGCGGTGGCCCGCTCCAGGGTCATCAGGAGCTTGGCGACCGTGGACTTGCCGCAGCCGGACTCGCCCACGATGCCCAGGGTCTCCCCGGCGTACAGGTCGAAGGAGATCCCGTCGACGGCCTTGACCGCGCCGATCTGCTTCTTGAAGAGGATGCCCTGCGTCAGCGGGAAGTGCTTGACGAGGTTGCGCACCTGGAGGATCGGCTCGCCCTGGCTGACGGGCGCGTCGATGGCGGCCACGGTCTCCGCCTCGGTGGCGGCGTCCACGGTCTCCACGGCGGAGACGTTGGGGGTGGCGTCCACGGGCTCCTTCTTGAGCTCAGCCATGGATCGTCTCCTTCCAGAAGTGGCACGCGCTGCCGCGGCCGACCAGCTCGAGGCCGTCCGGCTCGGTCACCGGGGCGAGCGGCGGAACCTCGGTACGGCAGATGTCCTGTGCCTTGGGGCAGCGCGGGCTGAAGGCACAGCCCGCGGGGATACGCGTGAGGTTGGGCGGAAGGCCCTTGATCGCGTACAGCTCCTGGCCCTTCTGGTCCAGGCGCGGGATGGAGTCCAGCAGACCCTTGGTGTACGGGTGGGCCGGGCGGCTGTACAGCTCGCCGACCGGGGCCGTCTCCACGATCCGCCCCGCGTACATCACGGCGATCTTGTCCGCCACGTCGGCGACGACGCCGAGGTCGTGGGTGATCAGGATCAGACCCATGTTGTACTCGCGCTGCAGCTCGGCCAGCAGGTCCATGACCTGGGCCTGCACCGTCACGTCGAGCGCGGTGGTCGGCTCGTCCGCGATGATCAGGTCCGGCTCCAGGGCCAGCGCCATGGCGATCATGATGCGCTGGCGCATACCGCCGGAGAACTGGTGCGGGAAGTCCGAGACACGGGCCGCGGCGGCCGGGATCTTGACCTGGTCCATCAGCTCGATGGACTTGGCCTTGGCCTCCTTCTTGGACAGGCCCTGGTGGACCCGGAACATCTCGCCGAGCTGGTAGCCGACGGTGAGGACCGGGTTCAGCGAGGACAGCGCGTCCTGGAAGATCATCGCGATCTTGCGGCCGCGGATCTTCCGGCGCTCCTCGTTGGACATCTTCAGCATGTCCTGGCCGCGGAAGAGGATCTCGCCCTGCGTGATCTTCCCGGGCGGCATGTCGAGGATGCCCATGATGGTCTGCGCGGTCACGGACTTGCCGGAGCCGGACTCGCCCAGCACGGCGAGCGTCTCGCCGGCGCTGACGGTGTAGTTCACACCGTTGACCGCCTTGGCCACACCGTCGCGGGTGTGGAACTCCACGTGCAGGTCACGGACGTCGAGCAGTGGACCGTCGCCACTCGCGGACTCCCGCGGTGCGGGGACGTGAGCCGTCTTGTCGATGGTGGTCACGAACGCCTCCCTCAGCGCATCTTGGGGTCGAGGGCGTTGCGGACCGCATCGCCGAACATCAGGAAGGACAGCACCGTGACCGAGACCATCACCGAGGGGATGACCAGGACGAACGGCGCGTTGCGGAGCTGGTCCTTCGCGGCGGACACGTCGATGCCCCACGAGACCGTCGGCTCGGCGAGGCCGATGCCGAGGAAGGACAGGGTGGCCTCGGCGGCGATGTAACCGCCGAGCGCGATGGTGGCGACCACGATCACCGGAGCGATGGCGTTCGGCAGGATGTGCCGCGTCAGGATCCGGGTGGTGGAGGCGCCGAGCGCCTTGGCGGCGACCACGTAGTCGGCCTGCTTGATCGTGATGACCGAGCCGCGGGCGACACGGGCGATCTGCGTCCAGCCGAGGAAGGCCATCGACAGGATGACGACCCAGACGGAGCGCTCCTCGAAGCTGGTCAGGATGACCATGGCGCCGACGATGAAGGGGACGCCGAAGAAGACGTCGGTGATCCGGGAGAGGATCGTGTCGACCCAGCCGCCGAAGTAGCCCGCGATCATGCCGATCACCAGTCCGGTGACGGTGACCGCGATGGTGACGATCACGCCGACCATGATCGAGGCGCGGGCGCCGTAGATCAGCCGCGCGTAGATGGAGCGGCCCTGGACGTCGTACCCGAGCCAGTCGGGGGCGAAGAAGTGCCCCCAGTTCGGGTGCTGGAGGTAGTGCTCGGCCAGGTTGGCGTCCCGCGGCGAGGCGCTGGTGAACAGGCTCGGGAAGATCGCCATGACGGCGAGCAGCAGGATCAGCACCATCGAGATGAGGAAGAGCGGGTTGCGGCGCAGGTCGTGCCAGGCGTCCGACCAGAGGCTGCGCGGCTTGCCGGGCGCGGGGCCCGTGTCCGTGGCGGGCGCCGCGTCGACGGCCGTGGCCGGAGCGTCGGTGCTCTTGAGTGCGGTGGTGTCAGGCATACCGGATCCTCGGGTCCAGGACCGCGTAGAGCAGGTCGACGAGCAGGCTGGCGACGAGATAGACGATGACGAGCAGCGTCACGACGCCGACGACGGTGGCGCCTTCGCGCTTGCCGAGCGCCTCGAAGACGAGCTGTCCGACGCCCTTGATGTTGAAGATGCCCTCGGTCACGATCGCGCCGCCCATGAGGGCGCCGATGTCGGTGCCGAGGAAGGTGACGACCGGGATGAGCGAGTTGCGCATCAGGTGCACGCCGATGACGCGCCGACGCGGCAGGCCCTTGGCGACGGCCGTACGCATGTAGTCGGCGCGCAGGTTCTCGGCGACCGAGGTACGGGTGAGGCGGGCGACGTACGCGAGCGACAGCGACGCCAGCACGATGGCCGGCATGAGCAGCTCGCCGTTGGTCGGCTCAAGGCTCACGTTCGGCTTGGCGATGCCGAGCTGGAACGCGAAGAAGTACTGAACGAGGAAGCCCAGCACGAAGGACGGCATGGAGATCAGCACCAGCGTCAGGCCGAGCAGACCGCGGTCCCGGAGGGAGTCGGCCTTGAGGCCGGCGACGATGCCGAGCGAGATACCGGCGACGACCGTGAAGACGAAGGCGAAGATCGCCAGTCTGATGGTGATCGGATAGGCGTCTGCGATGACTTCGGCGACCGGACGCTGCGTTCCGATCTGGGTGCCCAAGTCGCCCTGGAACAGGTTGCCGAGGTAGTTCAGGTACTGCTGCCAGATCGGCTGATCCAGTCCGAGACTTGCCTTGATCTGCGCGATCTGCGTCGCGTCTACGTGCTGTTCACCGGCAAGCGCTCTGACGGGGTCGCCGGGCAGTGCGTACATCATCAGGAAGACCAGCAGGGTCGACCCGATGAAGACCGGGATCATCTGGAGCAGTCGTCGTGCGACATAGCGCCCCATGGGTGCCTCCGTGTGGGGATAACTGCGGCGCGGGGGCCGCCTCTTCGCAGAGACGACCCCCGCGCCTCCGGCCGTGCTGAGGGGCAGCACGGGCGGATGACGGCCAGTTGGGGAATGACCCGCAGGCGTTACTTGGTGGTGACGCCGGTCAGTTCGAGGTCACCGTGGAAGTCGACCTTGACGTTGTCGACGTTCTTGCCGTGGCCGCCGTTGATGGCGTAGTACCAGAGCGGGATGGCGGGCATCTTGTCCACCAGGGCCTTCTCGACCTCCTGGTAGGCGGCGACGGACTCCTCCAGGGAGTCGGCCTTGTCGCCCTTCGCCATCAGGTCGTCGATCTTCTTGTCGTTGAAGCGACCGTTGTTCGACTCCGCCTTGGAGTGGTAGAGCTCCTTGAGGAAGTTCACGTTGACGGGGTAGTCGGCCACCCAGCCACCGCGGTAGAAGCCCTTGACCTCGTTGTTGTCACGCGCTTCGAGGTCGGTCGGGAAGTCCGGCTTGGCGTCGCCCACGCAGTCGACCCCGGTGGCGTTGCGGATGGACTCGCAGACAGCGGTCACCCACTCCTTGTGCCCACCGTCGGCGTTGTACTGGATGGAGAACTTGTTCTCCGGGACGCCGCCGCCCTCCTTGATGAGCTGCTTGGCCTTGGCCGGGTTGAACTTCAGGACGTCCGAGTCGAGCGTCTGGTTGCCCTTGACCTGCGGAGGCGTGAAGCTCGTCGCCGGGATGCGGGTGCCGTTCAGGACGGTCTTCGTGATGGTCTCACGGTCGATCGCCATGGACAGACCCTGGAGGACCTTGGGGTCGATGTCCTTGAACGTCTTCGAGTAGAACGCCGGGGTCAGCGTCTGGATCGCGGCGTACGGCTGGTCGATCGCGCCGTCACCGAGGTCCGTCTTGTACTTCGGGAGGTCACGCGGGCCGACCTGGCGGATCATGTCCAGGTTGCCGGAGATGACGTCCGAGTACGCGGCCTCGACGGTCGAGTAGTTCTTGAACTGGATGCCCTTGTTGGCAGCCTTGTTCGGACCCTGGTACTCGGGCCAGGCCTTGACCTGGATGAGCTTCTTGTGGGTCCACTTCTCGAACGTGTACGGGCCGTTGCCGATCGGCTTCTGGCCGAACGCCTTCGGGTCGTCGTAGAAGACCTTGGGCAGCGGCGCGAAGGTCGCGTAGCCGAGCTTGTAGTTGAAGTACGGGACCTTGTCGGTCAGCTCGATCGTGAACGTGGTGTCGTCCACGGCCTTCAGACCCGACATCTTGTCGGACTTCGGGGCGCCCTTCTCGGGGTGGACGTCCGCGTAGCCCTTGATGTCGGAGAACCAGAACGCGTTCTGCTGCTTGTTCTCGACGTTGGCGTACCAGTTCCACGCGTCGATGTACGACTGCGCGGTCACGGCCTCGCCGTTGTGGAACTTCCAGCCGGCCTTGAGCTTGACCGTCCAGGTCTTGGAGTCCTCGGTCTCGACGGACTCGGCGTTCGTGAGAACGATCTCGCCCTTGTCGTCGAAGTCCAGCAGCTGCGTGAACAGCGACTGGATGACGTAGGAGCCGTTGCTCTCGTTGGTGTCGGCCGGCATCAGAGGCTTCTGGGGCTCACCGACGTCGATCGAGACGTACCCGGCGGGCTGGCCCGACGTGTTCTTCTTGTCGCTACCACTGTCGCCGCCGCCACAGGCAGTCGCGGCCAGGGCGATGACGGCCGCTCCCGCGACCCACTTGGCGCTCTTGGCACCGCGCATGGGTTTCCTCCTCATGAGTCCACTTTTGACTACAAGAAGGGCACTGGAGAGATTCACCGACACCCCTGACGGTGATCGTTCAGTGCCCCGAGTGTGCTCGTGAGTCGGCACTCCCCACAGTGCGTGACCCATTGACCCGAGCTCAATGGAGCCAACTATTGAGTACGTCCGGGCTGTAAACCACACTTAAAGGGTCTCGGTTTGACAACATCAGACCCGCCCGTGTGCCCGAAATCCGGACAAAGTGATCCCAGACAGACACGCCCGAAACGGACTGTTAACACATGTTCCGGAGAGCGACCCCCGATATCCGGACACCACGGTCAGGAAAAGCGATTGACGAAGGCCCGGCCCACCACAGTCTCCGTGGTGGGCCGGGCCTTCTGTCAATGCCTGTACTGACGCACCGTCCGCCGGGGTGCCGGGGTGCGCGGGGGCCTTCGCATACGGAGCGTACGGCTCCGAGGCCGGTAAACCGCCCGCGGGGCCGCCCCGGCCCCGCTCGGACGCTCCCGGGAGAGACCTGCGGGTGGCCCCGGGGAACGGCGGTGGGAGCCGCACGTCGGCGCGTACGGCTCCCACCGGCCCGGGGACCGGACCCCTGCCCGAGGACCGGGCCCTACGAGAGGTGTCAGCCGTTCTTGGCGCGGGAGGCGGCGCGGCTGCGCTCGCGCTGGTCCAGGACGACCTTGCGGATGCGCACGGTCTCCGGGGTCACCTCGATGCACTCGTCCTCGCGGCAGAACTCCAGGGACTGCTCCAGGGACAGCTTGCGGGCCGGGACCACGTTCTCGGTGGTGTCCGCGGAGGCCGCACGCATGTTGGTGAGCTTCTTCTCCTTGGTGATGTTGACGTCCATGTCGTCGGCGCGCGAGTTCTCGCCGATGATCATGCCCTCGTACACCTCGGTGCCGGCCTCGGTGAAGATGACACCGCGCTCCTGGAGGTTGACCATCGCGAACGGCGTGACCGAGCCCGCGCGGTCCGCGACCAGCGAACCGTTGTGACGGGTGCGCAGCTCGCCGAACCACGGCTCGTGGCCCTCGAAGATGGAGTGCGCGATGCCGGTGCCGCGGGTCTGGGTCAGGAACTCCGTACGGAAGCCGATGAGGCCGCGGGACGGGACGATCCACTCCATGCGGACCCAGCCGGAGCCGTGGTTCGTCATGGTCTCCATGCGGCCCTTGCGGGTCGCCATGAGCTGGGTGATGGCGCCGAGGTGCTCCTCGGGCGAGTCGATCGTCATGCGCTCGATCGGCTCGTACGTCTTGCCGTCGATCTGCTTGGTGACGACCTCGGGCTTGCCGACGGTCAGCTCGAAGCCCTCGCGGCGCATCTGCTCGACCAGGATGGCGAGCGCCAGCTCGCCGCGGCCCTGGACCTCCCAGGCGTCGGGGCGCTCGGTGTCCAGGACGCGGAGCGAGACGTTGCCGATCAGCTCGCGGTCGAGGCGGTCCTTCACCTGGCGGGCGGTGACCTTGTGGCCCTTGCCGCCCTTGCCGACGAGCGGCGAGGTGTTGGTGCCGATGGTCATGGAGATGGCCGGCTCGTCGACCGTGATCAGCGGCAGCGCGATCGGGTTCTCCGGGTCGGCCAGGGTCTCGCCGATCATGATGTCCGGGATACCGGCGATGGCGCAGATGTCACCGGGGCCCGCCACCTCGGCCGGCTTGCGGGTGAGCGCCTCGGTCATCAGCAGCTCGGTGATGCGGACGTTGGACATGGTGCCGTCGCGCTTGATCCACGTGACGGTCTGGCCCTTGCGCAGTTCGCCCTGCTCGACGCGGCAGAGCGCGATGCGGCCGAGGAAGTTGTCGGCGTCCAGGTTGGTGACGTGGGCCTGGAGCGGCGCTTCCGCGTCGAACTCGGGGGCCGGGACGTGCGCCAGGATCGTGTTGAAGAACGGCTCCAGGCTGTCGCTGTCCTGCGGGACGGTGCCGTCCTCGGGCTTGGTCAGCGAGGCCACGCCGTCACGGGCGCAGGCGTAGACGATCGGGAACTCGATCTGGTCCTCGTCCGCGTCCAGGTCCAGGAACAGGTCGTACGTCTCGTCGACGACCTCGGCGATCCGGGAGTCGGGGCGGTCCGTCTTGTTGATGCAGAGGATGACCGGCATCCGCGCGGAGAGCGCCTTGCGCAGGACGAAGCGGGTCTGGGGCAGCGGGCCCTCGGAGGCGTCGACGAGCAGCACGACGGCGTCCACCATCGACAGACCACGCTCGACCTCGCCACCGAAGTCGGCGTGGCCGGGGGTGTCGATGATGTTGATCGTGATCGGGTCCCCGCCGTCCTTGGGGTGATACTTCACCGCCGTGTTCTTGGCGAGGATCGTGATGCCCTTCTCACGCTCCAGGTCGTTCGAGTCCATCATGCGGTCGTCGAGCGACTCGGCAGCGTGTGCGGCGAAGGAGCCGGCCTGCTTGAGCATGGCGTCGACCAGCGTGGTCTTGCCGTGGTCGACGTGGGCGACGATGGCTACGTTACGGATGTCGTGGCGCGTGGGCATGGGTGGCTTGCGCTTCTCTCGGATCGTGGGATCAGGCGTCTCAGTCGGTCTTCGAGTCCTCGTACGCCCGCCGGGCGGCACGCCACGGCTCGTACCATCGTACGGGCCCTGGGCCCGCCGGGCTTCCCGAGCCGATCCGCGAAGGCGGTCTTCCCGTGTGATTCAGGCAATATTCAGCCGGTGTCAAGGAACTGCCGGGCCGTCGATGCGGCCGGAACGCGGGCGGAGCTGTGGGGGGGGGTGAGGTGCGGTGAAGCGACGAACGGCCCGGGTCGGGGCAGACACCACCCTGCCCGCCGGCGGAACCGGCGGGCAAGAGTTTTGAGGTGCATCTGAGCTTCGCGGCGTGCGGGTGTGGTATTTGACCGCTACTTCTTGCGGTCTGCGGAGGAACCTGCGGCTTGCCGGTTCTTGAACCCGATGTCCTGGTACCGGGGGGCCGCGAACCCGAACGCCCCGACGTTCGCGAGCTTCTTGTCGACGGCGACGAGCTGCGGGCGCTGGTAGAGCGGGATCGACCCGGCGGCGGCCCAGATCCGGGCGTCGGCCTGCTTCATCAGCTCCCGTGCGGCGTTCTCGTCCAGTTCGGCGGCGGCCTGGTCGAAGAGCTGGTCGATGTGGTCGGTGCCGACCCGGGTGTAGTTCTGCTCCACCAGGAGCGATCCGTCGGTGGCGGGCTCCGGCTTGGCGTAGATGGGGCGTCCGTCCGTGGCCGGGTAGGCGGTGGCGGGCCACGAGTAGAGCGCCAGGTCGTACACGCCGGAGGCGATGTGGTCCTTGAAGTAGCTCTCGTCGGGGACCTTGGTGATCTCGGTGCCGATGCCGATCTTCTCCAGCATCGCCGCGATCTTCTCACCGACGCTGCGCAGCGTCTGGGAACCGGGGCCGGAGGGGAGCACGAAGCGCAGGGTCAGCGCCTTGCCGTCCTTGCCGAGCCGCCCCTTGGCCGCGGCGGGCGCGGGGGCGGCGGTGCCGACGGGGGCGTACGCTCCGGCGGCTCCTCCGGGTTGCTTGTCCCGGGCGGCGACGGAACCGTCCTCGCCGAGCACCACGGCGGCCTGACGGCGCAGCGCGGCGCTCTGGACGGCGGCGTGCCGGGCGGGGGCGAGGACGTGGACGGGGGACGTGCCGCTCGTGGCGGCGGGGGCGTGCGCGCCGGGTTTGTTGTCCTCGCCGACGATGTAGAGGCCCTCGTCCCGGGAGGCCGCGGTGTCCTCCTCACCCCGGTCGGCGGCCTTGTCGGCCTTGTCCGCCTTCTCGGCGTCCTGCCCGGCCTTCTCCGCCTCCTTGTCGCCCTTCTCGCCCTTATCTGCCTTGTCGGCCTTCTCGCCTTCCTCCTCCTTGCCGGCCGGGGCGTCCTCGTCCCACCCCGCGCCCTCCTCCGCGCCGGCCTCGGCGTCGCCCTTCTTCTTCTCCGCCTCGCTGCCGGCCTTGGTGTCCTTGGGCTGCTGGAGCGCGCCGCCCCGGGTCCAGCCCGCGTCCGCCAGCAGGGCCCGGGCCTCCTCGGTGTTCTGCTCGCCGAGCGCCCCGCTGCCGTCCTTGTACCCGGGCTGGCCCGCCAGGGCGAGGTGGCTGCCGAGCGGCTTCGCCGGCAGCCCCAGCGGCCCCAGCACCGCCTGCGCCAGCTCCTGGCGGTCCAGGGCACGGGCCACCGCCCGCCGGACCCGGTCGTCGGCGAGCGGTCCGGACTCGCCGTTCAGCGCGAGCTGGGTGTAGGCGGGCTCCAGGGACTTGCGTACGGCGAAGGCGCGCAGGGCCTTCTGCTCAGCGGCGTACGCGAGGGCGGCCTTGCGGTTCTTCGCCCGGGCGGCCCGCTCGATCTCGGCGGCCTTCTCGTCGCTGCCGTGCGCCACGGCGTAGGAGCGCAGGGCGGCGGCGGGCGAGATCCCGGCGCCCGGACCGTGGGCGGGCGGCCCGTCGCCGCCCCGGTCGCGGCGGGCGCGCGTGATGCGGTGGGCGGTGGACGGGTCGATGTCGGCGACGTCCACCGTGCCGTCCGCGAGGGCCTTCGTACGGTCCTCGGGGGCGACCGCCCGGAAGACGAGGGTG
This sequence comes from Streptomyces sp. NPDC017448, assembly GCF_044330565.1. Lineage (NCBI taxonomy): Bacteria > Bacillati > Actinomycetota > Actinomycetes > Kitasatosporales > Streptomycetaceae > Streptomyces > Streptomyces sp. NPDC017448. The sequence continues at coordinate 917,613 of NZ_JBIRLM010000001.1, read as the reverse complement.
TCGAGCTTGGCCTTCTCGCCCCACCAGCGCGGGTTGCGGGCCAGGGTGACGGTGCCCTCGGCCTTGCTGACGCCGCGCAGGAGGAAGGGGCCGGCGGTGTTCTTGAGGGTGGTGCGCGCGCCGTCGTTGAAGGTCTCCGGCGAGCCGGTGATCTCCTTCGGGTACAGCGGCGAGAACAGCGAGCGCCAGTCGGCGTACGGCTTGGAGAAGGTGACCCGCACCTGGAGGTCGTCCGCGCCGCGCTCGATCTTCTCGATCCGCTCGTAGCCGGCGTTGCGGGCGGTCCAGAACGCGGAGTCCTTGCCCCTCAGGGCCCGCCACTGGGCGACGAAGTCGGGGGCGCCGATCTCGCGGCCGTCGCTCCACACCGCCTGCTGGTTGAGCTTGTAGAGCACGACCTGCTTCGGCTCCCGCTCGATGATCTTCGCGGATTCCAGGTAGTCCGGGTTGAGCTTCGGCCGCCCGGTCCCGTCCATGGGGAAGAGGGTCGGCAGCAGGGCTTCGGTGACCCGGGCGGTGGCGCTGTCCGCGTCCGCCTGGAACGCGTTGAAGGTGGCGGGCAGCGCGTCGATCGCCCAGTTCACGGTGGAACCGTCGGCGACCGCCTGGCGGGCGGTGGCCCCGATGTCCTGGGGTACGCCCCGGGGCGCCTCCTCGCCGCCGGAGCCGCAGCCCGCCAGCACCGGGATCGTGAGCACCCCCGCCGTGAGGAGCGCGAGCGTGCGGCGCTTGCGAACCGTCCCGCGCGGGACGCCGACGTGGGACATGGCTGATACCTCCGGGGCCGGCCCGGACCACCCCGTACCGGAATGGGCCGGATGATGCGTAACTGGTGGCATTTGCAGTTGATCACACTGGTTCCTTCCGCCCACTGAAAGCGCCCCCTCGCGCGAGGGGGCTCCGACACGGCGGGCGGGGGCCGCAACCTCACCCGGCCGGGGGAACGTTCCACCCCGGCCCGGTGGGGTCGCGGCCCCCGCCCCGTACAGGACCGCCGGTCGGCGGTCAGAGGGGAACGGTGGCGGCGGGCGGGCGCCAGCGGTGGTGGCGGGGAGAGGCGGAGGGGACGTCGTACTCCTTCTTGAGCTGTTCGGGGATGGCGTAGTGCATGACGCGTCCCCGGGTGAGCGAGGACAGTTCGAGCAGGGTGGTGAGGTGGCCGAGGCGGTCCAGCGCCCGGGCGCCCAGGGGGGAGCGGTCCTCGATCGTCTCCAGGACACCGAGGAGGTGGGGCACGGCCTTGACGACGGTGTCCCAGGAGGTGCGGGGCACCCGCAGCCAGTCGGCACAGGTGTCGCCGGTGAGGTGGCGGATGAGCGCGGAGACGATCGGGTCGAAGAAGGTCCCGGGCACCACCTCCTCGTAGAGGTCGATGAGCTGCCGGGTGAGCGACGCGCCCTCCTCGGAGGGCCCCATGTGCCGGATCATGTACAGGTCGAGGAAGGCGCGGGCGTCGTCCAGGGACCGGGGCGCGGCTTCCTGGCTGACGCCCAGCATCGCGCCGACCACGCGCCAGGCGTAGTAGTAGGCGTCCGCGCCCTCCTCGGACATGTGGATGCCGAGCCGGTGCAGGCTGTCGAGGACGAGGAGCGAGAAGAACATCTGCCCGCCGATCATGTCTTCCTGGCAGATCGGCGTCCCCAGCGCGGCGGTGTCCCAGCGGTTCTCGCGCTGGAGGTGGTGGCGGATGGAGGCGTGCAGGAGCCGGACCTTCTGGGCGGCGGGGAGGAAGCGGCCCCCGGCCTCGAAGGCGTCGGGCCGCATCAGGTAGACGGTGAACTGGCCGGTCTCCGCCATGCGTTTGGAGGGGTACTCCAGTCCGTGGGTGGCCGAGAGCAGCTTCGCCACGTGCGGGACCACGTAGCAGGCCGGCATGGAGGCGAACGAGAGGGCTGTGGAGATGTGCACGTTGTTGTCGATGAAGAACAGCCGGGCCTTCTCCATCACCTCCCAGTCGACCCAGTCCGGCGGGGCGCTCGTCGCCCGCAGGTACTCCCGGGCGACGTCGGGCAGTCCGTCCGGAAGAGGGGCGCCCGCGGTGGAGACATAGCGCATCAGGGAGTTGAACTTGCCCACCTCCCCCCTCTCGAAGAGGGTCGCGACGGTCGCGTCGGCCAGTTCGTCGCCGCCCTCCCGCAGGGCGTTCATCGAAGCCTCGGTGTAGTTCATGACGGGGTTCCTTGTCCTCGGGGCGTGAGCGGGGGCCGGGGGCGGGCGGGGTTCAGGACAGCCGGACGGTCGCCGAGTTCGCCAGGGCGCTCAGGGCGTCGGCCGCACAGGCCGGCACGTCCAGCTCGTGGAGGGCGCCGAGGGCCTCCTCGACCCGCGCCGTGATCATGTCTTCGACGAGAGCGGGGGCCTTGAGCCGCCCCATCACTTCCCGCACCGCGTGCAGCCCGTCCTCGTCGAGGCCGCGTCGGCCCAGGTGGTCCCGGAGCAGGGCCCGGTCGTCGTCACCGGCGACGCGCCAGGTCTCCGCCAGCAGCGCCGTGGGCCGCTGGCCGCACAGGTCGTCCGTGTTCGCCTTGCCGGTGCGCGCGGGGTCTCCGAACAGCCCGAGCAGATCGTCCCTGAGCTGGAACGCCTCGCCCAGGGGCAGGCCGAAGGCGGAGTAGCCCTCGCGTAGCCGCCTGTCGGCCCCGGCCAGCGCACCGCCGATCAACAGGGGCTGCTCCACGGTGTACTTGGCGGTCTTGTACCGGATCACCTGCAAGGAGGCTTCGGTGTCCGGCTCGGCCCCGGTGCGCAGGATCTCCAGGCACTCGCCCGCGATCAGCTCCCGGCCCAGAACCGACCACAACGGGCGGGCCCGGCCCAGGTAGGCGGCGGGCAGACCGCTGGTGGCGAACAACTGCCCGGCCAACCCCATCAGCAGGTCACCGACCAGCATCGCCAACGACCTGGCGGCGGCAGCGGAACGGGGGCGCCGGCGCACGGCCCCGCGCAGGGCGATGTGCGCGGTGGGACGGCCGTGCCGCAGAGCGCTGTCGTCGATGAGGTCGTCGTGCACGACCGCAGCGGCATGGACCAGCTCCAGGGACGCGGCCGCCCGCAGCAGCGCGGTGCTGTCCGGCTGCCCCGCCCCCCGCCAGCCCCAGTAACAGAACGCGGCCCGCAGCCGTTTGCCGTCCGCGACGGCCGCCTCCACCTGGGCGGCGACCGGGGCGAGGGAGGGGTCGATCTCCGCGAACAGGTCGGCTTCCCGGGCGACGAACGGGTGCAGCACCTCGTCGACCCGGCTCTTGAAGGTGGCCGCGTCCCACCGGTCAGCCATCATCGGCGGCCCGTCGCGCGACGGCATGCCGGGCGAGGAGCTCCAGGTGGGCGGGGGGCGGGGCCGTGTACCGGTCCAGCACCAGGCGCCCGCGCGCCATCAGCTCGTGCTCGGCCTCCGCCGCCAGTTCGGCGGCGTCGGAGCGGCGCAGCAGCCCCCGTACCGCGCCCAGGGCCGAACCGATCGCGCTCACCGCCAGATCGGCCGCGCCCGCCACGAGCAGGACCGCCCGTTCTTCAGGTGTTCCGCCACGTCCCGCTTCTCGCGTCATACCGCTCCCCACCCCAGCACGTCGGGCGGTGCAGGCCACGCGCCCTGCTCACAGCATCCCGACACGCCGGGCGCCCGAGGGAGAGAAACCACCATCGAGTGAGCAAGACGCTCACATGTGCGAAATCTCCGGGGCGGAGCAGCGAAGGCGGGGGCTCGCTTCGCCCGCCGCTTGCGTCGCGGCGCCCTCGCCCGGCGGCGGGCCGGCTCAGCCGCGGCGGCTTATCGCCTTACGGATCCACTCCGCGTGGGCGGGAGCGCTGGAGTAGAGCCCCGGCCCTTCACTGCACCGAACGCCCGGGGCGCCGGGGCCCGAGGTGACGCCGATGAGCTCCCAGCGTCCCGTCCGGTTCCGCTGGAGCTGCGGGCCGCCGGAGTCACCGTGGCACGCCATGGCGTCGGGCACCTGGCTGAGGGTGCACAGACGGGTGCTGTCCGCGTAGCCCGGTGCGCAGTCGGAGACCGCGCCCCGGCGGGTGTCGAGCTGCTGGAGCCGCTCGGGGAAGGCCCACGGAGCGTCGGGCGCGTCGTCGGTCCGGCCGAAGCCCAGGATCCGCGTCGGGGCGCCGGGCCGGCCGGGACGGTCGGCGATGCGGACGGGCTTCTCCGCGACCGGCCGGTCCAGGCGGATCAGAGCGATGTCGTTGCGGTTGGGTCCGGTGTCCTCACCGTTCTCGTAGCCGGCGTGGGACACCGTCTTCGCGATGGACCGGACCGTCCCTCCGGAGTCCTTCTCTTCGCTGCCGATGCGGACGGCGCCGTCCAGGGTGACCAGCGCCGGGTCCACACAGTGGGCAGCGGTGAGCACCCATTGCCGGTCGATCAACGCTCCCCCGCAGACGCCCTTGAACGTGGCGTCCTCCGCCCCCGACACGGGGATCGACACCATGAACGGGTAACGCTGCGTGGAATCCTCCCCGTTGACGATGGCCTCGGCGTTCCCGGTCATCATGGCGGCGCACGCCGCCGCGGCCAGGACGCCTGCGGCGGTACGCGCCCACGTGCGGCGGGAGGGCTTCAAACTGAACACTGGTTCTCCGATCGGTGAGCAACTGCTGCATGTTCAGCCTCCGCGATCAGGAGGAACTGATCCATCCGGCCCACCGGCCTCTCCGTGGTCCGGCCAGCGGGACCGTACGGGGTGGGGAGAACCCCACCGGCTCCGTCGCCGCCGACCGCCCCGGGGCGATGGACCCGCCGGGCCCGCCGCCTCCCCCGCAGAACCGCCCTCGTCAACCGCCCCCGTCAACCGCGCTCGTCAACCGCGCTCGTCAACCGCGCTCGTCAGCCGTCCCCGTCAACCGCGCTCACCCGCCGTGATGAGACCCGCCTCGTACGCGGCGATCACCGCCTGCGCCCGGTCGCGGACCTGGAGCTTCGCGAAGAGGGCGGTGATGTGGTTCTTCACCGTCGACGGGCTGATGGCCATCTCCGCGGCGATCCCCGCGTTGTCCAGGCCGGTGGCGATCAGCCGCCACACCTCGCGCTCGCGCGGCGTCAGTTCGTCCGGCCCGCCCGCCGCCCCGGCCCCGGCGGCGGGCTGCGCCGGGCCCCGCGGGGCCGTCACGTAGGAGGAGATGAGGCGGGTCAGCAGGCGCGGGGCGACCACCGCCTCGCCGGTGTGGACCACGCGCAGCGCGGTGACCAGCTCCTCGGGCGAGATGTCCTTGGGCAGGAAGCCGCAGGCGCCCGCACGCAGGGCGGCGACCACGTACTCGTCCATGTCGAAGGTGCTGAGCGCGAGTACCCGGCAGTCCGGGGCCTCGCGGGTGAGCCGTTCGGTGGCGGCGATGCCGTCCAGGACCGGCATGCGGATGTCCATGACGACCACGTCGGGCCGCAGCCGCCGCGCGAGTTCCACGGCCTGTGCGCCGTCGGCCGCCTCGCCGACCACCTCGACGGTGGGTTCGGGTCCGAGCATGAGCACCAGGCCGCGGCGTACGAGGAGTTGGTCGTCGGCGATCAGCACGCGGATGGGAGCGGGGGCCGCCACTCCCCACGTGTACGCCGCGCCCGCCCCGCCCGCCGCGTCCGTCCCTCGCGGCCTGCCCGCCCCTTGCGGCCCGTCCGCCCCGCCCGCCCTGTCCGCCCCGCCCGCCGCGTCCGTCCTGTCCATCCCTCGCGTCCCGTCCGTCCCCCGCGTGCCGTCCGTCGTCCCGCTCACCGCAGTGCTCCTTCTTCCTTCGGCAGCGGCAGCCGGGCCGTGACCCGGTAGCCCTGTCCTTCGTCCCGGCCCGTCCACAGGGTGCCGCCGTGCAGCGCGACGCGTTCGCCCATGCCGATCAGGCCGTATCCGGAGCCGGGGACGGGCACGGAACCGCCGGCCGTCCCTTCTCCGTCGTCCCGTACGTCCACCGTCGTCTCGTGGTCGCCGTACGTGAGGCACACGCGCGCCCGGGCTCCGCTCCCCGCGTGCTTACGGGCGTTGGTCAGCGCCTCCTGCACGACGCGGAACACCGTCAGCTGCATGCCCTCCGGGAGCCGGCGGGGGGCTCCCCGCACGTCGAACTCCGTGGGCAGCCCGGCCGCGCACGACTCGGCGACGATCCGGTCCAGATCCGCGATCCCCGGCTGGGGGGCGGTCGACGCCTCCCGCGTCTCGCCCTCGGCCCGCAGGACGTCGAGGAGTTGCCGCATCTCGTGCAGCGCCGTGCGCCCCAGGCCCTCCAGGGTGACGAGGGCGTCCCGCGCGATCTCGGGGTTCCGGTCGAGGTTGGCGCGGGCGCCGCCCGCCATCAGCTGCATCGTCGTGACGTGGTGGGCGACGATGTCGTGCATCTCGCGGGCGATACGGCGCCGCTCGTCGGCCACGGCCCGCTCGGCGAGCAGCCTGCGGTGCGTCTCGACCTCCTGCTGCCAGCGGTTCATCACGAGCCCGGCGGCGATCACGAACAGCACGGCCGCACCGTTCCCCGCCAGCTTCAGGAGCGAGCCCTGCGACCAGGGCGCCCGTACGGCCAGGGGCAGCACCGCACTCACCAGGACCGCCGGTACGTACACGGCGGCGCCCCTGGCCCGTACGACGGAGTAGAGGACGACGATCATGGAGGCGTTGAGCCCCTGGCCCACCGGCCAGCTCAGGTGGACGGCGAGCCCGAGGGCCAGGACGGCGGCGAAGGTGAGCACCGGGGCCCGGCGGCGGGCGAGGAGCGCCAGGCCGGACACCGTCATCAGCAGACAGCCGGTCACGGGGACGAAGCCCTGGGCGTCCTGGCTGCTGAGGGTGAACCCGATCAGGTCGAGGGCCGCCGCGCCGACGGCGACGAGGGCGTCGTTGCGGGTCCAGAGGGGGGCGTCGCCGAGGAACGAGAGGGTGCGCCTCGCGGCGGGCTCGGCGTGAGCGGTGGGCATCGTGTTCCTTCCTCGGCCCCTTTTCGGGCGCCTCGCCCCCATTCTCCCCGGGTTGCCGCCGGGGCCGTGGGGCCCCAGGACGATACCGGGCCGGGAGCACGGTCCTGGTCCGGGGCCGGGCGGCGCCCCGCTCCCACCCCTCATCTCGTTCCCGGCTCGGACGATCCGGCGCGTCTCCGCTGATGTGCTGGAGGCAGGCCGGAAACCCCGGCCCGCCCCCCTCTCCCTTCTCTCTGCCGGAGGCACGCCGTGATCCGCGCCCTGACCGGGTTCTCGACCCGTCATCCCTGGAAGGTCATCGCCCTGTGGTCGGTGATCGGCGTCTTCCTCGCCGTGGCCGCCGGAGCGTTGATGCCCCGCGCCATGCAGGCGCAGACCGGCGACTTCCTGCCGAAGGACTACGACTCGGCCGCCGCGCTCCGGACCGCCGAGGAGAGGTTCGGCGTGGCGTCCGACTCCGGCACGCTCACCGTCCTGGTCGGCAGGCCCGACGGTGCGCCGCTGACCGGCGCCGACCGGAAGAACATCGCGTCCGTGGCGAAGGAACTGGGCAGCCGCCGCGTGACGATGCCGGACCCGCAGGACACCTCGACCACGGCGGACGACCAGATCCCCTTCCTCGTCACGGACTACTCGCAGACGCCCGAGGTCGGCGTGGGCATGACCGCCCCGGACCGCACCTTCACGCTGCTGTCGGTACGCCTGGAGGGCAACACCGTCGACCCGGGCATGCACAACCTGTTCCGGGAGTTCCGCGAGCACACCGAGGACGCCTTCGCCGAGGTGCGCCTGCGGACCGGGTTCACCGGCGGCCTCGCCGACCAGGTCGACACCCGCGACGCCGAGGAGCCCACCCAGCGCATCGTCGGCATGCTGATGCTGGGCCTGATCGTGCTGGTGAACGTGCTGGTGTTCCGCAGTGTGTGCGCCGCGCTCATCCCGCTGATCGCGGTCACCGTCGTGGGCGGCGCGGCGACCGGCGTCATCGTCGGCGGCGCCCTGCTCACCGGCACCGCGCTCGACACGTCGACGCCCAGCATGATCAGCGTCGTCCTCATCGGCATCGGCGTCGACTACTTCCTGTTCCTGCTCTTCCGCTTCCGCGAATTCCTGCGGGAGCGCCCCGACGCGTCCCCGCGCGCCGTCGCCGCCGAGGTCGGCGCCCGCGTCGGCACCGCCATCACCTCCGCAGCCCTCACCATCGTGGCCGCCTTCGCCACCCTGGGCATCGCGACCTACGGGGGGTTCCAGGTGCTCGGTCCCGCCGTGGCCGTGGCCGTACTCGTCATGCTCCTCGCCAGCCTCACGTTGATGCCCGCCCTCCTCGCGGTCACCGGCCGCCGCATGTTCTGGCCCTCCCGCGCCCTGAAGCGCACACCGCGCCCCGGGCTCGCCGGGCGCACCGGTGACCTCGTGTCCCGCAGGCCGGTGGCCGCCCTCCTCGCCGGGACCGCTCTGCTCGGCGCGCTCGCGGTGGGCATGACCGGCATCCGCATGGACTTCGGCCAGGGCGGAACCCCCCATGACACCCCGGCCGCCGCCACCGCCGCCGAGATCGCCCGCGCCCTCCCGGCCGGCGTGTCCGACCCGGCCACCGTCTACGTCACGGCCCCCGAGGGCGACCGAGTCGCCCCCCGGTCCCTGGGCGCGCTCTCCGGCGAACTGGCCCGGCTCGAAGGGGTCGGCGAGGTGGGCGCCCCCACCCTCAACGAGCGGGGCGACGCCGCCCGCATCGACCTCTACCTGACGTCGGGCTCCCAGTCGCAAGCGGCCCGCGACCTGGTCTCGGGGCCGGTCCGCGACACCGTCGCGGCCTACACCCCGAAGGGTTTCGAAGCCCATGTCGGCGGCACGGCGGCGGTCTTCGCGGACCTCTCCACCGCCGTCGACGAGGACCTGAGGACCGTCTTCCCCGTCGCCGCCGGCCTGATCGCCCTGATCCTGCTCGTACTGTTGCGCAGCGTGCTCGCCCCGGTCGTCCTGCTGCTCTCCGTGGGGCTGTGCTTCGCCGCCACGCTCGGCGCCTCGACCCTCGTCTTCCAGCACGCCCTCGACGGGCCCGGCGTCAACTTCGTCCTGCCGCTGGTGCTGTTCCTCTTCGTCGTCGCGATCGGCACCGACTACAACATCCTGATCAGCGACCGCCTCCGCGAGGAGATGGAGGGCCCGCGCACGGCCCGCGCCGCCGTCGCCCGCGCCGTACGCCACACCGCACCGGCCATCGCCACCGCGGGCATCGTCCTCGCCGCCTCCTTCGGCAGCCTCGCCGTCGGCTCGAACGCCTCCACCCGGCAGATCGGCTTCGCGACGGGGCTCGGCATCCTGCTCTCGGCGTTCGTCCTGTCGGTCGTGCTCGTCCCGGCCGCGGCGGCGCTGCTCGGCCGCGGCATCTGGTGGCCGGTACGCCCGGGCGGACGCCGCGCCCACGGCGGGCACGCGGAGCCCGCAGCGCCCGTGGGCGCCACGAACGCGTACGAGCCCCACTCCGCCGCACCCGTGGGCGCCACGGCCGAGTACGAGCCACGCCCCACCGCCCCCGTACGCGCCCCGGCCGAGCACGACCCGCGCCCCTTCCCGCCCACCGGCTGACCCACTCCCCGCCCACGCCCCGGCCTGTCCGCAGCAAGAGCTCCGGGCCGGCCCGCCACACCTGACCCGCCCCACCTGATCCGACACGGCCGACCCGACCCAAGGGAGCACCCATGCCCGTACCCACCTCCGCCTCCACCCGGACCGCGTTCCGCGCGGCCACGCTGACCGCGCTCGCCGCCCTCGCCGCGGGTCTCCTCACCGCCCCCGCCGCCGCCGTTCCCTCCGCCCGCGCCTCCGACCCCGTGCAGCGGCAGTTGGACGCCCTGACCCGCGACGGCGTCGCCCCCGGCGCCCTCGCCCACGTCGTGAGGGCCGGCGGCGAGGCGCGGCGCTACACCTCGGGCGTGGGCGACCTGGCGACCGGCTCCGCCGTGCCCCGCGGCGGCTCCGTCCGCATCGGCAGCAACACCAAGGCGTTCACCGCGACGGTCGTGCTCCAGCTGGTCGGCGAGGGCGAGGTGGCCCTCGACGAGCCGGTGGACACGTACCTGCCGGGGCTGCTGCGCGGCGACGGCATCGACGGCCGGGGCATCACGGTCCGCCACCTCCTCCAGCACACCAGCGGGCTCCCCGAGTACCTGGACCGCCGGGCGGTGCTCACCGATCCGCACCGCTACTACGAGCCGCGGGAACTCATCGACCGCGCCCTCGACCGCCCGGCCGACTTCGCTCCGGGGGCGAGGTGGGCCTACAGCAACACCAACTACATCGTCGCCGGGCTGCTCGTACAGAAGGTCACCGGACGCCCGCTGGGCGAGGAGATCAAGAGGCGGATCACCGACCGCGTCGGCCTGCGGCACACCTACCTCCCGGCCCCCGGCGACATGACCGTACGCGGCAGCCATCCGCACGGCTACCACCGGCTCACCGCCGGCGGTCCCTGGCGCGACTACACCGAGCTGGACCCCTCGTGGGGGTGGGCGGCGGGCGGCATGGTCTCCACCGACGCCGACCTCAACCGCTTCTACCGCGCGCTCTTCTCCGGCCGGCTCCTCGCCCCGGCCCAGCTCACCGAGATGCGCAGGACGGTCCCGGTCGACGCCGAGGGCGCGCTCCCCGGCACCCGTTACGGCCTGGGCGTCCAGAGCACCCCGCTGAGCTGCGGCGGACGCTACTGGGGCCACGGCGGTTCCCTCCCCGGCTTCAGCACGTACGGCGGCGTCACCGCGGACGGCCGAGCGGTGAACGTCACGGTCACCGCCGTGCCGGACGGCAGGGGCGGCGCGCGGGCGGCAGCGGCGGTGGACACGGCGATGTGCCGCTGAGGGGGCGTTCGGGCCGGGAGCGCGTCCGGCCCCCGGCCCTCGGGAGTCCCCGTTCCTCCCGGCTCTCGGGCAGGTGGCCCGAGAGCCGGGAGGAACGGCCCGGGGGCCGACGAGCGTCGGCCGGCACCGCGACCGGACGGGCCGGCGGCCGTCGTCCACGAGAGTGACCACAAGCCGGCGTCCCGGCGGCTCGTCAGCCGCCGGGACGCCGATGGGGGCCGAGGTCAGAACCAGCTCTGGAACTCCAGGTTGTTGCACGCAAAGGTGCGAAGGCCCAAGGAGCTGTCGTCGATGCACCGCAGCGTCGCCTGGTTCTGGAAGCGGACGGTCCCGTCGTCCCAGACCTTGATCCACCAGCTCTGTTCAGCGGCGGAGCTGCACGAGCCGACCGTGCGGAGACCGTGGGCGTGGCTGTCCTCGATGCAGCGCTGTGTGTTGACGTTACGCAACTGGCGCGTTCCGTCGCCCCAGACCCTCACGTCCCACAACTGCGGGTTGGTCCCGTTGCAGCTCCATGTCCGGAACCCGTTGTCGGTGTCGTCCAGGCACCGGCCCGTGGCCTGATTGCGGAAGGTCTGGGTGGCGACAGCCGTTCGGGGGGTGGCCCGGGAATCGCTCTCGGCGGCCACAGCGCCGGGCGGTGCGACCAGGGACGCGAGGGTGATGACTCCACCGAGCAGGAGTGCGTGCTTGCCGCGCATGGGCTGTCTCTCTCTTCCTTCGGGCAGCTTTCGGGCGAATCGGAAACGGCCGCGCGGTGAGCGTGCGAGGTGGGGCGGCCCGTCGTCCAATGGTCGGCACCGTAATCCGCCGGGTCACCGGGAGGGCATCCGGAAGGATCGGGAGTGACACGCCGAGGAACGGCTCCGGATCGGCCGGGGCCTCACCGCGCCGCGACGGGTCCTCGACCGGCGGACGCCCACCCGTCCGCGACGCACCCGGCCGGGCGAGAGGGCCCGCGCGAAAAGACCGTTCGCCGCGTCCGCCCCCGGCCCCGGTGACCGCGGTCCGGGCGCGGTCGGGCCGGGGCGGGCCGGGCCTCCGGCGTGCCGTGGTGTCCGCCTCCGCCAGCCACCTCGGTACGCGCCCCCCCACCACGTGACGCGCCCCCTTATCAGACGCTGTGTACGGATACATCCACCCAGTTTCACGAGTGATGCGGTGAGCAGGGTTCGAGAGGGCATAAGCATTTTCTACTTGAGGAGGCTGTGGTGGGTGATCGGACGGGACTGGCCGCAGTGCTGGCGGCAGCGGAGGATGCCGCACCGGTGGATTCGCTCGACGTCGTGGCGCGCGACCTGCGCACCCGGTTCGGAGCGCGGTACGTGTCGTTCCTCTTCGTGGACGTGGTCGGCAGACGCATGCTGCGGGTCAACGACATGGACGGCTCCTCCCAGGAGCCCCGGACCGAGCAGGTTTCCCTCGCGGGCAGCGGCATCTACGACGAGGTCCTGCGCGCGCAGAAGGTGATGCAGGTGGGGGAGGGCGGCCGGGGCCGGCGCGTGCTCGCCCCCGTGACCAACCGCGGTGACACCATCGGCGTGCTGGAGCTGTTCCTGGACGCCGTCACCGAGGACGTGCTGGCCCAGGTCGAGGAGGCCGCGCACGCGCTGGCCTACATCATCGTCACCGACCGCCGCTTCACCGACCTCTACCACTGGGGCAACCGCACCACCCCGGTCAGCCTGGCGGCGGAGATCCAGCGCCAGCTCCTTCCCTCCGCCCCCTCCTGCGACGCGGCCGAGTTCGCCCTCGCCGGAGCCCTGGTACCGGCGTCCGACATCGCCGGGGACACCTACGACTACAGCCTCGACACCGGCGCCCTCCACCTGTCCGTCACCGACGCCATGGGCCACGACGTCAACGCATCCCTCATCGCCACCCTCGTCGTGAACGCCTCACGCGGCGCACGCCGCTCCGGGGCGGACCTCACCGAACAAGCCCGCCGGATGCATCAGGCGCTCCTCGACCACGGGCACAACACCTTCGCCACCGGTCAGCTGCTCCGCATCGCCCTGGACGGGAGCCACGCCCGCCTCGTCAACGCCGGCCACCCCGGGCCGCTCCGGATGCGCGACGGATCGGTCGAGGAGATCGGCCTGCGGGTCGACATGCCCTTCGGCTTCCCCAGACAGGGCTCCTACCAGGTGCAGGAGCTCGACCTGCGCCCCGGCGACCGCATCGTGCTGTACACGGACGGCGTGCAGGAACGCGACGCGGAGGTGGTCGACCTGCCCGGACTCCTCCTGGAGACCGCCGCCGACCACCCGCGCGAGGTCGTCCGCACGATGGTCACCGCGGTGGCCGACGCCTACGGGGGCCAGCCGCCCAAGGACGACGCCACCGTCCTGTGCCTGGACTGGTACGGCCCCCGGGGCAAGCCCCGCCGACCGGGCGCCTGAGCCCGCGGCGCCCCGCGCGACCCGGCGGACGGCCGGGCCGGGGAAGCGAGCGCTCCCGTCAGGCGGCACTCTCGTCAAGCAGCGATCCCGTCAGGCGGCGGGAGCGAGCCGCTCCCCGAAGAACCGCGTCCGCCTCGCGTCGAGTTCCGCCGCCTCGGCCGCCATTCCCCGGTACGCGAAGTGCCCCGCCGTCAGCACCTGGAGTTCGCGTTCCCCGGCCAGCGCGTTGTGTACGGCGAACTGGCCCGGCGGCGGCACGGACGGGTCGAACAGGGCGGCCGCGACCAGCGTGGGCAGGGTCAGCCGGGTCGCCGCCGTCGCCGCGTCGAAGTAGCGCAGGACGTCCGTGACGTCGGGGTGTTCGCGGTGGTGGCCGCGCACCGCCTCGCCGCTGCCCGCGCACGGCAGCGTCAGGCGCAGCGGGTGGTTGCCGAAGGTGGGGACGGTGAGCTGGGCCGCGCCGAAGCGGTCGTCCCAGGACAGTGCGAGGGCCCCGAGTCCGCCGCCGAAGCTCTCACCGAGGTAGCCGAGGCGAGGCCCGCCCGGCTCCCCGGCCGACGCCAGCTCCGGTACGAGCGCGGTGAGGGCGGAGGCGGCGCACCAGAGGTCGGCCGCGCAACCGCCGAGGACGTACGTGTCGCGGGAGCCGATGCCGTGCAGGACGTGTGCGTCGGCCACGTCCGGGATGCCGTCCATCCGGCTCCGCTCCCCCATGCCCCGTACGCACGGCAGGATCGCGGCGGCCCCGGGCAGCGGCGGCGGAAGGTCCCGGCCGGGCCCCTGGCGGCCGCCGTACCCGTGCCCGACGACGAATCCGTACCGGACAGGGCCCTCGGCGGGCAGGGCGAGCCAGCCGCCGAGCCGGACGCCGCCCACGGAGGTGAAGGCGACGCCGTGGACCGTCACCCCGTCGCGCTCCTCCTCCACCGGACCGAGGACCGGCCGCGGGTCCACGGCGCGGGCTCGCGCGTACCGGCCCCGCCAGAACGCGTCGAAGTCCTCGGGGGCGGATGGCGCGGGGACGGCCAGCAGGGCGTCCGGCGCGTCGTACCCGTAGGCGGGGTCGAACGGGAAGCCGTGGGAGAGCGGGCGGGATGAGGCCATGCCGCGAGGGTAGACGCCGCGCCACCGGCCGGGTCTCCCGCGTCGTCCACGAGGGCGATCACCGCTTCGCGCTCCTGCCCAAGGCCATCGACGCCGCGCTCTCCTAGGGCTTGTCTGAAGTCGTGATCACCGGAGGCTGCGTATCCTCAGCATGGCTCAAGAGCCGTCGGAATTACATTGAACGAGATGTTCCTCCAGGTCGACACATATATGAGCTCTTCGCGAGGCTTGTGCGGGAGGACCAAGGGCCTGATCCGGCTTGGTCGGTCCACTCGAACGCCGCGGGGAAGTTCACCCAGGGACAGGTGGGTACCCGTACTCACGTGCCGTCGATCCGGCGCGCACAGGATGTGCGCATGAAGCGAATCTTCGGCACGCATCGTTACCTCGTCTCCGCAACCGCCCTGTGCGCACTGGCCCTCACGGCATGCGGCACCACTCAGGCCGACGACAGGGGCCCCGCGACGGCGGCCAAGCCCGCGAAGGGCGCCGACGCCGCGGCGGCTCCGAAACCGGATGCCGAGCCCGGCCCCGAGGAATCTGCTCAGCTGCTCACCTTCATGACGTTCCTGAACAAGGTCGCCGAGCCCTGCTCCCCTGACCTCCCCAAGGAGCCGCCGATCGCCGACGAAGCGCCCGCCACTGCGCCGGCCCCTTTGCCGCCCATCCCCGACGGGCCGCCCTCGCCCGACGAGTTGAACCCGGGCTCGTACAAGGAGACCGAGGAGGACAAGAAGGCGGAGGCGGAGCTGGAGGCCAGGAACAAGTGCGTCACCAAGGCGCACGCCGATCGCGTCACCAAGGCGGTGAAGGGCCTCAAGGCCCCTGCGCAGGTGCGCGGTTCACTGAACCGCAGCGGATACGTGGACAGCGTGCTGAAGACGCGCGAGCAGCCCGGCACCGGGACACGCTTCAGTCTGGACCTGGGGAGCGTGTGCCTGACCGGCACGGCCGACGGCAGCGCGTCCCCGTCCGTAGGGGGCCACGAGGTGCTGGACCCGGAGAACCCCTGCCCCCGCCTCTGACCGGCCCGGAAGAACTCCTGCCCCCGCCTCCGAACGGCCCGGCGGGGCGGCAGCCTCCGATGGCAGGCAACTCGGCCTGGAGTGGCGGGGGTTTGGGGGTGGGCATGGTGCGCGGCCACACCACCGGCGGGCGTGCAACGACCGGCTGGGGCAAGGAGAACAGCTGGGTCATGCCGATCAAGCAGATCGAGGCCGGGAGGACCGCTCCCCCCGGCACGCATCACATGCATAGGGCCTACCTGAAAGCCGTGATCGCGATGGGCGCGGACACTCGTGGAGTCCACGCCGACCAGCGACAACTCCGCCTGCCCGCACCGGGCCGCCTCAGCGATCAATCCGCCCATCAGCGTCTGGAAGACGTCCGTATCACGCCACCGGACGAAGCGGTCGTAAACGGTCTACCAGACGCCGAACTCCGGCGGCGTCTCCCCCCACCGAGCGCCCGAGCGGAACCCCTCACACCTTTACCACGACTTCAGACAAGCCCTAGTGCCGCATCAGGCACCGTTCGCCCCCTGGTGCGCCTCAAGGGCCCGCCTGCTGGGTCCATGGCTGCCGGACTCACCTAGCATGTAATGCATGCAGATCACTGATGACCCTTACGAACTGTCCGACGAGCTGCCTACCGTCGAGACCTACCTGCGGCTGCGACCTGCGGCGGGATTGAGCGCGAAGCCCCGCGAGGCTGCGGTGCTGGGCCTGCCGAACACCTGGCACTCGGTCCAGATCCGGCACGGTGGCGAGCCGGTCGGCATGGGGCGGGTGATCGGCGACGGCGGTTGCTTCTTCCAGGTCGTCGACATCTGTGTCCACCCCGACCATCAGGGGCGGGGCCTCGGGAAGCGCATCATGGCCGAGCTGATCGGCGAGCTGGAGCGCCGGGCTCCGGCCGGCGCCTATGTCTCCCTCATCGCCGACGGGGATGCCCGGCATCTCTACGAGAAGTTCGGCTTCCGCGAGACCGCACCGGCCTCGGTGGGAATGCACCGCACCGTGTGAAGAAGTGACCGGACGTTGCCCACAAGGGGGCGAACGTCGCCTGATGCGGCACCAGCTGCCGCCCGCCCGGTCCTCCGCCCCTCACGCACCGTCGCGCGGGGCCAGGTGCGGGTGCTCCCGTGCGAGTACGGCGTCCACCGCCGTGAGCGTCGCGTCGACGATGGCCCAGTCGTGGGCGGAGGGGTGCCCCGCGAACAGCCCGCACGCGTCCCTGCCTCCGGGGTCGGTCGCGCCGCACCAGGCAAGTTCCGCCGGCGTCGCCCGGTCGCCGCTCCAGCGGGCCCAGACGGCCAGGTATCTCGCGTCGTCCTCCCACAACACCGCCGCGTGGCCCCCGTCGTGGTCGGCGGCCAGCTCGCACAGCAGGTATCCGGCTTCCGGGCGGCCACCACCGGGCGCGGCGAGCCGGACGACGAACTCCGGTGGCGGCAACAGGGTCACGGCGGTGCAGGGGTTCACGGTCGGAAGACCTCCGGGCGCCGTCACGGCGCGTCGCCGTCGGGTGCGTCGGGGTCGTCGGGGTAGCCCTGGCTGTCCGGCGGGCCGGGTGCGTGGTCCGCGATCAGGTCGCCGAGCGGGTCGGTCACGGAGAAGGAGTGCGGCCCGGGGTGGTGGTCGAAGAACGCGCACAACGTGACCGCCTCGGTCGCCAGCACGCGGAGCCTGGCGGGGCAGACCGGCAGCACGTCGAGCCGGTGGACGCGGTGGGCCCCCTCCCCCGACCAGCGGAACCACAGCTCCTGGTCGTCCGGGGTCTCCGCCACCCACAGGTGCGCGGCATGCTCGGCCGACTCGCCGTGGTCGCCCAGCTCGCACAGGACGAAGTCGTCCTGCTCCACGAAGTCGGGCGGATGCGCCGGTCCGCCTTCCATGGTGGCCAGCGCCAACAGCGCCTCGGCGTAGGGGATCTCCGTCACGGCAGTGCATTGCAGCACGGCTCAGCCACCTTCCGTACGTGCCGGAGACGGGCGCACCGCGAGCCGCACGGCAAGCGGCACGGGGAGCCGTGCCGACGACCACGCGGCGCTCGGCACGGGAAGCCCGGAGTCCGGTGCGTTCACAGGACCTCTCCCCGGCTGCGGGCGTTGAGCCGCGCGGTACGGGCCCGAAGCTGCTCCATGAGCAACGCGGGCCGTACGAACCGGGGTTCGACCTCCCACTCGCGCCCGCCGCCGACCGGCCGGAGGGACCAGTACGGGCCGGCGACCCCCTGGAACTCCCCCACCCGGTCACCCCGGCTCGTGTCCGCCAGAAGAGTCCCGCGGACGGGGGCGGCCGGGAGGGCGGGGGCGGCCGGGGCGGCCGGAACGGTCGAACCGGTCGGCGGCTGACACAGAGGCTCACATAAGGGCTGGTCCGGAGGGTGCTCCGCATTCGGGCTGGCGTTCTCGCCGTACACCGTTCGCTCCTCTCTGTAGCCGATCGGCTACCGGGGCGACACAGCGTGGCCTAGCGTGAGCCTCGCCATCAACGTTTCAAACCTGGGGGGTACGTTGGTCAACCGGAGGGAACTCAACCCCGACGCGAGCCCGGAGGCCGCCTACGGTGCGCGTCTGCGCAACGCGCGAGAGGCCCGGGGCTGGAAGCAGGACGACCTCGGCTTACGCGCCGGGTACTCGGGACGCCACATTTCCGGGGTGGAAACCTGTACCAAATCGCCAACCCGCAAGTTCTCGATTGCGATCGACGGCGCTTTCGGCTTCACCGAAACCGTCGATTCGTTCGAGCGGGAATGGCTCAAGATCAAGCAAGGCGTGCTCGTGCAGGGTTTCCCGGAGTACGTGGCACTGGAGGGCGAGGCGACAGAGATCCGGCTGTTCGAGGTCGGCGTGATCCCGGGGCTGCTTCAGACCCGGGCATACGCGCAGGCACTGGACAACGCGGCCGTCGCCCGAGGCGTCATCACCCCCGAACAGGCCGAGCAGCGCCTGGCGTTGCTGATGGAGCGGCAGAAAGCTCTGATCCACCCCACGCCACCGATGATCATCGCGGTGCTGGACGAAAGCTGCATCCGTCGGCCGGTCGGCGGCCCCGCCGTGATGGAAGCCCAGTTGCGGCATCTGGTCGACTTCGCCGCGCAGCCTCACACCATGCTGCAGATCGCGCCTTTCAGCATCGGCGAACACCGGCCCTTCAACCGACTGGTGAATCTGCTGACGCTCCCGGACCGGTCCCTGGTCTCCTACGTCGAGTCCGAAACGCAGGGCCATCTGGACCGTGAACTCAGCCCCGTCCTCCCCGTGATGAGGGGCTACCATCAATTGCAGGCCGTGTCTCTGTCCCAGGCAGAGACCGTGGACATGGTCCGCCAGCATCGAAAGGGCACCCCGTGACGAGCGAATCCACGACCCAGCAGTGGGTCAAGTCCTCCTACAGCGGCAACGGCGGTTCGTGCGTCGAGTGGGCCCCGCGCACCGCCTCCCTCACCGGCACCGTCCCCGTACGCGACTCCAAGAACCCGCACGGCCCGGCGCTGACCGTCGCCGCCGCCGCGTTCACCTCGTTCGTGGCAGGCGTCAAGGCCGGCGGGTTCACCCCCGCCGTCTGACCGTCGCCGCCCTCGCGACTACGCCCCACCGTGCACCGCACGGTGGGGCGTCCTGCTGGTCCGGCCGACGACCGGCCCGCGACTTCGTGCCCCCCGGGTGGCACCCTGGACCGATGCGACGGGGAAGAGACGGCACCGAGAAGGGCCTGCGGGACCAGCTCAACGCGTGGGATCCGCTCGGTGTGGCGGACGAGGTGGGGGACGAGTACGACTGCATGCTCCTCCCGCTGCTCCAGCGGCTCCGGGACGGCGCCGGGCAGACGGAGATCGCCGACTACCTGCACCACGAGCTGGAGGACCACTTCGGCATGGACCCCTCGGGCTCGCGACCGGAGGCGATGGCTTCCCGCGTGATCGCCTGGTGGACGGCGACGAACCGGACCGCCGACACAGGTACCAGAACCGGCACCGGCACCGGCACCGGTGAGGGGCAGCCACCCTCCTGATTACGCGCGTCCGCCCCACGGTCGTCCGTGAGAGGACCGTGGGGCGGACGCGCGGGAGGAGACCGGATCAGGTCAGGGCTTGGGCAGGGTGCACTCCTGGCGCTTGAGGTCGATGGTGTTGCCGGCGCCGATGCATGCGGCGATCGCCGCGGTCTGGGTGGCGTATCCGCGTCCCTGGTGAACCGTGGTGCCCGTCTCGTCGATCTCGCACGGGTTGTTCAGTTCGCACTTCTCGCCGTCACGGTTGCTGGTGCTGTTCACCGCGACGAGCTCCCGGGTCTCGGCATCGACGACGGCTGAACCCGAGCTCCCGGGCTGGGTGTTGCATTCCTTCGCGTACCGGATCGCGTCGGTCGAGGTGTAGTCGCCTTCCTTGAGCGTCGGAACCACAGCCTCGGCCCGGCACGACCAGACACTCTCCAGGAAACTCGACGCCACCTTGATCTTCTGCCCGGGGACAGGACCGGTCGAAGCCAACGGGAACGCCTCGATCTTGTACTTCTGCCGGATGTCCGCGTACGTGGAATCCAGCTGTGCCAGCGTGATGTCGGTTCCGGTCATCGTCGCGTAGAGAACCCGCCCCGTCACCGGACCGAGTTCGCGGCCCGCCGGGCTCAACACGCTGCCTTCGATCGGGGCGCCCTCTCCGGTGATCACTTCACCCGGCTTCGGCCGCCCCTCGGGGTGGCAGTGCCCGTTCGTGAGCAGCAGCGCCTTGTCCTCGTCGCGGGCGGTGCGGGGACGGACCAGCGAAGCGGAGCAGTTCGGGAGCTTCACGGTCCCCGCCAGATCGCCGGCAGGTCCTGCGGGACCGGTCTGCTCGGCGGGGAAACCGGGACAGCTGCCCTTCGCCTGCGTGCCGTTCCGGAAGAAGTCCACCACCTTGGAGCCGCATGCGAGTTCTGTGGACTTCATGGTGGAATGCGTCGCATCCGTGACGGTCAGCAGCGATCCGCCGATCTTCTTGTGCATCATCTTCGCCCACACGTAAGGCGTGACGGTTTCGAACTTGTGGCCGGACAGCTGCAGCCGGCTCTTGCCGGGCTTCAGGTCCCACGGCTTGCCCGCCGGCCAGCCGGCGCAGTACGTGATGGGCTGGTCGTTGAAGTCCGCGGAGAACGGGTACTTCGCCTGCCGCTCTTTCCTCATCCTGACGAGATCGGAATATGTACGGCCGTCGGCGCTCGCATTGCACATGAAGGCGTCATGGGTGAACCCGTAATTCTGCCCCATCTCTCCGAAACCGAAGGGCTTCCGTTTCATATCCTTCTGCTTGGGGACGGCCTCGCCTGTCCGCTCATTCTGGAGTTCCAGCAACTTTGCGGCAGATCGCTCCCACCGGTCCGGTATGGCTTCCAGGTTGGGATCGAGGAAGGCGGCGAACTCGTCCCGTCCCACCTTCGCCTGCAATGCCTTCAACGCGGATTCGACCTTCTTGGGCGAGTTCCCGAAGTGGTACGTCGAATCCTTGCCGGCCAGCCACTGGAAGAACCGCTGGTACCCGGCATGGTAGTGCGCGGCTTCTGCGGTGACCGCTGCGTTCTGGCCGACCGGGGACATGATCGAGTCCAGCCACATGCGATCCACGCGGCTGTCGAACATGGAGCGGTAGACCGCGCCCAGCGCCGTTCCGCCGGAATTTCCATAAAAGTTTATCTTGCGGAATCCCAGTACCTGCCGGATGCGGTCCATGTCTCGGGACGCGTTTTCCATGCTGATGGAGAGCGCCAGTTCCGGGTCCTTGGCGATGCATGTGCGCTTCGCATCCGCCTGACGCTCGAAGCTCTCCCTCTCGCTCTCCCCCTCCCGGAACTCGGGCGTATCGCAGGAGACCTGGGAGCTGTAGCCCGTACCCCGCGTATCGATACCGATGAAGTCCCATTCCTTGTTCATCGGCGCCAGTCGGCTGCCGAGCAGTTCGTGCGGGAACGGCGTACCGGCCAGGCCGGGCCCCCCGGGGTTGCCGAACAGGGCCCCCGTACGCTTTCCGGTGGCCTTGACCCTGCTCACAGCGATGTTGATTTTTCTGCCCGTAGGCTTGGCGTAATCCACCGGAACGGGAATGAGCGCGCATTCGCTGCGGTTGTCGTTGCGATTCCAGTCCGGCGCCGCATCCCGGCAGAGCTCCCACTTCACGCGGTCCGGGGCAGCACGCGAAGCTGCATCGGCGGGAACGGCTGCCAGGGAAAACAGCGAGGCGACAACGCTGATTCCGACTGCAATCGATGGGACGGTCACATACCGCAAGATGATCTACACCTCTTCGGTGGGAAACGGCAACTTCGTCTGTCATGGAAGCGATCCAGCAGTCATCCCGTCGTGCCGGCACTCCTCACACAGGCGGCCGGCAGGAGGCAACTCCCCCCTGCGCCGCCGCTGAACAAGACTCGCCGCCGAAAGTCGCAGCCGTACGTCGAGAATGTTTCAGCCACCGCTCGGTGGAGTACGAAGATCACGGCAGGCCACGGGAAAGGGCGCGAACCGCCCGCCCGAGGTGGTGATGCGGTGCGCACCCTTGCCGGAGTGAACCGGGACCGTGCGCATCGTGGTCTGCCGTCGCCGATTCCCGGCACCCGTCCGGCCGCTCCGGTGGCGGCGTCACGGGCACCGCGCGGCGAGCGTTCTCAGCGTGGCCTCTCCAGCGTGAGGACGGCTCTGGCGATGACGGTCATGAGGTTGGGGCTGCAGCGCGCACTGCGGAAGATCCGCCAGGACTTCAGGCGGGCGACTCCGCGTTCGACGGGTGCTCGGGCTGCGGACAGGGCCCGGTCGACGGTCCGCTCGGTGGAGGTGAGTTCGCCGCCTGACGGGCGGCGCTTCGCACTGGTGGCCCGGTCCCCGGCTCCGGTGCAGGCCGTGTCCGCGAGGGCCGGGACGCCCTGGCGCTCACAGATTCGGATGATCTTGGGGGTACGGGCAGCCGTCAGGTCGTGGGTCCGGCCCGGCAGCGTCGGCGGCAGCCACAGGACCTGGCCGGCGGAATCGGTGAGGGCCTGCACGTTCACGCCGTGCCGTCTGCGCTTGCAGGAAACCAACGAGGCGCCTGCGCTGACGGGTTGAGACGTCGAACATCTCTCCCAACGGCACGGGGGCCTCGTGCGTCGCGGATGCCGGCCTCGTCACCTGTCCGGCGGCAGCGCTGAAAACGCTCAGCGACGCAGCCCGGTCAGAAGAAGTTGCGCATTTTGAATTTCCATGCGTCCAGTCGGCTGCACTCAGGGAATTTTACGGTGGGCCGCGTCCATTCCCTGTCCAGATGTTCCTTTGCCATCTTCTCCAGGTTGGCGCTCACGTTCGATTCCCAGTCCTTCGGGATCGCCCGGCACGTCAGGTATTCGAAGATCGGGTCGTCTGCAGGGATTCCCACGCCGTACGATTCAACGGTGTCGGCGAGCCGAACCACATGCCCTTTTCTTACCTTTTCGCCCTCTCTGATTGGATAGTCATTCTCCTGATTGAGGCCTGCGAGGATGATTTCATCCGTAATGACGACGTGGACTTCCTCGTCCTCCCAGCATTGCTGATACGAGGTCTTCGTCTTGTGGTCGATATCTTTCTCCTTCAGGTACTCCTCCGACGTCGACCCGATGGCGGTGCAGATGCGGCCCCGGTCGTACTTCTCTCCGATGTCGTCGATTCCTTCTACCGAGGCAGCACCCTCTTCCGTTTCCCACACCAGCGCGGACAGGCTTGTCTTGAAATAGGGGCCGACGAAATCAAGCGGAGCGGTGGCGTGTTTCCTGGCCTTCGTCGCCTGGGATCCGTCCATGGTCCAGGTCGCTACGACGAAGTCCACTGCTCCGCTCTGCAGCAGTCGGTCACGGTCCTTCGTTTCCACGGCTTCAAAATCCACCTTGTTTCGGGGGAATCCAAGACCTGCGGCAATATTGTATGCCAAGTCGATTTCGAAGCCCTGCCATTTGTCGGGTGCTATTTCCCTGGCGAGGCCTGGCTGATCCGCTTTGACTCCGACCTTGATGACACCCCTGTCGTGTATTTGGCGGATCTGAGCGGAGTCCTCGTGCGAGACGGAGAACACGGAGTATCCCCCCAGAAGCAGGGCCAGGGCAGCCGCCGGAAGCCCCACGAGGCGGACGGCCTTCCGTCGCCTTACCGGGATCGGATTGCCGTCCGGGATGTTCGCGGTCCGCCGGGGAACCGCGTCAGCCCTTGAGGTGGCAGACGTGCGCGACGGCGGTGTTCCCGGGCCGCTGGTTTCGGAGGGGGACCGTTGCTGCGCGGGAACACCCGGCAGAGGGGCGTCACCGGAAGGGGCGTAGGCGGCGTTCTTGATGAACGGGGCGCGGTCCAGGTGGTCGCGGCACTGCTTTGACGGCTGGGGCCTGTTCCTGAGGGTGAGCTCTTTACTCAGCCGGCGGAAGATGCTGTCGAGATCAAGGTAACGAGGCAGGCCCGGGATCCCGTTGCGCAGTACGGCGAGTAACGCGCCTGTGAACGCGGTGAATTCCTCGCCCGGCGGTGACACCGCAGTGGCGGTCTCGCTCGCTGCGGCGAGGACGTAGGTTCCCGCCACCTCAAAAAGGGCGGAGTCGGACTGCAACCCGAAGGCGCGGGCGGCGTAGCAGCAGTCGAGGATGACGACGCGCCGCTCGGCGCGACTTTTCTCGACATGTTCCTTGACCCAGGCGTACGGGACCGCGGTGTCGTGCACGGACTCCCGCTCACTGCTTCGCACCGCCAGGTGAAAGTGTCCGGACCAGTCGATGAGTCCGTGGCCTGCGTAGTACACCAGCAGGGTGTCGGTGGCCTCCTTGGCGGCCTCTTCCACGGCGCGCGAGAGATCGCGGGGCGATGCCGGGTCACGAAGGACGGTGCAGTTCGCCACGGGAAGGTTCCAGGCGGCGGTGATGAGATCGGCCAGGTCCTCGACGTTGCGGCGCGTCGCCGGCAAGGGGTGGAGTTCGTTGAACCGTCCGGCGCCGATCAGCACGATGCGGGTTCCCGACGGGTCGGGCAGGCCCGTGCCGGCGAGGGGGCTTGTCAATTCGCCGTCGTCGGGGGCCGGAGGCTGCTTCGTGGAGGTCATCCTTCGAAGAGGCGTCGGATCATCGCCTCGGCTTCCTCTCCGGAAGCATCACCGGGAATCTCGATCTGTTCTCCCACCGCCCGCACGATGACGGATTCGGGCGGGCTGGGGCGGCTGGCTCGCCAGGAAGCTATGGACACGGCCAGCGAAGCAGCACTGAATCCGCTGCTGACCAGCAGCGTGATCAGATCCAGCAGATCGCCCTGCAGTCCGGGGGTCGCCGGCCGTGCCGATCCCGGTACGACCTGCGCATGACGGCGCACGGCCGAGTCCGCCTCAAGCCACCGGCCCAACGAGCGGAGTTCGTCCTCGGCCCCGCTGCCGCTGCACTGAACGACGATCTCCAAAACGGCCCCCGTTCCAGGATAGGGCGCCAAGTATAGGGGCGGCAGGCGGAGTTGTCGGGGCATGACTGACCACCTCGGCCTCGGCGCCGAGGCCTGGGAGTGGTTCGTTTCGTACGCCGGACGGTGCTGACGGCTGGCGCGTGTGCCGGAAGTGCTCTGGGCCCGCCGCGACGGCATGTCCTTCGTGTGCCGTCGCAGCGGGTCATGGCTCAGCCGGCCTGGGTGTTCGATCCTGTGGGCAGGAGGAACATCAGGGCCCCCATGGCGGCGAAGGCTGCGCCGATCCACCACAGGACGTGGGTGAAGGCGTCGCGGTTGACCGCGGCGTCGGGTGAACCGTTGGTGGCGGAGAAGAACACGAGGGTGGTCAGGGCGGTCCCCAGGGCCATGCCCAGGTGGATCGAGGTGTTGAACAGTCCCGAGGCGGAACCGGCGTTCTCGTGCGGGACCTTGCTGAGCGACAGGTCGGCGAGCGGTCCTCCGATGGTGCCGAAGGCGAGGCCGAGCAGTAGCAGGGGCGGCGCCATCGCGAGGAGCGTCAGGCCGGCCTGTCCGCTGCTGATGTGGATTGCGTAGCCTGCCGTCGCGAGAAGGGCGAGCAGGGCTCCGGCCTGAGGCAGGCGGCGTCCATAGCGCCCCGCGGTCTTCATCGTGATCCCGACGCCGGCCAGCTCGCCGACGGTGAGCAGCACGAAGGCCAGGGCCGCGTGGAGTGGGCTCATGCCCAGACCGTGCTGGAGGAACAGCGTCCAGGTGATGAAGAACATGCCCGACAGCAGGCCGAACGTCAGCTGCGCGGACAGGCCGGCGGAGAACGCCTTCTCGCGGAACAGGGCCAACACCACGAGCGGGGCATCGTGCTGTCTGCGCTGCTGCTGGCGCAGGAACACACCGAGCACGGCGAGTCCTGCGGCGAGCATGGCGAAGCACCACAGCGGCCACCGGTGGGCGTGGCCCGCGGTGAGCGGGAAGACGATCAGGACGACGGCGAGCGCGGAGAGCAGCACGCCCATCAGGTCCAGGCGCTCCGCCTTGGGTGCGGTCGACTCGGTGAGGAACTTCCAGCCGCCGAGGAGTACGGCTAGGCCGATGGGCAGGTTGATCAGGAAAATCGTCCGCCACCCCCATCCGAACAGGTCTGCTCCGGTGAGCACGCCGCCCAGGACCGGTCCCAGGACCGAGCCGACGGTCAGGACGGCTCCGTAGAGGCTGAAGGCGCGGCTGCGGTGCTCACCCTCGAAGGTGACGTGGAGAGATGCAAGGACTTGCGGGATCATCACCGCAGCCCCTATGCCTTGGAGCACGCGGGCGCCGATGAGCATCCCGGGCCCCTGGGCGAGCCCGCACAGCAGGGAAGCTGTGGTGAAGACCGCGGTGCCCAGCAGGAAGACCTTGCGCCTGCCGTAGGTGTCGCCGAGCCGGCCGCCCGAGACCAGGCCGAGAGCGAGGGCGAGTCCGTAGCCGGCGGTGAGCCACTGCACCTGGGCCGGGGTGGCACCGAGCGAGGCTTGGAGGGTGGGGATGGCGTTGAGGACGACCGAGTGGTCCAGGACGTTCATGAGCTCGGCGACCAGGACCACCGCCAGCGATATCTTCGCGGCCAGGGCCACTTCGGACGTACCTGGCCGGGCCGAGGGCCGGGGAGAGGGCTGCGGCTCGTTACCGAGCGCGGGGGAAACCACGGGAAAGCTCCTGATCGAGGAATCGGGGAGCCCACCGTCAGCCACGCCGGGGCAGCACAGCACAGAGCCCGGGGCAGACGGCAGAGCTGCACCCGGGAAACAGCAAGGGAAAGGCGGGGGGTGACGCAACTCAGACCAGCGCGACGTCCGCTCCCGCACACGTGCGACACATCAGCACGCGGGGAAACGACGGACGGCTACTTGGCCTGGGGGTACAAGCTCACCTCAAGATCGTGAAACGAAGAGTTCGAGCCCCACCGCCGAGATCGCCACGCAGCAGGAATCTCAACACAGTACGGCAGTCGTCGGGGCCCGCGCACCCCGCATACCTCGCAAGCGGCTCGTCGAGCACGGGCCGGGGTTCACAGCCACTCGTTGAGAGCCGCGACGAGGACGGTCGCCTCGTAGCGGACAGCGAGTTTGGAAGTCGGCTCACGATCCGGTGCCAGGTGCGGTTCCGCTGCCATCGGCGGAAGAGGTCGTACACCCGTCCCCACGGCCCGTACTCGTCAGGTACGTCCCGCCACGGAACACCGGTACGGACCCGGAACCGTATGCCGTCGACCACCTGCCGCCGGGGCCGGGCAGGCGGCCGGCCCGCCTTCGCGCCCTTCGGCAGCGGCGGCTCCGACACCGCCCACTGCTCGTCCGCGACACCTCCCCGGCCCATGAACCGTGATCATTCACAGCACGGGATTCCCTACGTACCGTCTCGACGTGCGGGCCCCTCAGGCTGTTCCCCCGTCCCAGGTCGCGGTGTCCGGGTCGAGGCCGTGGGCGCGGGCGTCGGCGTCGACGAGGTGGCGGAACCAGGTGGCGAGGCCTGGGCGGACGCCGTCGTAGTGGGCGGCGAACCCCGGGTCGTCCTCGTACATGCGGGCGAGGCAGACCTGCATCTCCCTGGTGAGGGGGAAGTTCGCGGCGAAGACGTCGCGGTGCCGCTCGACGAGTCGATGTGCTTCCGGGCTGCCGGGAGCCACACCGGCGTCCATCGCCTCCCCGAGGGCCCGGTCGAGAGCGGCGATGTCGTCGGCGACGGCCTGCCACTCCTCCGGGGTGCGGGAGGCCGAACGTTCGGCGTACTGCCGCCACTGCGTGGTGTCCCCGTAGAGGTGGCGCGCCTTGACCGCCCCCTCCGGATCCCACCGGGGGCCGAAGATCGCGGCCTGCTGCTCCGCGGTCAGCAGCATGCCGCGCTCCTGGGCGTCGATCATCCGGTCCAGCCCGGTGATCAACTGCTGGAGACGTTCGATCCGTTCGGCCACCTGGGTGCGCTGTGTACGCAGCGCGGCGGGCACGTCGGTGGCCGAGTCGTCCAGGACGGCCCGGATCTTGTCCAAACCGAGGCCGAGCTCACGGTAGACGACGATGCGGTGCAGGCGTTCCAGGTCAGCGGCGGTGTAGAGGCGGTATCCAGCAGCCGTGCGCAGCGAAGGGCGCGCCAGTCCGATGTCGTCCCAGTGGTGCAGCGCGCGGACCGTCACGGACAGGCGCGTCGACACCTGTCCTACGGTCAGGCCCTCGGCGTCCGGTGTCTCAGCCATGGTCCTCATTGTCATCGTCGCCGGGCGGGGTGATCCCCATGGCTTCCAGGTTCCGTGCCTCCTGGCCGGCCGGATCGAAGGGCTTCGCCGCGGTGAAGACGATCCGGGCGTTCTCGGGCGTGATCACCTCCACGTCACGGGTGTTCCAGGGCGTGTCACGCGGGCCGTCCACCGCGTCCGGACGCAGCGCGCGGCACGCCTCGGCGAGGGATTCGACCTGGCTGAGGACGCCAGAGAAGCTGAAGCTCATCGCCGGGGGCTGTTCCGGAACGCTCTCCGCCGCGATGAGGAGGACGTCCTGGAACGCCCAGCGGCGCAGGTGCACCAGCGCGCCGGGGACGCTGAACAGCTCGAAGAACCCGAGGCCCCGGGTCCAGAAGTCCACCGACTCCGCCAGGTCGGTCGTGGGGACCGATACGAAGGAGGGCATGCCGTAGATGCCGTGGAACGGCTCCGGCGGAACCGCGTCCGGGCCGGGGGCGGGGACGGGGCTCATCTCGAACGCGTTGTAGTAGTCGCTCATGGGCCCCACTGTTGAGCCTCACGCAACGTGAGGGTCAAGCCGGAGACGTGAGGTGTTCTCCGACGCGCCGGCAGCCGGGCCCCGCCCCGGCCCCCACCCCGGCCCACGCAGCACACAGCACACAGCACACAGCACGCAAGCGCAGACCGGGGCCGGGCCGGGGCGTGGTCAGCCCTTCAGGAACCGGGTGATCTCCGGGGCGACCTTCTTCGGGGCCATGACGACGGCCCCGTGGTTGAGTCCGGGCAGCGTCCGGTGGTCGGCCTTCGGCAGTATCCCGGCGAGGGCTCCGGCCGCACGCTGGAAGGCCGCCGGGCTCTTGCCGCCGGTCAGGACCAGGGTGGGGACGTCCACGCCCTTCCACTCCCCCTCGTCGAGCGGCCTGCCCCGCTGCGTGTCGCCCATGACGGCGATGTCGTACGGGAGGGTGCGGGCCAGGCCGACGAGGTTCTTCCAGATCTTCGGCATGAGCTTCATGAAGGACACGGCGATGCCCGGCATGCCCTGCACCTTCGTCATGAAGTACTTGACCGCCTCGCCGTCCCGGCCCTGCGCCAGCAGCGCGCCGACCTGCTCCGCGAGGTCCGGGGGCGGCCCGGCGTCGCCCTTCGCGACCACGAACGGCGGCTCGTACAGGGCCAGTCGGTCCACCTTCACCCCGGCGGCGACCGCGCGCAGGGCGAGCACCGCACCGGAGGACGAGCCGAACAGCGAGGCCGAGCCGCCAAGTCGGTCGACCAGCACGGCGATGTCCTCGATCTCACGGTCGACGGCGTAGGCGTCGGCATCACCACTGGCCCCCCGGCCGCGCCGGTCGTAGTTGACCACGGTGAAGTGCTCGGCGAGCAGCGCGGCGAGCTTCACCGTGTCGGAGCGATCGGCCAGCGCCGACGCCACCAGAACGACGGCGGGCCCGCTGCCCGACCGTTCGTAGGCGATCTCCGTGCCGTCGGCGGAAACGACGACGGCCGTGCCCCCTCCCTCGGTGCCGGACTGCGAACGGACGTGGTCTGCGGCCATGGGTGACTCCCGGTCTGCGTACAGGAAAGGGCGACCGGACCGGTCGCCCCGGATGCAGACCCCCGGGCCGCCGAGAACTCATCGGCGCGCCGGCGAGATCCTCCGCGCGCTTCCCCGCGGGGCGCGTCGCCGCCCGCCCCGGCGCGCCCCGCACGGAAAGCGCCCGGGGAGGTGCGGAGGCGCACCCGTGGCAGCATGTTGACATGAGCTTGACAGTCACAGGCCCGCCCCCGAGGCTCGGAATCCCCCAAGAACCATGGACAGCTTGACGACAATGAGGTGGAGACCCATGCGATCACGCCCCATCGGATTCCTCGTCTCGGCCATCGCCGGCGCGGCCCTCGCGTTCGGCGGCACGACCACCGCCTCCGCGGGCCCGTCCCCCGCCCCGGCCCCCGGCTCCGCTTCGGCCACGGACGTCGGTACGGCCGACGCCTGTTACACCTGGAGCGGAACCCTCCGCGAGGGCTCCAGCGGGGAAGCCGTGCGCCAGCTCCAGATCCGGGTCTCGGGCTACCCGGGCTACGGCAGCCAGATCGCCGTCGACGGACAGTTCGGCCCGGCCACCAAGGCGGCGGTCGCGCGCTTCCAGGCCGCGTACGGGCTGGCCTCCGACGGCATTGCCGGAACCCAGACGTTCAACAAGATCTACCAGCTCCAGGACGACGACTGCACCCCGGTCAACTTCACCTACGCCGAGCTGAACCGCTGCAACTCGGACTGGTCCGGGGGCAAGGTCAGCGCCGGAACCGCGCGCGCCAACGCCCTGGTGACCATGTGGAAGCTCCAGGCGATGCGGCACGCGATGGGCGACCGGCCGATCGTCGTCAACGGCGGCTTCCGCAGCGTGTCCTGCAACAGCGCGGTCGGCGGCGCGACCAACAGCCGCCACATGTACGGCCACGCGGCGGACCTCGGGGCGGGCTCCCAGGGCTTCTGCGCCCTCGCCAAGGCCGCGCGCAACCACGGCTTCACCGAGATCCTCGGCCCGGGCTACCCCGGCCACAACGACCACACCCACATCGCCGGGGGCAGCGGACGCTTCTGGTCCGCGCCCAGCTGCGGCATCTGAGGCCCGGGAGGGGCGGGGCCTCGCAGCGGGAGGTCCCGCCCCTCCGCGCACGGCAAGCGGACCCGAGCCCTCGCCGTCGACGGGCGGCCCCGACCCGTCACGGCGGGCGGACGGTCGGTCGGTCGGCCCCGTGTCGCACAGCAGACGGCCGACCCCGTACCGCGGAGCGGCCGGCCGGCCCCGCATCGCACGGCCGGCGGTCAGCCCCGGGCCCCCTCCGCCCCCTCCGCTCCGTCCGCTCCGTCCGCCGCGACGGCGATCGTCCCCTGAGCCACCGCGCACAGCGTCTCCGCCCCCTCCGCGTCCACCATCAGCAGGTCGCAGCGGCAGACCACGCGCGTACGGCCGGCGCGGACCACCGCCGCCCGAGCGCGCAGCACCTCGCCCCGGGCCGGACGCAGATAGTCGATGGTGAAACCGGCGGTGAGGACGGCCGGGCCCACGGCCGCACCCGCCGCGAAGGTGAGCGCGTTGTCGGCCGCGTAACTCAGGACGCCGCCGTGCACGAACCCGTTCTGCTGGCGCAGCTCGTCCCGGACGTCCAGCTCCAGGACCGCCTCGCCGTCACCGAAGGCCGTCAGCCGTGCACCCAGCAGGACGCTGAAGGGCTGCGCCTCCAACACCTTCCGCCCGTACGCGAGTTCCGAGGCTTCCGCCTCCATGCTCCACCTCATCTCCGGGAAAGGACGGGACGAGCGTCGCCTCCCCGCCGCCCTCCCGTCAACGCCGGACCCGCCCCCGGACCGGCCCGCTACTGTCTGCCGCATGGAGAAGAACACGATCCCGCGCGGACGGTGGTTCGACGACGACGACTTCCGCACGCTGGTGAAGGAGGTCGTGCCGCTGCGGCCGGACTCGTGGACCCTGGCGGATTTCGCGCGGGCCACCTCCGCGCTGGGCTGGGAACTCCGGGAACCGAGGACGGTCGGGGACAGCGTCTGGCACAGGTTCGCCCCGCGGAACGGCCCCTCGTACGGGTACGGCACCCTGGTCGCCGACGCGTCCGCGCCCGAGCGGATACGCAGGCTGAACGTCAGCCTCGTCGACCTGCCCGAGGAGGACGTCTTCTCCGTCGCGGGCCGTACGCGCGCCGCGTGGTGGGTCATGGAGGAAGAACTGGGCCCGCCCGCGATGTGGGGAGGCTGCTCGGGCCCGTGGATGCTGTGGCGGCGCCCCGGGGCCGACGCGCCCGGCGGCCCCCGGCCCCACGGCCTCCCCGATCTCCTGGTGCACACGTACGACGACGGCCGGATGAGCCTGGACCTCCTGCCGCCCGGATCGGAGGCCGGCACCGTCGGGCAGGCGGGCGCCCGGGGCCGCTGGTACGCCGCCGAGCCGTCCCACCTGCCGCCCGCCTCCGTTTCCGCCGCACCCGATCGGCCCGCCACCACCTGGGAGGAGGTGGAGAAGCGCCTGGCCCAGGCCCTGCGGCCCCTCAACCGCTGCGCGCCGTTCTTCCCCGGCAGGTTCATCCTGCACCTGGGGGCGGCCCACGATCCGCAGCGCTTCGTCCAGTGCTGGAGCCAGGACCTGAGCCTCGTCATCGAGGCCACCGGCTACCTCCACCACCCGGACGCGGCCAACCCCGCGCACCTGGCCCGGAACGGCTGGGATTTCTCCCGCTCGATCTGGCAACGCCGCTTCCCCGACGCCATGGAGGACCGCGATCAGGCGGCGGCCACCGCCTCCCGCATGCTCATCGAGGAGCTACGGCACCTGGGCGTCGAGTTGGCCGACCTCTCCTACGACGGCACGATCAGCGGGCGGGGCCGGGGCTTCCACCTCGAACTCCCGGACCTGGGCGTCCCGCGCGTCCACCAGCCCGTCGCCGACTGAGGCGAGCACGCGTCCCGAGGTGTTCCCGCCACCGGCGCCGCCGCACGGTGGCGGGTCGCCATGCCGGTGCTCCGGCCGACGAGGGGCGGCCGTCCCGGTGTGCTCGGTGCACATCCCGACCGTCCCCCGGCCCGAGGAACACGATGCCCGGCCGGAGCCCTACAGCGTCATACGGCAGTAGAGTCCGTGGCCGTGTGACCGGGCCGCTCTGGCCAGTGCCGCGAGCTCGTCGAGGAAATCCGCGAGGTGGCGGGCGTCCGCGGCGCCGTAGAACTCCTCCGCCCGCGACCACGGTACGGATATCTCGGCCAGCAGCTCGCGGGGGGCCTCCGCCAGAGCGTCGCGCACCTCGTCCGGCAGGGTGACGATCCAGGTGCTCTCCGCCTCCGGACTCGTCACCAGGTGAGCGAACCGGGGATGGCGGATGACGGCTTCGACGGGTTCCCGCATCAGCAGCGCCACCGCCTTCCCGAGGAGGACAGCGGGATCGATCGTCTTCACGCAGACCGTGGCGAACCCCGCGTCATCCGGCCCCTCCGCAAAGGCCGAGGCCGCTTCCTGATCACCTGGAGCACGGAAATAGTCGAAGAAGACGCCCATGCCGAGGAGTCTTGCAGGGGGCTCTGACAGTCGGCGGACGGCCGCGGCCGTCGGCACGGGCCGAGGGTGGGGCCGCCAGCGGCTTCGGTCGCCTCCGTGCCGTCCCCGGTGGCAGGGTCACGATCCGGGGCCGCCGTGCCGGCGAGGGTGTTCCGCGCGACCGTCCGTGACCCGGTCGAGTCCGTAGAAGTCCGCGACGCAGCCGCCGGGCCAGTAGGCGCGGCCGCCCTGGCTGAACGGTTCCAGCATCTGGCTGATCACCAGGCGCTCGTACGGCATGACCCGTTCGCCGTGGGCCGCTCCCTCGCGCAGTCGGCGGTCCTGCGCGTCCCACTTCCCGGCCCGGTCCCGCAGCGCCGTGTCCAGGTGGGCCAGGGCGATGGCCGGGCCCACGCAGACCAGGACGCAGAGCACGGCGCATACGGCCTTCGCCGGGGCCGCGGTGCGGGGGGCGTACCGGCGGAGGACCAGGCCCAGCAGGGTTCCCGCCCCGACGAGGAGGATCACATACAGCAGCAGGTAGTCGTTCCACAGCCGGTTCGCGCTCGTATCGCTCACCCGTGCGCCGAACACCGGGTAGGCGATGACCGTGCAGAGGTAGCCGGAGACCAGGAGCGCGAGCGCCCCGGCGGTGAGGAGCAGCGGCCCGTGCGCGGGCGGGCGGGGCGCCGTGCCGTCCGCCCTCCGGCACAGCAGCCCCAGCAGCACGCCCGCCGCGACCGCGCCGACGTACTGCCAGGTGGTGACCACGGTGACGGTGATCTCGGCGAACGCCCGCAGCGACGCGGCCAACGAGTCCGAGGCGAGCAGGGACGCGGTCTCCGCGCCGAAGCGCTCCCTGCGGGTGCGGGAGCCGGGCGAGGTGATGAGGACGAGGGCCCCGGCCGCCGTTCCGGCGAGGCCCGCCGCGCACCACAGCCGGATGAACCCCCGGTGCGCCGCGGCGACGGTCCGGCCGGAGACGAGAAGCGCGGCCAGGAGCACCGCCACCACCACGATCGCCGTCTCCTCCGACAGCGTGGCGAGGAAGGCCGCCGCGGCCAGGGCGACGGCCACCGCGAAGGCGCGCCCCCGGCGCGAGCGGGCGAGCAGGAGCGGGATGAGGGCGGCGCAGGCCAGGACGGGCGGCAGGGTGTGCGAGACGGACGCGGCGGGCCAGTAGAACGTCTTGTACGTGTTCGGCGTGGCGAACAGGAAGAGGGCGGTGGTCATGGCCGCGAGCAGGAGCGGCAGCCCGGGCGGGGTGCGCAGAGCTGCCCGGCGCAGGGCGAGGACGGCCGCCGCCCACAGCACCGCGACCACCAGGACCCCGCTGACCACGGGGAACCACTGGTGCCCGGCGACCTGGAACTTCGCGTACGCCCCGACCAGCAGCGCGTTGGCGACCCGCCCGTTGTCGTCGAGGTAGAACTTCCCGACCAGGCCGCCGACGCCGTCGTCCCGTACGAGCGGCAGGAAGCACCAGTCGTCCGCGCCGGGCCGCACCCACCGCCCGAACCAGGACGCGGCGGCGAGGAGGGCGAGGGGCGGGAGCGCGAGGGCGGTCACCCAGAGAGCGGTCCAGGGGCGGCCCGAGGGGGCTCGGCCCCCGCCCCGCCCCGCCCGGCCCCGCCCGGCCCGGGCGGTCGCGGTCGCGCGCTGCGGACCGGAGGGGGCGGCGCCCACGGGTACGTCGTCGGGCATCGCGGCCCTCACCGGTCCCGGGACGAGCGGGTGGGCAGCGTCGCGGGGGCGGGGCGGCCGGGCGCCGTCTCCGCCGCGCCTCCCGCCCCCTCCGCCGCTTCCGTCCGCGTACCCGCCTCCGTCCGCGTACCCGCCTCCGCGTCCGCCCCCGCCGCCGTCTCCGCTTCCACCACCGCCTCCGGGGCCGCGGCCTCCCCGGTCTGCCCCGAGGTGATCGCCCAGCGCGCCAGCAGGAACGAGACCGGGGTGACGAGGACGCCCGCCGCCAGCGCGGCGAGGTTCTTGTCCATCCCGAGGCCGCTGACCGCCCCGTAGAGCAGCGCCCCGGACGCCACCAGGTTCACCAGGCTGGAGAGCGGGAAGCGGACGAACCCGCGCCAGGTCGGCCGCGTCCGGCAGGTGACGTAGGAGTTGAGCAGGAACGAGCACACGATGCTGACCACGTAGCCGATGACATGGGCCGTCAGGTACGGGATCCAGCGGTTGAGCGTGGCGTAGACGGCGAGGTAGACGGCGGTGTTCACGCATCCGATGAGGACGAAACTGGTGAACTGGCGGACCGTGCGCGTCCGGCCGGGGCGGGGGGCGGCGGGTTCCGCGGTGACGGCGGCGGAGTGGGCCACCACCCGTTCACCGGTGAGAGCCGGCCGGCGCGGCGGACCGTCCGGCAGCATGCGGCAGGTCGCGTCGGTCTCCCGCACCACGTACGGCGGCCGGTGCTTCGCCTCGTGGTAGATGCGGCCCACGTACTCCCCGATCACCCCGAGCGTCACCAGCTGGATGCCGCTGAGGGCGACGACGGCGGTGAGCAGGGTGGCGTACCCCGGGGTGTCCGCCCCGTGCAGGACGACGCCGACGACCGTCCACAGGGCGTAGACCAGGGCCGAGACGAAGACCCAGAAGCCGGTGTAGATCGCGAGGCGGAGCGGTCGGTCGTTGAAGGAGAGCAGGCCGTCGATGCCGTAGTTCAGCAGCCGTTTGCCACCCCACTTGGAGCGGCCCGCCGCCCGTTCGCTGTTGCGGTAGCGGAAGGTGACCGTGTCGAAGCCGATCCAGGAGAAGATCCCCTTGGAGAAGCGGTTGCTCTCGGGGAGGGAGAGGACGCTCTCCACCGCCCGCCTCGACAGCAGCCGGAAGTCCCCGGAGCCGTCGATCAGCTCCACGTCCATGCAGCGGCGGACCAGGGCGTAGTAGGTGTGGCTGAGGGTGGTGCGGACCATGCCCTCGCCCGTGCGGTCGCGGCGCGGGATGACCTGGTCGTAGCCGTGCCGGTGCAGCTCCAGCATGCGGGGGATCAGCTCGGGCGGGTGCTGGAGGTCGGCGTCCATGATGACCACGGCGGCGCCCCGCGCCATGCGGAGGCCGGCGAGCATGGCGGCCTCCTTGCCGAAGTTGCGGCTGAAGGCGGTGTAGTGGACGCGCGGGTCGCCGGCGGCGATGGCGCTGAGCAGGGGGCGGGTGCGGTCCCGGCTGCCGTCGTCCACGTAGCAGATCTCGAAGCTCTCCCCGAGCGCGTCCAGGACGCCGAGGAGGGTGGCGTGGAAGGACTCGATGACCTCGGCCTCGTCGAAACACGGCACGACGACCGACAGCTGAAGGTCCGCCACACGTCACCTCCGGACTTCGGTCCTCAGCACCTGCGGGGCCTCGGATACCGGGCCCGGAGCACGCCACGTTCGGCCCCATCTGACGACGGGCGGCGGCCTCCGCCTCTTCGTACACGCACGGGTGGACCGCTTTCCCGCCTCCTTTCATGCGAACAGCCGACGCGGGCCGGAGACCGTTCACGCGGTCGGCGGCGTGAGCCGGTGGACCGCCGGGTCGCGGGGGCACAGGAGCGCACATAGCCTCGCAAAGGTGACGTCTCCACCCCTGGCGCGGATCGCCGCCCCGCTGGCTCTGCTGCTCGCCGTGTGCTGGCTGGTGCTCCCCGCCGCCGGGGCCGCCCGCGCCGACGACCCCGTCGAGCTGTCCCGGGACGGGCAGATCACCGACCGGGTGGGGGCCCTCGGCGACCGGGCGGCGCAGGTGGAGGAGGCCCTCGACCGGTTGTACGCCGAGCACCGCGTCCAGCTCTTCGTGGTGTACGTACGCGACTTCTCCGGCCGGTCCGGGCAGAGCTGGAGCGACGAGACCGCCGACCGCAACGGCCTCGGCCAGGACGACGTGCTGCTCTCCGTCGCCACCCACGACCGCCGGTACGGCTACTCCGTCGACGCCGACGCGCCGCTCACCGACGAGCAGTTGCGGGACGTGGCACGCACGGCGATCGAACCCGCGCTGCGGGAGAACGACTGGGCGGGAGCGGCGGTCGGCGCGGCCGACGGGTACGCCTCCTCCCTCGCCGGGCGCCCCGTGACCGCGCCCGCCGTCACCCCGGGCCCCGCCGACCCCGGGGCGGGCCCGTCCGAGTCCGTCGGGGCGCGCGACTACATCCTTCCGGTGGCGGTCGTCGCGGGCGCGGGCGCGTTCGGCGTCTACGCGTACGCCCGGCGCAGACGGCGTACGGCGGCCCGTACCACCCCGGCGGCCACCGGCTGGGGGCGGACCGCCGGGACGGGTGGTGCGCCGGGGCCGCCGGAGCCGCTGCCGGAGCTGGACGCGCGGACCCGGCAGGTGCTGGTGGACACCGACGACGCGGTGCGCACCAGCGAGGAGGAACTCGGTTTCGCCACGGCCCAGTTCGGCGAGGAGGCGGCGAAGCCGTTCACGGAGGCGGTCGCGCGGGCGAAGGAGGAGCTGACGCAGTCCTTCCGGTTGCGTCAGCGGCTCGACGACGCGTTCCCCGAGGACGATCCGGCCCGCCGCCGGATGCTGGAGGAGATCCTGCGGCGGTGCGCAGCTGCGGACGAGGGCCTGGACGCCGTCTCCGAGGACTTCGACCGGTTGCGCGCCCTGGAACGCGACGCTCCGCGGGCCCTCGCCGCCGTGACGGCCGCCCACCGCGACCTCACCGGCCGGATCGCGGCGGCCGGGTCGGGCGTCGCCGAGCTGCGGGAGCGGTACGGGGAACGGGTCGCCGCGCCCGTGGCCGCCGACGTCGAGCAGGCGCAGGACCGGCTCGTCTTCGCGGGCTCGGCCGTGGAGCAGGCTCGTGCGGCGGTCGAGGGCGGCGAGAACTCCCGGGCCGCCGTGTACATCCGGGGAGCCGAGGGCGCGGTGGACCAGGCGGGCACGCTGCTGGACTCGGTGGACCGGCGGGCGGCGGAGCTGGACGAGGCCGCGGGGAAGCTGGCCGCGGCGCTGACCGAGACGGAGACGGACCTCGCCGACGCGGGCGGGCTGCTCGAAGGGGCCGCCGAGGGCGCGTCGACCGCCGATCTGCGCGGCCGGATCGCCCGCGCCGAGGCCGTACTCGCCGATGTGCGGAACGCGGCGGCGGGACCGTACGACCCGATCGACGCGCTGCGCCGGGTGGAAGAGGCGGACGCGGCACTGGACGAGGCGCTGGCGGGGGCCCGGGACCAGGAGCGGGGCGAGGCGAAGGCCCGCGCCCTCCTCGACCAGGCGATGCTCACCGCCCGGTCCTCGGTCGGGGCGGCGGCGGACTACGTCACGACACACCGGGGCGCGGTCGGCAGCGGGGCCCGTACCCGGCTCGCGGAGGCGCAGCGGCGGTGGGAGCGGGCCCGGGAGCTGACGCCCGTGGACGCCCGGGGGGCGCTGGCCGAGGCGCGGCAGGCGGACGCGCTGGCCGGGCAGGCGCTGGCCCTGGCCGAACAGGACGTACGTGGTTTCCGCTCCCCGCAGGGCCCCGGCGGGCCGGGCGGAACGGGTGGGGCGGTGCTCGGCGGCATCCTTCTCGGCGGCCTGTTCGGGGGCGGGGGAAGGGGCGGGACGTACGGGGGCGGGTTCGGCGGAAGGGGGCGGTCCGGGGGCTTCGGCGGGACGCCGGGCAGTTTCGGCGGGGGCGGAACCCGGGGCCGGCGGGGCGGCGGGGGCGGAACCCGGGGCCGGCGGGGCGGCGGGGGCCGCTTCTGAACGACGACGGGGGACGGGCGAAAACCCCGGCCCCGCACCTCCGACAGCGGACCGCACCCCACACACCGCGCACCGCCGACAGCCGAGACCGGCCACCGCCCGCCCGCCGCCGACCACCGCACATCGAGACCGACCACCGTCCGCTGACCGCCCCCCTCCGACCGACGACCGCCACCCGCCGACCGCCACCCGCCCCGCCGGCAGGACCGCCCCGTACCCCTGTTCGACCCCAAGGAGCCGTGCCATGACCAAGCAGACCGTCCTCGGCCGCGTCACCCAGCTCGCGAAGGCCAACGTCAACGCCCTGCTCGACCAGGCCGAGGACCCGCGGAAGATGCTGGACCAGCTCATCCGCGATTACACGGACAACATCGCGGAGGCCGAGCAGGCCGTTGCGGCCACCATCGGCAACCTCCGGCTGATGGAGGAGGACCACCGGGAGGACGTGGAGGCGGCGGCCGAGTGGGGCGGCAAGGCGCTGGCGGCCAGCCGGAAGGCCGACGAACTGCGCGGGACCGGGGCGCCGGCGGACGCGGACAAGTTCGACCACCTGGCGAAGGTCGCGCTCGGACGGCAGCTCCAGTCGGAGCGGGAGGCGAAGGCCGCCGAGCCGACGATCGCCGCGCAGACCGAGGTCGTCGGCAAGCTCAGGAGCGGGCTCGACCGGATGAAGGTCCAACTCTCCGAGCTGACGGCCAAGCGCGACGAGTTGGTGGCGCGGGCGACGTCGGCCCAGGCGCAGAACCGGATGATGGACGCGGTGAAGAGCGTCGACGTCCTCGACCCGACGAGCGAGCTGGGCCGCTTCGAGGAGAAGGTACGGCGTGAGGAGGCGAAGGCCCTGGGGAGGCAGGAGCTGGCCGCCTCCTCGCTGGACGCCCAGTTCGAGGAGTTGGACGCCCTGGGCGACAGCGCGGAGGTGGAGGCCCGGCTGGCGGCCCTGAAGGCGGGGTCGTAGGCCGGCCGCGGAGCGGGGCCGCGGGCGTGCCTCCGCGGATCGGTCGCGTCAGTACATGCTCAGCAACTGCTCCACGGAGAGTTCGGCGGCCGGCTCCCCGTCCGGGAGGGCCAGTTCGAACCAGACGGTCTTGCCGCGCGGGGTTCGCCGCGTTCCCCAGGCCGCGCTGAGCAGTCCGACCAGCTGGAGGCCGCGGCCCCCCTCGTCGGTGTCGCGGGCGCGGCGGCGGCGCGGCTGGACGAGACCGGCGTCCCACACCTCGCAGACCAGGGTGCGGTCACGCAGCAGGCGGAGCCGGATCTCGCCCTCGCCGTAGCGCAGGGCGTTGGTGACCAGCTCGCTGACGAGGAGTTCGGTGGTGTCGACCAGGTCGTCGAGGTCCCAGGCGAGGAGCTGGGTGCGGGCCAGGTCGCGGGCGCGCCCCACCGACCGGGGTTCGCGCGGCAGCGTCCAGTCCCCCACCGCCTCGGCGGGGAGCCCCTGGATACGGGCCATCAGGAGCGCGATGTCGTCCTCGCCGTGCTCGGTGTCGAGGGTGGAGAGGACGAAGTCGCAGGCGTCCTCCAACTCCATCTGCGGGCCGGTCAGGACGGACCGCAGCGCCTCCAGCCCTTCGTCCAGCGCCTGGTCCCGGGACTCGACCAGCCCGTCGGTGTACAGGGTGAGCAGGGCGTTCTCGGCCAGCTCGACCTCGACCTCCTCGAACGGCTCCCCGCCGACGCCCAGCGGCATGCCCGGCGGTACGTCGATGAGCCGGGCGGGCTTGCCGGGCTCGACGACGGCCGGCGGCATGTGCCCGGCGTTGGCGATGGTGCACCGCCGGGTGACCGGGTCGTAGACCGCGTACACGCAGGTCGCGAGGTACACCTCGGAGAGGTCGGCCTCGCGGGACTTCTGCGCGGCGCGGGAGGGCCACTGCGCTCCCCCGCTGCCGCCGAGCCCCTCGCTGCGCTCGCCGCCGCCCGGGGAGCCGAGGCCGCGGGCGACCTCGTCCAGGGCGTACAGCACTTCGGCGGGTTCCAGGTCGAGGAGGGCCAGGGTCCGTACGGCGGTGCGCAGTTCGCCCATGGCGACGGCGGCGCGCAGTCCGCGCCCCATGACGTCGCCGACGACGAGGGCGGTGCGGTGGCCCGGCAGCTCGATCACGTCGAACCAGTCGCCGCCGACCTCGGTGGCGGCGTTGCCCGGCAGATAGCGGCAGGCGATGTCGAGCCCGGCGGCCTCGGGGTCGCCCGGGGGCAGCAGGCTGCGCTGGAGGATCAGGGCGCGCTCGTGCTCGCGGCGGTAGAGGCGGGCGTTGTCGATGCAGACGGCCGCGCGGGCGGCCAATTCGGTGGCGAGGCCCCGGTCGCGCTCCCCGAACGGTTCGCTGCCCTTGGTCCGGGAGAACTGGACGAGGCCGACGACGGTGTCGTGGGCGACCATCGGCACGGCGAGCGTCGACTGGACGAAGCCCATCTCGTCGCCGGGGACGTCCTCGGCCCGGCCGGAGCGCAGCGCCATGGCGCAGGGCGAGCCGAACGGGAAGCGGTGGACGGAGCCGAGGGCGGGCGGCAGGTCGTCCGGACCGGGGGCCCCGCTGCCCGCCACTGCGGTGGGCAGCGCGTCGGCGACCGCGCTGGCGTGGGCCACCCGGCGCAGTTCGGCCGAGCCGCCGGCGGACTCGCGGTGCGCGGAGGCCCAGCTGCCGGGCGCGGCCTCCTCGCCGGTGAGGAGCCCC
Source organism: Streptomyces sp. NPDC017448 (assembly GCF_044330565.1). Taxonomy (NCBI): domain Bacteria; kingdom Bacillati; phylum Actinomycetota; class Actinomycetes; order Kitasatosporales; family Streptomycetaceae; genus Streptomyces; species Streptomyces sp. NPDC017448. Next base: position 876,324 of record NZ_JBIRLM010000001.1, on the reverse strand, counting down.
TGGTAGAGGTCGACGGAGGCGAGGTCGCAGAAGCCGGGGACGGCCACGTCGAGCAGTTCGCGGGCGGTGGTCTCCAGGTCCAGGGAGTTGCCGATGCGGGCGCTGGCCTCGTTGAGGAGGGCGAGGTTGCGGCGGGCGCTGGCCGCCTCCCGGGCGGCGATGTGCCGGCGGGTGACGTCGGTGGCGAGTCCGGCGACGCCGACGGGCCGGCCGGCTCCGCTGTGCACCCGGTAGAGGTTCATGGACCAGTGGCGGCGCTCGGCGGTGCGGGGTGCGGGGCCGACGAGTTGGAGGTCGGTGACGGACTCCCCGGTCTCCAGGACGCGCTTCAGGGTGGCGGTCAGCCGGTCGGCCTCGGGGCGCGGCAGGTAGTCCTCCACCGTGCGGCCCCGGTGGTCCTCGGCGGCGCCGCCGAAGACGGTGGCGAAGCGCTGGTTCGCCCGGACGACGGCGAGGTCCGTGCCGAACAGCACGAAACCGAAAGGAGATTGGCCGAATATGGCTTGGGAGGCGGCGAGGTCCGTCTCGATGCGGCGCAGGGCCCGGACGTCCACGACGATACAGAGCGCGGCCCGCTCCCCCCGGCCCGTCAGGCTCGGCATCACGTAGACCTCGGCGAGGCCGTGCGCCCCGCCCTCGCCCGGTATCCGGAACGGGACCAGGCCCGTCCACTCCTTGCCGTCCAGGATCTCGCCGACCCGCCGGTGTCCGCCGGAGCGCAGCTCGGCGGGGAGGAACGCCTCCACCGGGTCACGGCCGATCACCTCGGTCGAGGTCATGCCGAACAGACCGGCGGCCCGGCTGCTCCACTGCTCGATCAGACCGTCCGGCCCGATCGAGAAGGAGGCGACCTTGATGTGGTCGTAGATCGAGCCGGGCGGGCTGCTCTGCCACACGACATCGCCGGCCGTCCCGCCGATATCGCCCGTTGTCCCAGGTATTTCGCTCACGCGACCGTCCCCTCCAGCTCACGCACCGGACCGGTCCTGCCCGCAGTATTCAGCACTACGGCCCCGACCGACACGGCGTTCACGATCACAGCAAGGTCTCAGTCCCTTTCAGCCAGGTTCTTCCCGACCTCGGGTGATCGCTGTGCTTCCCTCCACTCTCCTAACCAGGGAGAGCCAGCTCGAACCACACGGTCTTGCCGGTCTTTCCGCGACGGGTTCCCCAGCGGCGTGCGGAACAGGCCACGAGCTGGAGCCCCCGGCCGCCTTCGTCGTCGGGCCCCGCACGGCGTTCGGTGGGCAGGTCCGGAAGCGGATCGGAGACTTCCACCAGGAGTCCGGGGGCGGCGGGAGGGCGCTCGGCGAGCGGAACGTCGGCGAGCGGGCCACCGCCGCCGACCGGCCCTCCCCCCACCCGGCCGGCTGCGGGCGGGCCGCCCGCGAGCGCGAGGTCTCCGTCGGGGTGCGAGCGGACCAGGCGTACGCCGATGGGGCCGGAGGCGTACCGGAGGGAGTTGGTCACCAGCTCGCTGACCAGCAGGACCGCCAGGTCGCCCACCGCCGCGTCGAGCCCCCAGGAGCAGAGGGTGCCGCGCACGGCGTGCCGGGCGCTGCGCACGGAACCGGGCTCGCCCTCGAAGGTCCACGCGGCGCAGTCGCCTTCGGTATCGATCACGCCGACCACTTCCCAAGGACGACCACGGGCACACCCTGCGCAAATAGGGACTAAAAACCCCATACCCACCATTTACGCCCCGCTACCGCCTCCTACGGCGTTTGATGCGGACGGCCGTACACGCCCGCACCCCGCCCGCACCCCGCCCGCGCTCCCGGCGCCGACCGGGCCGGGGCCGGGGCGGTGCGCCCCGCCGGGCGGCCGGGTCAGAGCAGGGCGCCCGCCGCCTTGAGGTCGTCGAAGAGGAGTCGGTCCACGGGAGGCACGAGGGGCCGGTCCGCGTAGGAGAACCAGGCCGTCTCCTCGATCTCGGCGCTCGCGGCGAGCGTGCCCCGGTAGTCGCCGTAGTAGCAGCTCATCCGTACGACGGCGGCGTCGGGACGGTCGTCCACGGGAGCCTCGTACGTACCGGCGTGGACGACGGTCTCCCGGATCAGGCCGACCGTCAGCTCCTCCTCGACCTCCCGCAGAAGGGTCTCCAGGTCGGTCTCCGCGCCCTCGCGCTTGCCGCCCGGGATGTAGAAGACGCCCTTGCCCCGGGGCCGCGCGCAGAGGATCCTGCCGCCCTCGATCCGTACCCACGCCACCGTGTCGATCAGCATCGACGCCACCTGACCATCACTCCGCCCCGCTCGCCGCGTCCTTGGCGGCTTCCGCGCCGCCGGTCGGGCCGGACCCTACCGCCCGGGCCGTCGGTACACCGCACGCACGGCGGGACGGGCGGCGGTCCCGGCAGGGGTGCGGGCACGGCAAGGACTGCGGGACGGGCGACGGACACGACAAGGGCTGCGGGCACGGCAAGGGCTGCGGGGGCGTACGCGGGTGCGCGCGCATCCTTCTCGCCCCGCGCCCCGCCCCGGGCCCCCGCACCGCGCGCCGGGCTCCGCACGTCCGCCACCCGGGCCTCAGGGCCGGGGCACGCGGGCGTCAGAGCCGGGGCGCGCGGGCGTCAGGGTCGGGGCGTCTGGCCCACGCGCTCCACCCGGTAGACCTGGTGGCGGTGGCGGTCGTCGAGGCCGTCCGCGACCTTCTGCGCCTCCGCCTGCGTGGCGTACCGGCCCACGCGGTAGCGGCCTCCGCCGTCGTCCTGCCGTATCACCAGCCAAGGGAGCACGGCGCCACTGTCGCTCATCGTGCCGCCCCCTCGCATATCGCCCCTCTCCCCACCGGCGTGCACGTCTCTGACCATCCCCAGGAAACCCCAGTGCGCATATGCCCGAGCGTACGCCTGACCTTCACTCAGCGCAGGCGGCTTTGCACAAAGAGAGACACATCCGGCCATCGCGAAAGGGGCGCATCCGCTGAATGCGCCCCTACGCGTACTCCTCGGCCCCGGCCCCTCCCTCACCCGCCCCGGGCGCCGCCACCCTCCGGCAGGTCCCCGCCCGGCCGGGCGGGGCTCACCTGACGGGCAGGTGGTAGGCGACCCGGTACCGGTCGGCCGGCACCACCACGTCGGCCGTCTCCACGGCCCGGCCCGAGGCGTAGTACGTGCGCCCGATGACGATGACCACATGGCCGGGGACGCCGCCGAGCGCCAGGAGCTCCTCCGCCAGCCCCGGGCGCGCGCCGACCTCTTCGGCGACGTTGTCCACGACGACGTCGATCGCGGCCATCCGGTCGACCACTCCGCAGCCGCCCAACGGACCCTCCTCCGGGAGCATCACGGGCGTCCTGCCGGTGACGGCGAGCGGCTCCCAGGAGGTGGAGAGCATGACCGGCTCGCCCGCCTCCCGGAAGACGTAGTGCGTGCGCATCACCCGGTCGCCGGGCTCGATCCCCAGCCGCCCCGCGATCTCGGGACTCGCGCCCTCCTGCTCGCTGCGGGACTCCCAGGTCCCGCGCACCCCCTCGGCAGCCTGCTCCTGCCGGAAGGGGTTGGACCCCTTGTCCGGCCGGTATCCGGAGCGGGCGATCATGCGGGGGACGGGGCGCTCGCGCACGTACGTTCCGGAGCCGGACCGCCCCTCGACCAGCCCCTCCGCCATCAGCACCTTCCGCGCCTCCAGGGCGACGGTGTCCGAGACCCCGTACTCCTCCCGGATGCGGGCCTGCGACGGCAGGCGGGTATGGGGCGGCAGCGCGCCGTTGACGATCTTCTCCCTGAGATCGCTCGCCACGCGCAGATAGGCGGGCTGCTCACCGAAAGTCACAGGCCACTCCCAACAGGTTGACAGTCTGCGACAGCCTGACAACCGTGGGTTGTGCACCGCAAGCATGGGCCAAGGTTTCACTCAATGTGATGACCTTGCGGCGACTCAGGCATAACCCGCACGTGGACGCCAGAGCAGAACCGGCCGACCCTCGCCCCCGGGGCCGCCCCGAACCCGTCCCGAAGTCGACGCCGGGCGGCCCCGGGCCACGGGGGCCGCCCGGAATCTGCCCCGTTCCCCGGGGTCCGACACGGCCGCCGACTCCGACCCCCGCGACCTCTTGACCATTTTTGGTCCAGACCAATACCTTCCTGTGCACAGCACGGCTCCCGTTTTTCCTCCCGCTCTCCTTCCGCTCTGCCTCCCGCACCGGATCACGCACAGGAACGAGCCCCATGCGTCGAAGCAACCTGTCCCGAATGACCGTCGCCGGCGTCTCCCTTGCCCTGTTGGCAGGCGTCGCCCCGGCCGCCGTCGGCCACGACCGCGACAACGGCGGCGACCGCGGCAAGGGCCACCACCGCCCCGCGTACAAGAGCATCGGCTACTTCACCCAATGGGGCGTCTACGGACGCGACTTCCAGGTCAAGGACCTGGACACCAGCGGCGCCGCGGCCAAGCTGACCCACGTCAACTACGCCTTCGGCAACGTGAGCGCCGAGGGGAAGTGCTTCACCGGCAACGTGCCCGGCCAGGCCGACGCCTGGGCGGACTACGCCCGTCCGCTCGACGCCGCGGGATCGGTGGACGGCGTCGCCGACACCGACACCCAGCCGCTCGCGGGCAACTTCAACCAGCTGCGCGAGCTGAAGGCCAAGCACCCCGGCCTCAAGGTCATGATCTCGCTGGGCGGCTGGAGCTGGTCCACCCACTTCTCCGACGCGGTCCGCACCGCGGCCTCCCGCAAGGCGCTCGTCTCCTCCTGCATCGACCTGTACATCAAGGGCAACCTCCCCCAGGACGGGGCGCGCGGCGGCGAGGGCGCGGCGGCCGGCCTCTTCGACGGCATCGACGTCGACTGGGAGTGGCCCGGCTCGGCGGCCAACGAGGGCACGGTCTTCCGACCGGAGGACAAGAAGAACTTCACCGCCCTGATCCACGAGTTCCGCACCCAGCTCGACGCCCACGCGAAGAGCGAGGCGAAGGCCGGGCGGAAGGCGGGCGAGGGGAAGGGGGACGGGCACCACAGGCCGAAGCCCAAGCACTACGACCTGTCGGCGTACGTCCCGGCCAACCCGAAGGCGATCGACGCGGGTTTCGACGTGAAGCGCCTCATGAAGGACTTCGACTTCGTCAACATCCAGGGGTACGACTACCACGTCTCGAGTGAGAAGAAGACGGCCCAGCAGTCGGCCCTGTACGCGCGGAACGACTTCAGCGTCGACCGGACCGTGCGCGACTGGGTGCGGCGCGGCGCGCCCAAGCACAAGATCGTGATGGGCATGCCGACCTACGGCCAGGGCTGGACCGGGGTGAGCGGCGGCGGCACGGGCATGGGACAGCCGGCGACGGGCCCGGCCCCGGCCACCTGGGCGGCGGGCTACGAGGACTACAAGGTCCTGAAGAAGCTGGCCGCTTCGGGGGCGTACACGGTCCACCGGGACGCGAAGAACGGCCACGCCTGGCTGTTCGACGGCACCACGCTGTGGACGTACGACGACCCGCAGGTGCTGCGCACGAAGGCGGCGTACATCCGGGACAAGGGCCTCGGCGGGGCGATGTTCTGGTCGCTGGACGGGGACACCGAGAACGGTGAGCTGATCACCGCGGTCGACCGCGGGCTCAACCGCCGCTGACCGGGCGGCGGTTGAGCCGGAGGGGCCGGGGCGGTCGCATGACGCGACCGCCCCGGCCCTTCTCGCGGGGTTCGGTGGTTCACCGCCGGGGCGGGATCAGAACTGGAGCGCCCAGCTGTTGATCCGGCCCGTGTCGGCGCTCGCGTTGTCGCTGACCCGGAGCTTCCAGGTGCCGTTGGCGACGACGGAGGAGGCGTTGACGGTGTACGTGGTGACCACGTTGTCGCTGCTGCCGCCGGAGCCGTACGCCTTCAGGTTGAAGACGGTGCCGTTCGGGGCGACCAGGTCGATCTTCAGGTCGCCGATGTAGGTGTGGGAGATGTTGACCGGGACGCTCAGCGCGGCCGGGGCGTTGCCGGTGATGCCGGAGACGGTGATCGGGGACTCGACGGTGGCGTTGTCGTTGATCGCGTACCCGGTGGTGTTCTCGAACTTCTTGCCCGGCGGGTTGGTGCTGCCCGCGCCGACGTACAGCAGGCGGTTGGGCGAGCCGGTGCCCGGGTTGGTGACCACGTTCGGGGTGGCGGCCGCGACGAGTCCGGCGGAGACCTGGGCGGGGGTCGAGCCCGGGTTGTCGGCGAGGTAGATCGCGGCGGCGCCGGCCACGTGCGGGCTGGCCATCGACGTACCGGAGATGGTGTTCGTCGCGCTGTCGCTCGTGCTCCACGTCGAGGTGATCGAGGAGCCGGGCGCGAAGATGTCCACGACCGCGCCGTAGTTGGAGAAGCTGGAGCGGGCGTCGGTGTTGGTCGTCGAGCCGACCGTGATGGCCTCGGCGACGCGCGCCGGGGACTTGGTGTTGGCGTTGGTCGACTCGTTGCCCGCCGCGACGGCGTAGGTGATGCCGGCGGCGATGGACCGCTGCACGGCCGCGTCGAGGACCGCGTCCGCGCCGCCGCCGAGGCTCATGTTGGCGACGGCGGGCTTCACGGCGTTGGCCGTCACCCAGTCGATGCCGGCGACGACCTGGGCGGTGGTGCCGGAGCCCTGGTTGTTCAGGACCCGGACGCCGACGATCTTCGCCTTCTTGGCGACGCCGTGGGCGGTGCCCGCGACGGTGCCCGCCACGTGCGTGCCGTGGCCGTGGCCGTCCTGGGCGACGTTGTCGTTGTCGATGGCGTCGTAGCCGTTGAAGGCCCGGCCGCCGAAGTCGCTGTGGCTGATGCGCACCCCGGTGTCGATGACGTACGCGGTGACGCCCTCACCGGCCTTGTCGGGGTAGGTGTAGCGCTGGTCCAGCGGGAGGCCCCGCTGGTCGATCCGGTCCAGTCCCCAGGAGGGCGGGTTGGTCTGGGTGGCGGAGACCGTGAAGGTACGGTTCTGCGAGACGGACGCGACGGCCGGGTCGGCGGCGAACTTCCTCGCCTCCGCCTCCGACGCCTCGACCGCGTAGCCGTTGAGGGCCGCGCGGTAGGTGCGCTCGATGCTCGCGCCGTACTTCTTCGCGAGGGCCCTGCCCTGGGCGGAGTCCGACTTCGCGGCCGAGTCCTTCAGCGTGACGATGTAGCTGTCGCTGATGGTGCCCGGTGCGTCCGCGTTCAGGATCACGCCTTCGGGGGCGCGCTCGGCCGCGGTCGCCGGGAGGGCGGCGGTGGCGAGCGCGACGGCGGCTGCGGTGGCTATGACGGTCGCCGCGGCGAGTCTTCGACGGGCCTGGGGGGTGTGACGCGTCACTGACATCTGAGGGGTCCTCCTCGTCGGCGGTGCTCTGGTGGGGGGTGGTGCGGTGGTACGGGGGCAGTGCGGTGGCGCCGGAGCCGCAGGACCGAAACTCTGCATGGGCATGACAAATCATCCCTTGCAGCGCACGGTGTACCGCATCGTCCGGGGAGCGGCCTGCCCTGCTGCCAGCGAAAGATTGACCGATCCATGGCGAACTCACAAGAGCGCCTTGAGACGCTCCATACGCACGCCATTCACCTGCCATATGCCTGACATGCTGGCCGACATGACGAGCTATCGGTGTCCGAGGGACGGGACGCGGTCCGGTATCACGGCGCTGACCTGGTGCTGTCCGGTCTGCCGGGGCCCGTGGGACCTCGACTTCGCCCCCGCGCGGGGCGTCGGAGTGGACGCGCTTTCCGGGCGGGCCGATTCCTTGTGGCGTTACAAGGAATTCCTCCCGCTCAACACCCCGGCGATCTCCCTGGGCGAGGGGCGCACCCCGCTCGTCCCCCTCACGGACGCCGTCTCGGCCAAGCTCGACTTCCTCATGCCGACGCTCTCCTTCAAGGACCGCGGCGCGGTGGTGCTCGTGGAGCTGGCCCGGCGGCTGGCGCCGGACCGGGTCGTGGCGGACAGCTCCGGCAACGCGGGCGCGTCCGTCGCCGCGTACTGCGCGCGGGCCGGACTCCCGTGCACGGTGTACGTCCCCGAGGGCACGCCGGCCGGGAAGACCGAGCGGATCCGGGCCCACGGCGCGCGCCCGGTCGCGGTCCCGGGCGGGCGGGAGGCGACCGCGTCGGCGGCCCGCGCCGCGGCGGACGGGCCGGGGGTCTTCTACGCCTCGCACGTCTTCAACCCGTACTTCCTGCACGGCACGAAGACGTACGTGTACGAGCTGTGGGAGGAGCTGGGCGGACGGCTCCCGGACACGCTGGTGCTCCCGGTGGGCAACGGCACGCTGCTGCTGGGCGCGGCCCTGGCCGTCGCCGAACTGCGCGCGCTGGGGCTGATCACGGCCCGTCCCCGGCTGGTCGCGGTCCAGGCGGAGGCGGTCTCCCCGCTGGCCGCAGCCTTCCGGGCGGGGGCGGAGGACCTGCTCCCGGAAGACGTGCCGGGCGCGGAGGACCTGCTTCCGGAAGACGTGCCGGGCACGGACTCAGGGGCGGAGGGGCTGCTTGCCGGAGACGCGTCGGGCGCGGAGGGGCTGCTTCCGGCCTCTCCCGGGGCGGCGGTCCCGGACGGCTCGGGCACCGTGCCCGCCGCCGGTACCGCCCCCACTCTCGCGGAGGGCATCGCGATCCCCCGGCCGCCCCGCGCCCGCCAGATCCTGGCGGCGGTACGCACCTCGGGCGGTGCCTTCCTGACGGTGTCGGAGGACGCCATCCGCGCCGCCCGGCAGGACCTGGCGGCACGCGGCCTCTTCGTCGAGCCGACCGGGGCGGTCTGCTGGGCGGCGGTACGGGAAGGGGGCGACGCGCTCCGGGGGAAAGTGGTGGTGCCGCTGTGCGGGGCGGGGACGCAGGCGGGGACGGCCGCCGGGTAGGACGCCGAAGGACCGGCGGCGCGATACGCCCGACGTGCGCCGCCCCGGGGCGGGACCTGCTCCATCCGGCGGCCAGGCGGCCCCCGGCGCGGGGCGGGTACGGGCGGCCCTGCGCGCCGTGGCGGCCTACCGTGCGGTCCCCTCCCTACCGTCGTCCCGTGAGCCTTCCGCGCATCTCCGTCCTCGCCCTCGCCACCGTGGTCTCGGCGGCCCTGATCGCCCCGCCGCCGCCCGCCGCCCGGGCCACCGGCTCCCCGGCCGCCGCCCCGGCTCCCCCCGCCTGCGGGGACGCCTCCGATCCGGCCTGGGCGCGGGCGTCCACCCGCTTCGGGGAGGCCGACGGCTACGACCCGTACGTCGGGAACGGCTACCTGGGCCACCGGGTCCCCGCCACCGGCGCGGGCTACGCGGCCACCGGCGAGAAGACCGGCTGGCCGCTCTACACCCCGCGCTACGACGGCGCGTTCGTCTCCGGCCTCTACGCCCGCGACCGGGCCGTCTCCGAGGGCCGCGAGGTGATCGCCGCGCTGCCGAGCTGGACCAACATCGACGTGGGCGTGGGCGAGGAGACCCTCGGTCCGGACACCCCGGCGGACCGGATCTCGCACTACCGGCAGACGGTCTTCCTCTCCTGCGGCCTCGTGCGGACCTCGCTGCGGTGGACGACGGCGGACGGCCGGGCCACCGACCTCGTGTACGACGTGCTGGCCGACCGATCCGACGTCCACACCGGCGCCGTGCGCCTGCGGATGACCCCGCGCTGGAGCGGTACCACGACCGTCACCGGCCGGTTCGACGAGCGGGGCGCACGCCGGATCACGCTGCGCGGGGACGGCACGTTCCGCACGCTCGGCACGGGGATCGAGGGGGCCGTCGCGCAGACGATGCGGAGCGGCTCGGGCGTGGTCGAGACCCTGCGGACCGGCGCGTCGCGGCACGTGGCCCCGGTCCGCGCGGGGCGGACGTACACCTTCGAGAAGTACGTCGGCGTCGACACCGCCCTCACCTCCCGCGCCCCCTCCGAGGACGCCCGCGAGGCCGCGCACCGGGCGGCGCGGCGCGGCTGGGGCCGGGTCTTCGCGGCGAACGAGGCGGCCTGGCGCGACGCCTGGTCCGCCGACGTGCTGGTCCCCGGCGACCGCGCGTTGCAGCGGTGGCTGCGCTCCACCCAGTACGGGCTGCTGGCGAACGTCCGGCGCGGCTCCGCCGACAGCATCGCCCCGGCCGGGCTGACCAGCGACAACTACGCGGGGATGGTCTTCTGGGACGCGGAGACGTGGATGTTCCCGGGGCTGCTCGCCACCCGCCCGGAACTGGCGCGTCCGGTCGTCGAGTACCGCTACCGCACCCGGCACGCGGCCCGCGCGAACGCCGAGAAGCTGGGTTACGACGGCCTGTTCTACCCGTGGACCAGCGCGAGCCGGGGCCGTCTGGACTCCGAGTGCCAGAGCTGGGACCCGCCGCACTGCCTGACGCAGAACCACCTCCAGGGAGACGTGTCGCTCGCGGTCTGGCAGTACTACCTGGCCACCGGCGACCGCGACTGGCTGTCGGCGAGGGGCTGGCCGCTGCTGAAGGGCATCGCGGACTTCTGGCGCTCCCGCGCCACGGCGAACGCGGACGGCAGCTACTCCGTCCGGAACGTGGCGGGCCCGGACGAGTACAGCAACGGCGTCGACGACGGCGTCTTCACCAACGCGGTCGCCGCCACCGCGCTGCGCAACGCGACCCGCGCCGCCCGCCTCCTCGGCCACCGCCCGCCCGCCGCCTGGAACCGGGTGGCGGCCGGTCTCCGTATCCCGTACGACGCGGAGCGGAAGGTCTTCCTCCAGTACGCCGGGTACAACGGCTCCACGATCAAGCAGGCGGACGCGGTCCTGCTGGCCTACCCGCTGGAGTGGCCGATGGAGCCGGGTGCGGCGGCGGCCACCCTGGACCACTACGCGGCCCGCACCGACCCGGACGGCCCGGCGATGACGGACTCCGTGCACGCGATCGTCGCGGCGGCGACCGGAGAACCGGGCTGCTCGGCGTACACGTACCTCCAGCGGGCGGTACGCCCCTTCATGCGGGGCCCGTACGACCTGTTCTCCGAGGCGCGCGGCGAGAAGGCGGGGGCGGAGGACCCGCTGTCGGGCTTCCCGGCCGACGACTTCCTGACCGGGAAGGGCGGCTTCCTCCAGGTGTTCACGCACGGCCTGACCGGCCTGCGGCTGCGCGAGGACGGCGTCCGCCTGGCCCCCACGCTGCCGCCCCAGCTGCGCGAGGGCGTCGCGCTGAAGGGCCTGCGGTTCCGGGACGCGACGTACGACGTCGGGATCGGGCCCCGGACGACCACGGTCCGCCTGGCCTCGGGCACCCCGTTCACGGTCCACACGGCCGAGGGTCCGCGCCGGCTGACCACCACGCTGACCCTGCCGACCCGCCGCCCCGACCTGGTCCCGACGGCCGACGCGGCGCGCTGCCGCCCGGTGACGGCGACCTCCCAGGCGCCGGGGCTGTACGCGGAGGCGGCGGTGGACGGCAGCCCGGCGACGTCCTGGTCCCCGGACGGCGCGGAGGGTTCCCTGACGGTGGACGTGGGCCCGCGCCCGGCACGGATCACGGCGGTGACGCCGCGCTGGAGCGACGTACCGCCGGCGTCCCACACGGTGGAGACCTCCGTCGACGGCCGCTTCTGGCGCCCCTTCCTGGCGGGTGACACAGCCAGGAAGGTCCGGGTGAGAGTCGGCTCGGAGGACCCGGAGAAGCCGGCGGGCCTGGCGGAGCTGCGGGTGGAGGCGGACGCCCGGTAGCGGGGACCGCCGCCTCGGCTCCGGGGCTCGCCCCCCGAGGCCCGGCTCGTGGGAGTCAGCTCTGGGGGCTCAGCTCTTGGGGCAGGGCGGCACCCGGTCGCTCTTGCGGGCGCGGGCGTACTCCGGGCCGGTCTGCTCGTACCAGGTGCCCACCGGCCGGGAGGCCGGGGACACGCAGTCGAGGCCGGGAAAGTAGACCTTCCGGTACGCGGACGCGTCGGGCAGGCGCGCGGTCAGCTCGAAGGGCTTTCCCCCGGGCCCGCTGATCGTGGTCTCCGCCGTGCTGCCGCCGACTTCGTAGTGCACGCGGTACCGCCAGCGGCAGTAGCCGGTCTCGGAGGTCGCGTGGACGATGAACGCCTCGGTCTCGTTCGGGTTCAACGTGATGTGCTTGGCCTGGGGCCCGGTGAAGAACGGCTTGGCGTCCTTGCCGCCCTTGCCGTCCTTGCCGTAGGTCTTGAGGCGGGGGCGGGGGGCGTCCACCTCCAGTTCCAGGGGGATGACGTCCGTGACGCCCTGGGACGGGAAGTGCGCCAGGCTGCCGCCGAGCGGCTTCTCGCACGCCCCTCCCTCCAGTACGGGCACGATGTCGGTGATGCGGACCTGCTGGGAGGCCCTGCCCTGCACGGTGATCATCCAGTCGGCCTCCCCCGCGTCGACGACGGTGCGGCCCTCCCGCCAGGGCCCGCCCGACGAGATCGCTTCGAGGAGCTTCCCGTCCTCGGCGCCCCCGCCGTCGCGCACCACGTAGTACCCGATGTCCTTGACGTCCTTGACGTCGACGACGTCGACGGCGTTCTGCGGTGAGAGCCGGTCCGGCACCCGGTCCAACGGAAGGATCGCCTTCACCGTCGCGGTCAGGACGTCCTGGAACGTCATGGTCGCCACGGCCAGCAGGATGCCCAGCAGCCAGGCGGTCGGGCTTTTCACGAACCGCAGCCGGCCCCCGGCCTCCGTCTCCTCTTCCGCCTCGGGGCGCGCTGGGCGCGACCCGCTCCCCCGGCGTACGCTCGCCCGGGTCAGCGCACCCGTCCTGCGGGCCCCGGCCCCCCGTCGGTTATTCGCCATGGGCCGACTGCTCCTCGCACTCGCGGACCGGTTGTTCCTCGCTCTGACGGCTCAGCTGTTCCTCACCCTGGCGGCCCGGTTGTTCCTCACCCCGGCGGTCCGGCTGTCCCCCGTCCTGACGGCCCGAGCGCATCATGTCCCGACGGCCCGAGCGCATCGCGTCCTGACGGCCCGGCTGCGTCTCGTCCGCGTGATCCGGCCGCTTCTCGTACGCGTCGGGGGGCGGGGCCGCGGGGGCCGCCCGGCGCCTCATCAGCAGAACCGCGGCCAGGCACGCGAGCCCGGTCGCCCACCCCCAGGCCGCGCCGAACCGGACGGCGTCGCCGAGCGCCACGCCCAGGTGGTCGGTGACCGCCGTACCGCTCTCTCTGCGCGGCGCGAACCAACGGAGCAGCCGGCCGTCCACGAAGGCGGCGACGGCGGCGGCCAGCAGCGTCGCGTACCACCCCTTCATGACGAGCCCGAGGTACGCGGCGGGCCCGGCCGGGGCGAAGGCGGGGGTCGCGCCGGACTCCGCCGGGGGCCTCCGCACGAGCCCCGCCGAGCGCGTGGCCACCGAGCGGAGCACCAGCGCCAGGACCCCGAGAAAGACGGCGCAGACCACGAGGGTGACGGTCCAGCCGACGGTCATCTCGGTCCGGAGCGGGCGCAGGCGCAGCGCCGGGTAGAGGACGCCGCTCCACTCGGCGACGAGGGGCGGCGGGGTGTAGGAGTTCCACAGGTCCGGGTCGAAGGTGACCGACACGTCCGGGGAACCCGGGGCCCCCTGGGACAGGTACCGCACCCTGACATGGCGAAGGACCGGCCCTCCGGCCACGGCCAGCAGCACGGCCGGAATGAGCCCGGCACAGACCAGGTGCCGCCGCTCGCGGGCGGTGACGGCCGGCGGTACGGCCTCCGCGGGGCCCTCCCGGCTCTCCCGGGCCTCCTGCGTGTTCTCAGCTCCCGCCTGGACCTCTTCGCGGCCTCCGTGGGCCCCCTCGGGGCCGCCCTCGCGGCTCTCGGCGCCCTCCATGGTTCCGAAGTGGGCCCGCAGAGGCGGCAGAGCGCGGTACCTCCACACCAGGAACCAGGGGATCAACGGCACCCACAGGGTGAGCAGCGCGAACTGCGCCGCCGCTGCGGGCACTTCACCGAGCTGGGCCCGCACGACCCATTCACCGTACGAGGGGAGGGCAGAGGCGGCGCCCGGGTCCAGAGCGGGGGTGATCAGCGTGGCCGCACCCGAGGCGAGCAGCAAGGCTCCGCCGAGGGCGAGGACGGCCCTGACCCTCGGCCTGACGGCCGCGCTCCCGCGGAACACGCCGTACATGAGGAGTCCGCCCACCACCAGGAAGACGAGCTGCGGCACCCACCCCACGGCGTGCTCCGGGTCGCGCACCGCGAACCCGTCGAAGGAGAGTCCGAGCAGCCGGACTTCTCCCACGGCCGTGCCGGCCGGAAGGAAACCGGAGACCCACTCCTTCAACGGTTCGAACAGGAACAGGATGATGGCCTGGTTCCACACCCCGTAGACGGCCAGCGCCACGGACAGGCGGCGATTCACGTTGTCTTCCCCCGAGTCGCCCGCGCCCTCATGTGAACTGCGGCCGTAAGTCTGCCGTACGGGCGCGGCGGTACCAAGGACTTTACGGGGACGGAACCGAGCCGGGAGCACCGACGAGGGGCCCCCGGGGCGGAACACGGGGGATCACGCAGCCCGGGGCCGGGAGAGGCGGAAAGCGGAGGGCCCCGCCCCCGTCAACCTCCGGCCGTACCCCGCCGGCCCGTCAACCTCCGGCCGTACCCCGCCGGCCCGTCAGCCTCCAGCCGTACCCCGCCGTCCCGGCGGCCGGGTCTCACCGGCGGCCTCCGCCTCCGCCTTCGCGTCGCTCACCGCGACGGCTGCCTGTTTGGCGGCCTCGTCGGCCGCGGCGACGGCGTCCAGGGCGAGCGTGGAGTTCGGCTGGATCTCCGGGGCGTCCACGTGGTCCTTGTCCTCGCCGTCGGAGGCGGGGTCATCCGCGTCCTCGCGCCGGGTGGCCGCCGGCGGTCCCGTACCGGTCGCCCGGTCGCCGAAGGCATGGGTGACGGTACGGATCGCCTCGGTCAGCTCGCCGGGGATCACCCAGAAGGTGTTGTTGTCGCTCTGGGCGAGGTGCGGGAGGGTCTCCAAGTACTTGTAGGCGAGGACCTTCGCGTCGGCGTTGTTGCGGTGGACGGACTGGAAGACCAGTTCCACGGCCTTGGACTCGCCGTCCGCGCGCAGAATCATCGCCTGCTGGGTGCCCTGGGCCTCCAGGATGTCCTTCTGCTGGGTGCCTTCGGCGGTGAGGATCTTGGCCTGCCGCTCGCCCTCGGCGTGCAGGATGGCGGCGCGCTTGTCGCGCTCGGCCCGCATCTGCTTCTCCATCGCCTCCTTGATGGTGTTCGGCGGGTCGATGGCCTTGATCTCGACGCGGTTGACGCGGATGCCCCACTTGCCGGTGGCGTCGTCGAGGACGGCGCGGAGCCGGGCGTTGATCTCCTCGCGAGAGGTGAGCGTGCCCTCCAGGTCCATGGAGCCGATGACGTTGCGGAGGGTGGTCACGGTGAGTTGGTCGATGGCCTGCAGATAGTCGGCGACCTCGTAGGCGGCCGCCCGCGGGTCGGTGATCTGGTAGTAGAGGACGGTGTCGATGTTGACCACGAGGTTGTCCTCGGTGATCACCGGTTTGGGGTCGGAGGAGTACACCTGCTCGCGTACGTCGAGCTTGGTGTTGATCCGGTCCGCCACCGGCAGGACGAAGTTCAGGCCGGGTTGCAGCGTGCGGCGGTAGCGGCCGAACCGCTCGATGTTGTAGCGGCGCGCCTGCGGGACGATGCGGACGGTGGCGGCCACGAGAAAGACGACGACGATCGCCGCCACGAGGATCGGGATGACGACCGGATCCATATCTCCTCACTTTCCTTCTTCCTTCGGCTTTCCTTCTTCCTTCGCTGCGAGCGCTCCGTACACCGCAGGTGACAGACGGTCGGTCCATGACGTTCGGGCGGCCGGTTCGAACTGCCGGTTCAGGCGGCGGGTTCGTGTGGTCAGGGGAGCAGTTCGCGGGGGTACACCACAGCGGTCGCGCCGTCGATCTCCATGACGTCCACCAGGGCGCCCACGGGGATCACCTGGCTCTCGTCGAAGGCGCGGGCGGACCATTCCTCGCCGGAGAGCTTGATCAGTCCGTGGGACGCGGTGACCTCCTGCACCACTTCGGCCCGCTTGCCGATCAGGGCGTCGCTGCCCTCGACGGTCAGGGGCGCCTGGGCCATCTGCCGCAGGGCGACGGGCCGGACCAGGGCGAGCCCCGCCACCGCCGTCAGCCCGAGCGCCACGAGCTGCCCGAACAGTCCGACGCCGACTCCGGCCACCACGGCAGCCACCAGCGCCGCACCGGCCAGCAGCCCGAAGACCAGCGTGAGGGTGAAGAACTCCGCAGCCCCGAGCGCCGCGGCGGTGAGCAACCAGGCGAACCACGGCATTGCATCAGCCTCCCCAGAGGGATCTATACCGTTTTGTACCCTTTGGTCGCGAGTCGAACCCGTCCGCACCCGCCCGATTCCCGCCGACCTCGGCTCCGGAGCCGGACGGATCGGAAGCGGTGCGTCGGCGGAGCAGGCGAAGAACCCGGGGCCGGGGCCCGGCGCCCCGCCCCCGGCCCGCCTCGCGGAACACGGGGCTCGGCGCGGTGATCGCGTGAGGGGGCGCAGGGGGACTTCGCACCCCTGCGCCCCCAGGGACGGAAGTCAGCCCGCGGGGCTGGACCAGTCGGCGGGGATCCGGGCGAGGCGGACACGTTGGGGGTGGTCCCCGACGGGCACGGAGGCGACCTTCTCCCCGGTGGCGAAGTCGATGGCGGTGACCTGGTCGGCGCCGCTCTCGGAGATCACGCAGGCGCGGCCGTCGCCGCTGACGGTGGCCCAGTAGGGCTTGGACGCGGTGACGAGCGGGCCTTGCCGAAGGCTGTCGCGGTCGACGACGGTGGCGTAGTCGTCCATCGTGCCCGCGATGCACAGCTTGCTGCCGTCGGGGTTCATGGACATGCCGTGATGGCGCGAGTCGTTGACGAAGGTGGTGCGGTCGTCGCTGGTCGCCGGGTTCTTGGGCAGGGTCCTGACCCGGGTGATCCTGTCGGTGGCGACGTCGTACTCCAGGAAACCGTTGAAGTAGGAGACCTGGAAGTACAGCTTGGAGAAGTCGGGGCTGAACACCGCCGGGCGGACGGAGTTGGACAGGTCCTTGCGTCCGAAGGCGTCCAGGCGCTCGCGCATGTCGATCGTCCGCACGACCTCGAACGTACTCGCATCGGTGACGGTGATATGCCGGTCACCCTTGGCCCAGTCCAGCCACGGGGCGTCGAGAGCGGTCTCGACGTTGCCGATGGACATGTTCCAGATGTACTTGCCCCCTTCGGTCCAGATGTTCTCGTGCGGCTTGTCGCCGGTGCTGAATCTGCCCAACTGACTGCCGGTGTCGATGTCGAGGACGTGCACGGTGTTGCCGAGCGAGGCCGAGACCGCGACCTTCGTGCCGTCCGGGGAGACGGCCATGTGGTCGGAGCGGTAACCCGAGACCGCGAACCGCCAGTTGACCTTCCCGGTGGCCAGGTCGATGGATACGACGTCGCCGAAGCTGGGCCGTGAGGCGACGACGGAACGGCCGTCGGGGGTGGAGTAGAGGTCGTCGACGAGCTGGTCGTGTCCCTCGCCCGCTGTCGCCCGGATCCCCAGGTAGACGGCCAGGTTGACCGGGTTCGTGTAGATGCGGGCGAGCCGCTCGACCTTGTCCGGAACGATGTTGATCCGGCCGATCCTGCCGAAGTCGCCGCCGGGCTTGATGACGTCGGCGGTGCCCTCCCAGTTGTTGCCGACGAGCATCACCTCCCGCAGGGCGGGGGCGGAGGTGGGGGCGGCTTGGGCGGAACCGACCGAGAGGGGCACGAGGGCGCCGGCCGCGAGAACGGCGGCCGCGGTCATGCGCCGCAGACGGCGGAGGCGGCGACGGTCCCCGCGTGCGGGGGCCACCCGAGCAGGGCTGCTCACAGAAGGCATGCGTGTATCTCCTCCAGGCGGGTGCGCGCAGGGGCGCACGGTACGGAGAGATTCAGTTCCAGGGCGGCACCCTGCCCAGCTGGGCACGAAGGCGTAGGGCGCGCGGAGAGCCTGCGGCCCCAGCGGGGCGATGAGGGGGGCGAAGCAGGACGAGTTCAGGCTCCGCGCGGCTTCGTGAGCCGCGCGCGAACCTTTCCCTGAATCTGAACATCGCAATTTTCGAACTGAATTACTGGATGGTAGGGAGGGGGCGGTCTCCGCCGCAAGACCGGTGCGGGAAGATTCTCCGTACCAACTGATGGGGGCAGACGTGAGCGGCAGGATCGCCCCGGCGGCAGGCCGGTACGGGGGCAGGGACGCCGGCGAGCGGCGGGCCGAGCGCCATCAGCGCTTCCTGGAGGCCGGCCTGGAGATGTTCGGCGCGCACCCCGGTTACCGCGGCACCAAGATCGCCGACCTCTGCAAGGCCGCCGGACTGTCGTCCCGTCAGTTCTACGAAGAGTTCCGCACTCTGGAAGACCTGCTGGCCGAACTGCATCTGCACGTCAACGACATCGCCGAACAGGCCGTCCTCTCCATCCTGCCCGCCATCCAGGACGAGCCTCCGCGCAAGCGGCTCATGCTGATGCTCCGCGCCTACGTCGCGGGCGCCGCGTCCGACCCCCGCCACGCCCGCATCGCCTACGTCGAGATCGTCGGCGTCAGCCCTCGCCTGGACCGCCAGCGCCTTGAGCGCCGCGCGGTCTGGATCGACCTCCTCGGCCGGCAGATCGACGAGGCCCTCGAACGCGGCGAGCTCGTCCCCGACGACTACCGCATCGCCCGCGCCGCCTTCATCGGCGCCGTCAACGGCCTGATGCACGACTGGGTCGTCGGCTGGGTCGACGCGAGCGTCGAGGAGATCGCCGACGAGCTCATCAAGATCGCCATGGGACGTTTCCGGATCGCCGACTGATCCGATCCCGCCGTCCCTGTCGGGGTGCGGACGAGGCGTTACTCGGGCGCGGACGAGCCGTTGAGGCCGGCCACGAGCCCGGCGGGCGCTTCGGCGAGGCCGGTGTGGAGGTCGTCGACCGCGAGGCCGCGCAGGTCCAGCCCGTCGACGAGCCCTCCGATCAGTGGTGCGGCGCGCTCGGCTTCGGGTACGCCAGGGGCCTTGAGGGAGGCCGGGGCGACGCGCCCGCAGGCGGCGCAGCCGCGGGCCGCCGCGGCGCGCAGGCCCTCGCGGCGTGGGGCGTGGGGGTGCAAGCTCCAGCTGGGCGGGCCCCTCCGGCAGCGACAGGCTCACCCGCGCCGCCGGCCCTCCCCCGATGCCGTATGCCGTCCCGGCCCTTCTTCGAGTGGGTCAAGATCCCTGGCACACCGGCCGGGCCTGCAAGGAGACTGCGCAGGTGAGCGACTCCTGCCCCTGTTGCGGGCACCGCGTGCTGGACGAGATGCCCGGCTCGTACGCGATCTGCCCCCTCTGCTTCCGGGAGGACGACGGGGTCCAGTTCCGCCGGCCCACCATGAGCGGCTTGCGAGCGAGGTCTCCCTGATCGCGGTCCAGCGGAACTACCAGGACTTCGGCGCCTGCGACGAGACGGCCTCCGGTATGTCCGCCCGCCGGCCGAGGAGGAGCCGCGCGACCCCGCCCGGCGGCCCATCGACCTGACGCGCGACTCCTTCGAGGACGGGGAATCCAAGGACCGCGCCCCGGGGCCGGACGACCGCTCGGTGCTCTGCCGGCGGTTTCCCACCTTCTGGCGCCGGGACCGCTCCGCGTCATGGCCTCCCCCATCGGGACACTCGTCCAGCAGCTCGAGCGAGCTGGTGGTCCGGGTCGTCCATGTCGGGCATCGCTCCACCGTCTACAACACCTGAGCACTCCTGGCACCGAGTCAGGGAATCCAGCACCGATCCAGCGCGGGATCGACGAAGGGGCCGGGCTTGTGAGAGCCCGGCCCCTTCTGATCTGCATGTTTGCCGGATCAGCGACGTGATGTCATTTCATCCGCTCACACGTTGAAGCGGAACGTTCAGCACAGCGCTCCCACCTGCGAAAACGCGGTTCTCGGAGCCCTTATCCAGCGCCCATCCAGCACGGTGCAAGTTCATCCAGTACGCACGAGCGTGACGAACGTTCGTCGCCCGTGACGCGTTGTGTACACATGCGACACCCGGTACCTTTGAGCGCATGACACAGCCGCTGCCCATAGAGTCAATCCGCGATGTCCGGGCACACCTGGCCGAGGTTGTGGAGCGGGCCGACCGCGACGACGTGCCCACGGTGATCACGCGCCGGGGCAAGGAAGTCGCCGCCGTGGTCTCCATCGAGGTGCTGCGCAAGTACCAGGAATGGGAAGAGCGCGAGATCAACCGGATCATCGACGAGCGCATGGCCAACCCCGCACCCGGCATCCCGATCGAGGACATCATGAGGGAGACGCTGGCGCGCGGTGAGTGAGTACCGAACCGTCTTCCGACCCGAGGCGCAGGCCGAGCTTCGGAAGATCCCGCGCGAAATGGCACTGCGCATCCTGGCCAAGCTGACCGAGCTGGAAAGCGATCCGCTCGGCTTCAACACCACCGCACTCGTGTCCCAGCCAGACCGCCGGCGACTACGGGTTGGCGACTACCGCGTCGTCTACACGATCGACAACGGGGAACTGCTGGTCTGGGTCGTTCACGTGGGACACCGATCCACCGTTTACGACACCTGATGGCCTCTGACCGCGCGTCAGAATATCCAGCACCCATCCAGCACGGTGACGACGAAGGGGTCGGACTCGTCAGAGTCCGACCCCTTCTGGCCTGCACGTTTGGCTCAATGACTAACGTGCAGTATGCGTACGACTACACGTTGAAGCGGAACTCCACCACATCCCCGTCCTGCATGACGTACTCCTTGCCTTCCATGCGGGCCTTGCCCTTGGCGCGGGCCTCGGCGACCGAGCCGGTTTCGACCAGGTCGTCGAAGGAGATGATCTCCGCCTTGATGAAGCCCTTCTGGAAGTCGGTGTGGATCACACCGGCCGCCTCGGGGGCCGTCGCGCCCTTCTTGATGGTCCAGGCGCGGGCTTCCTTCGGGCCTGCCGTGAGGTAGGTCTGGAGGCCCAGGGTCTCGAAGCCGACGCGGCCGAGGGTGGCGAGGCCGGGCTCCTCCTGGCCCATGGACTGGAGGAGTTCCAGGGCCTCGTCGTCGTCCAGTTCGATCAGCTCGGACTCGATCTTGGCGTTCAGGAAGATCGCCTCGGCCGGGGCGACGAGCGCGCGCTGCTCGTTCTTGAAGTCCTCGTCGACCAGCTCGTCCTCGTCGACGTTGAACACGTACAGGAACGGCTTGGTGGTGAGCAGGTGCAGCTCGTGCAGGAGCCTGCCCTTCTCGGTGCCCGCCGTGATGCCCGCGGCGAACAGCGTCTGGCCGGACTCCAGGATCTTCTGCGCCTCCTCGACCGCGGCGAGCACCGCGACCTTCTCCTTCTGGAGGCGGGATTCCTTCGTCAGGCGCGGGACGGCCTTCTCGACGGACTGGAGGTCGGCGAGGATCAGCTCGGTGTTGATCGTCTCGATGTCGTCCTTCGGCGAGACCTTGCCGTCGACGTGCACGACGTTCTCGTCCTTGAAGGCCCGGATGACCTGGCAGATCGCGTCGGACTCGCGGATGTTCGCCAGGAACTTGTTGCCCAGCCCCTCGCCCTCCGACGCGCCCCGGACGATGCCGGCGATGTCGACGAAGTCAACCGTCGCCGGGAGGAGCCGCTGCGAGTTGAAGATCTCGGCGAGCTTGTTCAGGCGCGGGTCCGGGACGCCGACCACGCCGACGTTCGGCTCGATCGTGGCGAACGGGTAGTTGGCCGCCAGCACGTCGTTCTTGGTCAGGGCGTTGAACAGGGTCGACTTGCCGACATTCGGCAGGCCGACGATTCCGATCGTGAGCGACACTTTGGCGACTTCCTGGAGTGAGGAGGGGGTCAGGGGCGTCCGGGTCCGGCCCGGCTGTTCCGGCCGGGTCGGCCGGGCCCCGGAGTGGACCGATTCTCCAGTTTACGGGCCGCCCCCGCCGGGCCGGGACGGGGCGGTTCGCGGTGCTGATCCGTCGGCCCGTGGAGCCCGGTGGTGCGGATCGCGTCACCGGCCCCGGGCGGTTGCTCACGGCGGGCGTGCCGTGCGGCCGTGCCGCCTCCTCCCCGGTCCGGGCCGCCCTCCACTTCCGGCCGTGCACGGCTTACTTTCGGCCGTGTGACATCGAACGCAACTCCAAGGTCCGCCCAAGCGCGTGTCCAACCCCTGATTCCCCGCCTCCCGCGACCTACGTTGGTGGGGTGGAGCAGCCCAGGACACGTCCCCCGCAGCGCAGGAAGACCCCGCAGCCCGCGCCCGTACCGCCTTCGCCGGATGTTCCCCCCGGCGAGAGTTCCGCCGTGTACCGGGTACGGGTGCGCAGCGCGCCTCCCGTGGTGCTCGCGCTGCGGCGGTTCCCCAACCCCCGGCTGACCGGGATCGGGGCCGGGCTGTTCGCCTCCCTCACCCTGTTCGTGCTCGCCTGCCTGGACCGGCTGCTGTTCGACAGCTCCGAGCTCGTCTACGGGCTGCTCTTCCTCTCCGTCAGCGCGCTGACCGCCCTCTGGGTCCGCCCCGCCGACCTGGTCACCGCGCCGATCAGCGTGCCGATCGCCTTCGCCGTGGGCGTGTTCCCGATCTCCGGGGGCTCGGACGGTTTCGGCGGACAGCTCATGGGTCTGGTGACCGCCCTCGCCGTCCACGCCGGCTGGCTGTACGGCGGCACGCTCGTCGCGGGGCTCATCGCCTCCGTACGCAAGGTGCGGCTGATGCGGGCCCGGCGGCAGTACCTACCGGCCCAGGAACGCGACGCCGGCGTTCAGGAGCGGACGCCCCGGGCCGCCGCCCGGGCCGCGGCGCCCGGCGGCGAGGACGTCACGCCCGAACGGGCCGGAGCCGGGGCGGTCGCCGCACGCCGGCCCCCGCGGCTCTGAGGTCCGCGACGGGCGACGCCCCGTCCGCCTGTGAGGGTGCCGCCTTCGGAGGACGGGGGCGGGGGTCGTGCCCGTCCCGAGCCTAGGGACGTGGGCCGTACCCGCCCCGAGACGGGGGCCATGGGCCGTACCCGCCCCGGGACGGGGGACGCGGGTCGTGCCCGCCCCCGGCCCTCAAAGGCGGCCAGGCGTTCCTCAGTGC
Organism: Streptomyces sp. NPDC017448; assembly: GCF_044330565.1. NCBI lineage: Bacteria > Bacillati > Actinomycetota > Actinomycetes > Kitasatosporales > Streptomycetaceae > Streptomyces > Streptomyces sp. NPDC017448. The sequence goes on along the minus strand of NZ_JBIRLM010000001.1, from coordinate 853,442 downwards.
CCGTCCCGTGTCGCCGCCGCCGCCATCGCCGCTCCCACGATGCCCGCGTTGTTCTGCAGCTGGGCCGGGACGATCTCGGCACGGACCTTCTCGATCAGCGGCAGGAACTTCTCCGCCTTGCGGCTCACGCCCCCGCCGATGATGAACAGCTCCGGCGAGAACAGCATCTCCACGTGGAGCAGGTACTTCTGGACCCGGTGCGCCCAGTGCTGCCAGCTGAGGTCCCCGTCGTCCTTGGCCTTCGTCGAGGCGTGCTTCTCCGCCTCGTGGCCGTGCAGCTCCAGGTGGCCCAGCTCGGTGTTCGGGACCAGCTTCCCGTCGGTGAAGACCGCGCTGCCGATGCCCGTGCCGAACGTCAACAGGATGACCGTGCCCGTACGGCCCTTCCCCGCCCCGAACGTCATCTCGGCGACGCCGGCCGCGTCCGCGTCGTTCAGGATGGTGACGGGCCGACCGATCCGCTCGCCCAGCAGGGCGCGGGCGTCCGTGTCGATCCAGCCCTTGTCGACATTGGCCGCGGTGCGGGTGATCCCGTCCGTGACGACTCCCGGGAACGTGACGCCGACCGGGCCCGACCAGTCGAAGTGGCCGACCACCTCCGCCACGCACCCGGCCACGCCCTCGGGCGTGGCCGGGTGCGGTGTCAGCACTTTGTGGCGCTCCTGCGCCAAGTCCCCTCGGTCCAGGTCCACGGGAGCGCCCTTGATCCCGGATCCGCCGATGTCCACGCCGAAGATCTCCATGGCGTCCACCGTACGGGGAGCCCGGGCCCGGTGCGCGACTACTCGGCGGAAAGGGCGGCGGCCTCGGCGCGCAAGTCGCGGCGGAGCTCCTTGGGGAGGGAGAAGGTGATCGACTCGTCGGCCGTCTTCACCGTTTCCACATCCGCGTAACCGCGTTCCGCGAGCCATTCCAGGACGCCGTCGACCAGGACGTCCGGCACCGAGGCCCCGGAGGTCAGGCCGACCGTCGTCACGCCCTCCAGCCACGCTTCGTCGATCTCGCTCGCGAAGTCGACCAGGTGGGCGGCGGGAGCCCCGGCGTCCAGCGCGACCTCGACCATCCGGATGGAGTTCGAGGAGTTCTTGGAGCCGACCACGATGACCAGTTCGGCGTCCTCGGCCAGCTTCTTCACCGCGATCTGGCGGTTCTGCGTGGCGTAGCAGATGTCGTCGCTGGGCGGCGAGAGGAGGTTGGGGAACTTCGACTTGAGGGCGTCGACCGTCTCCATCGTCTCGTCGACGGACAGGGTGGTCTGGGAGAGCCAGACGACCTTCGACTCGTCGCGCACCTGGACGTCGGCCACGTCCTCGGGGCCGTCGACCAGCTGGATGTGGTCGGGGGCCTCGCCGGAGGTGCCGATGACCTCCTCGTGGCCCTCGTGGCCGATCAGGAGGATGTCGTAGTCCTCCTTGGCGTACCGGACGGCCTCCTTGTGGACCTTGGTGACCAGCGGGCAGGTCGCGTCGATGGTGGCGAGCTTACGCTCGGCGGCCTCCGCGTGGACGGTGGGCGCGACTCCGTGCGCGGAGAACATCACGATGGAGCCCTCGGGCACCTCCGCCGTGACGTCCACGAAGATCGCGCCCTTCTTCTCCAGGGTCTGCACGACGTACTTGTTGTGCACGATCTCGTGGCGGACGTAGATCGGGGCCCCGTACTGCTCCAGGGCCTTCTCGACGGCGATCACGGCGCGGTCCACGCCCGCGCAGTAGCCACGGGGAGCGGCGAGCAGGACACGGCGGGCAGGCGTTGCAGTCATGCGTCCCATCGTAAGGCCGTGGCGAACAGGCGCGCGGACGGCCGGATCGGGACACTGGTCGCGGTGCGTGTGCAGCAGCTCGCTGACGGTGATGGAGGGGTGATGGCGTCGGTACCCGGGAGCGGATCGGGAAGCGGTACGGGGAACGGTACGGGAAGCGGTACGGGGAACGGCGGAAGAGGAGGAGCGGTGGGCGGTACGGGCGACGGGGCCGGGGCCGGTACGGGCGGGCCGCCGGGGGGCCGCCCGGGGCCGGGCTCCGGGGGTTCCGGGAGCGGTGCCGCGCAGGGCCGGCTGCGGCGGACGCTCGGCTTCCGGGACCTGGTGGTCTACGGGCTCCTCTTCATCGCCCCGATGGCCCCCGTCGGCGTGTTCGGCGCCCTCGACGCGAAGTCCGACGGGGCGGTCGCCCTCGTCTATCTGGTGGCCACGGTCGTCATGGGGTTCACCGCCTTCAGTTACGCCCAGATGGTGCGGGTCGCCCCCTTCGCCGGTTCGGTCTTCACGTATGCCCGCAAGGGGCTCGGGGAAGGGCCGGGGTTCATCGCCGGGTGGATGGCCATGCTCGACTACCTCCTCATCCCGGCCGTCGCCTACCTCTTCTCCGGGATCGCGATGAACGCCCTGGTCCCGGAGGTCTCGCGCTGGGTGTGGACCGCGCTCGCGGTGCTCGTGACGACCCTGCTCAACCTGTGGGGCGTACGGGCGGCCGCCCGCGTCGGCTTCGCGGTGCTGGCCATGGAGATCGTCGTCCTGTTGGTCTTCGTGGTGGCGGCTCTCGTCGTCCTGGCACGGGACGGGGCCCAGCGCGGCTGGCTGACGCCGCTGACCGGGGACACCGGGTTCTCCCTGGCCGCCGTCCTGGGGGCCGTGTCGATCGCCGTGCTGTCGTACCTCGGTTTCGACGCCATCGCCTCGTTCGCCGAGGAGGTGACGGGCGGCTCGCAGAAGGTGGCGCGGGCGGTGCTGTTCTGCCTGGTGCTGGCCGGCACGCTGTTCGTGGCGCAGTCCTACCTGGCGGCGCTGCTGGAACCGGTCAGCTCGGCCGAGCTGGCGGCGGACCCGGCGGCGCAGGGGTCGGCGTTCTACGACGCGGTGGACGCCTCGGTGGGGAGCTGGCTGCACGATCTGGTGGCGGTCAGCAAGGCGATCGGCGCCGCCTTCGCCGCGCTGGCGGGGCAGGCCGCCGCCGGCCGGCTCGTCTTCGCGATGGCCCGCGAGCGGCGGCTGCCGGGGGTGCTCGCGAAGGTCAGCCCGTCCTCCGGGGTGCCGCGGGTGGCGATCCTCTGCGCGGCCGTGGTGACGCTGGTGGCCGCCGTGTGGGCGGCCCGGCGCGACGACGGTCTGGACCATCTGGTCTCGGTGGTGGACATCGGCGCGCTGACGGCGTTCGTGCTGTTGCACGCCTCGGTGGTCGGCTGGTTCGCCGTACGCCGGATGGCGGGGCCGCCCGTTTGGTGGCGGCACGTCCTCGTCCCGGTGGTCGGCGCGGGCATCCTGGTCGCGGTCATCGTCGAGGCGACGACGTCCTCCCAGGTGGTGGGCGTCTGCTGGCTCGGCGTGGGGCTCGTGGTGCTGGCGGTGCAGGGGACGGGCCGCCGGGGCGGCGCGGAGGGGCCGGGAGGCCCGGAGGAGCCGGGAGGCCCGGAGGAGCCGGGAGAGGCGGAAGGCGCGCGCGGCACGGCGCAGTGAGGCGGCGGGGGCGTACCGGGGAGGCGGGCGGCCGTGCGTGCGGCCTTCGCCCCCAGGGCGGCGGGCGCGGGGGCGGGGGCCTGTCGGCGGGTGCCGATACGCTCGCCGGTATGGCTCTCAACACGTCCGCGGAAGCGCCGTTGCCCGTCGGTGAGGTCTCCCGGCTCATCGGCGGGTGGATCGACCGGCTCGGCGCCGTCTGGGTGGAAGGGCAGATCACCCAGCTGTCGCGGCGGCCCGGGGCCGGCGTCGTCTTCCTGACCCTGCGCGACCCCTCCCAGGACGTCTCGGTGAGCGTGACCTGCTTCCGGCAGGTCTTCGACCGGATCGCCGACGTGGTGAGCGAGGGGGCGCGCGTCGTCGTCCTCGCCAAGCCCGAGTGGTACGCCCCCCGTGGGCAGCTGTCGCTGCGGGCCACCGACATACGCCCGGTCGGCATCGGCGAGTTGCTGGTGCGGTTGGAGCAGCTGAAGAAGTCGCTCGCCGCGGAGGGGCTCTTCGCACTGGACCGGAAGAAGCCGCTCCCCTTCCTGCCGCAGCTCATCGGGCTGGTCTGCGGGCGCGCCTCCGCCGCCGAGCGCGACGTCCTGGAGAACGCCCGCCGCCGCTGGCCCGCCGTCCGCTTCGAGGTCCGCAACACCGCCGTCCAGGGGGTGCACGCGGTCGCCCAGGTCGTGCGGGCGGTCGAGGAGCTGGACGCGCTGCCCGAGGTCGACGTGATCGTGGTCGCCCGGGGCGGCGGCAGCGTCGAGGACCTGCTGCCGTTCTCCGACGAGCAGCTGGTCCGGACCGTGGCCGCCTGCCGTACGCCGGTGGTCTCCGCGATCGGCCACGAGCCGGACTCGCCGCTGCTCGACCTGGTCGCCGACCTGCGCGCCTCCACGCCCACGGACGCGGCCAAGAAGGTCGTCCCGGACGTGGGCGAGGAGCTGGAGCGGGTGCAGCAGTTGCGGGACCGGGCGCTGCGGACCGTGCGGGGGCTGCTGGACCGCGAGGAGCGGGGGCTCGCGCACGCGCTGCGCCGGCCGGCGATGGAGCGGCCCCAGCGGCTGGTGGACGAGCGCGAGGCGGAGGTGGACGCGCTCGTCGGGCGCAGCCGCCGGGTGCTGGGCCACCTCCTGGACCGCGCCGACTCCGAGCTGTCGCACACGCTCGCCCGGGTCGTCTCCCTCTCCCCCGCCGCCACCCTGGAGCGCGGGTACGCGGTGCTCCAGCGGCCGGACGGGCACGTGGTGCGCTCCCCCGCCGAGGCGGGGGCGGCCGGCGAACCGCTGCGGGCCCGGGTGGCGGAGGGCGAGTTCACCGTACGGGTGGCGGAGTAGCTCCCGGCGCCTCTGATCACATGGCAGCTCACACTTAGGGTGGATCACATGACGGACGACGAGGGTACGGCGGCGGCCGCCGCCACGGGCACGCTCGGGTACGAGCAGGCGCGCGACGAGCTGATCGAGGTCGTGCGCCGGCTGGAGGCGGGCGGCACGACCCTGGAGGAGTCGCTGGCCCTGTGGGAGCGGGGCGAGGAGCTGGCGAGGGTCTGCCGCCACTGGCTGGAGGGCGCCCGCGCCCGGCTGGACGCGGCGCTCGCCCGCCCGCAGGACGCGGACGAGGGCTGAGGCGGCGGGCCGGGGAGGCCCCGGTCCCTCGCGCGGGAGGGGTGCGCTCCCGCAGGGCCTCCTGAACCCTCCGGAGCCCGCGGTCCCCCGCGCGCGGAAGGGGCGCGGCCCGGGTGTGGTAGCCCCTCCAGCGGGGCCCGGGGTTCCGCGCGGGCGGGGCCCGGCCGGGGAAGCCTGTGGAATGGATCACTCCACGCTCATTTTAGTTGAAAGTTAACCTACTTCAGGCGTACGTTCGAACCTTCTTCCCCCACTGTGCACATCGGAAGGTCAGCACCACATGTCCCTCGTTCTCGACCCCGCCGCCCAGGACCTCCTCTTCCGCGAGGCCCGCACCGCCAACACGTTCACCGACGAGCCGGTGACCGACGAGCAGGTCCAGGCGATCTACGACCTGGTCAAGTTCGGCCCCACCGCCTTCAACCAGTCGCCGCTGCGCGTCGTCCTGGTCCGGTCCGCCGAGGGTCGCGAGCGCCTGGTGCAGCACATGGCCGAGGGCAACCGCCCGAAGACCGCGTCCGCCCCGCTGGTCGCGATCCTGGCCGCCGACAACGAGTTCCACGAGGAGCTCCCGGCGCTGCTCCCGCACTTCCCGCAGGCCAAGGACGTGTTCTTCTCGGAGCGCCCGGTCCGCGAGTCGGCCGCCGGCCTCAACGCCGCGCTCCAGGCCGCCTACTTCATCATCGGCGTCCGCGCCGCCGGCCTGGCCGCCGGCCCGATGACCGGTTACGACGCCGCGGGCATCCAGAAGGAGTTCCTGGACGACGACCACACCCCGCTGATGGTCGTCAACATCGGCAAGCCGGGCGAGGACGCGTGGTTCCCGCGCAGCCCCCGCCTCTCCTACGACGAGGTCGTCAAGACCGTCTGAGGCCCCTCGCGCACGGAAAAGGCCCCCGGTGTCCCGGGGGCCTTTTCCGTGCGTGCCGCCCGCGGGCCGGTGCGGTGCGGCCGGGCGTCAGGACGCCGGGGCGGGCGGCGGCGTCGTCTTCAGCGCCGCGGCCATCCTCACCAGGCTCTCCTTGGGCGCCGAGCCGGTCACCACCGTGGTGTGGCCCTTCCCGGGCAGGACGAGGGCGTTGTACTTCTCGCCCTCCCAGACCTGCCACTCCTTGCCGTCCACCGTCTCGGTCCGCCCGGTGTCCTGCGCCTTCTGGCTGACCTCGGGGACGTAGGTGCGCGCGGCGGCGGTGGACTGCTCGACCGCGACGTACTTGCGGTCCGCGTCGAGGAAGCCGAGGTGCCAGGCCTTGTCCGCGGCCTCGTCGTACCGGACGGAGGTCGCCTTCCACTTCTCCGGCAGGCCCTCCGGCGCGGCCACCGGGTAAGGGGCCGCCGTGCGCACCGTCGCCAGCTCCACGGTGAAGTCGACCGCCTTGACCGGGTCCGCGTGCTCGTCCTTCGGGATGAAGAGGTAGATGACCCCCGCGCAGGCGGCGATCACCAACGTCGACAGGAGCATGTCCCGGACTGTCTGCTTGCCTCGCTTGCTTGCCACGGGTCCATGGTGGCACGCGGCCCGGCACGCCCGGCCGCAGGGTACCGGTCGGGGGCGGCGCGGGCACCGGCCGGAATGCGCGAGGCACGGGCGCTCATGCGTGACCCGCCCTGCTCATTTTATCGACCTACCGATAGAGTCACAGCACCCTCATATCCGGTCGTCGCCGTACAGAAAGGTGCGCTCCGATGTCCGAGCATCATCTGCCGTCCCAACTGGAGGTCTCCCCGGAGGCCCCGGACCGCAACCTGGCCCTGGAGCTGGTCCGGGTCACCGAGGCCGCCGCCATGGCGGCCGGGCGCTGGGTGGGCCGCGGCGACAAGATCGGCGCCGACGGCGCCGCCGTGAAGGCCATGCGCACCCTCGTCTCGACCGTCTCGATGAACGGCGTCGTCGTCATCGGAGAGGGCGAGAAGGACGAGGCCCCGATGCTGTTCAACGGCGAACGGGTCGGCGACGGCACCGGCGCCGAGGTCGACATCGCGGTCGATCCGATCGACGGCACCACGCTCAACGCCAAGGGCATGCCGAACGCCATCGCCGTCCTCGCGGCGGCCGACCGCGGCGCGATGTTCGACCCGTCGGCGGTCTTCTACATGGACAAGCTGGTCACCGGGCCCGAGGCGGCGGAGTTCGTCGACATCAACGCGCCCGTGGCCGTGAACATCCGGCGCGTGGCCCGGGCCAAGAACTCCACGCCCGAGGACGTCACCGTCGTCATCCTCGACCGGCCCCGGCACGAGGGCATCGTCAAGGAGATCCGGGAGACCGGCGCGCGGATCAAGTTCATCTCCGACGGCGACGTCGCGGGCTCGATCATGGCCGCCCGCGAGGGCACCGGCGTCGATCTGCTGATGGGCGTCGGCGGGACGCCCGAGGGCATCATCTCCGCCTGCGCCATAAAGTGCCTCGGCGGCGTCATCCAGGGCAAGCTCTGGCCCAAGGACGAGGCGGAGCGGCAGAAGGCGCTGGACGCCGGCCACGACCTGGACCGGGTGCTGTCCACCGACGACCTGGTCAGCGGGGACAACGTGTTCTTCGTGGCGACGGGGATCACGGACGGCGAGCTGATGCGCGGGGTGCGGTACCGCGCGGAGACGGCGACCACCGAGTCCATCGTGATGCGGTCCAAGTCCGGCACGATCCGGACGATCTCCTCGACCCACCGGTTGTCGAAGCTGCGCGCCTACAGCGCCATCGACTTCGACCGCGCGAAGTAGCCGAAGTCCGGCGCACGGGGCGGGGGGGGGGGGGGGGGGGGGGCGGGCGGGCCCCCCCCCCCCCCCGGGGCGCGGCCCCCCCCGCCCCCCCCCCCCCCCCGGGGCCCCCCCCCCCCGCGGGCGCGCGGGCTCCCCCCCCCC
>NZ_JBIRLM010000001.1:664858-845506 GCF_044330565.1 Streptomyces sp. NPDC017448 | reverse complement strand
CGCAACCCGCCATTTCTATGGCGCCCGCGCTTCTTCGCGCTCGGGGGGCCCCGGGGGGGGGGGGGGCGGGCGCGCGCAGCCGCCCCCCCCCCCCCCGCCCCGTGCGCGTACGCGTTCAGCCCGCCGCGGCTATGCGTTCGACCGTCGCCGCGGTCGTCAGCTCGATCTCCCGCCGCCGCCGCCGGGCCAGCGCCACCCGGCGCTCCGCGGCGGTGAGCCCGCCCCACACCCCGTACGGCTCGGGCTGCATCAGCGCGTGCTCCCGGCAGTCCACCATGACCGGGCACCGGGCGCAGACCCGCTTGGCGGCCTCCTCGCGGGCCAGCCGGGCGGCGGTGGGCTCCTTGGAGGGGGCGAAGAAGAGGCCGGCCTCGTCGCTGCGGCAGGCCGCGTCGGAGTGCCAGGGGCCCGCATCGTCCTCCCGGGCGGGGGACCGCTGGGCCGGAACGGCGGCGACCTGCAGGGGCTGATGCGGCGGTTGCAGCACGGTCTACTCCTGACGACGGCTACGGCTTCGCGAGCGAGAGTCGATGCAGCACTCCCTACCCGCTGTGCGTACGCCTATGCACTCAGTGGCGCCGGCGCTCGACGCACCGCAATGCGCCCTGCGGCATTCTGGCTGATTACCGAAGGGCGTCCGCCTCCTCTTATTCAGTGCCCGAGGTGTTTGCGCAGCCGCCGCTGAAGGTCCGCGACGAACTTGCCGCGCTTCGGGCGTGCTTCGACGGTCCCGAACACGGAATAGCCGTTCACCACCACGACCGGCGCTTCCGGGTCCGCCGATTCGAGCGTCCGTACATCGAAGGTGCCGAAAACGCCGGTGCCGTTACCGCGCAGGGAAATGTTCTCCGGCACCCTCACGTCGACGCTGCCGAAGATGGACGTCGCATTGATGACGGTGAGTCGTTGGCCGAAAAGCGCCTCGGTCAGATCGATCTCCACGCTGCCGAAGAGCGCGAAGGCGTTCGTCCGGCCGCCGACCCGCCAGCGGCCCTTGCGGCTCGCGCCGCTGAAGACCGCGACCAGGTTCTCCATCGGCCCCTCGGGGCCCTGGGGGCCGTAGGCGTACGGCTGCTGCTCGCCGGGGCGGGCGGTGGAGGCCGAGGAGGCGGGGAGGTCCCTGATCAGCGGCTGGAGTTCGCCGACGGTCTTGGCCCGGTAGACCAGGTCCACCCGCTCGGCGTGCTCGTCGGCCGTCAGCCGGCCCTCGGCCATCGCCTCGCGCAGGATGTCGGCGATCCGGTCGCGATCGGCGTCGGAGGCGCGGAGGCCGTCGGCCGCCGGGGCTTCGGCGGGCGGCGGGGCGGCCGGGGCGAGGGGCTGCTGGGGCTGCTTCTCTAGGTCCACCGCCCCAGCGTACCCAAACGCGATAGATCGCGACTACCCCGCGACCGGCGCGCCCCGGGCCCCCTCCCCGCCGGATTCCAGGTGAGCGTTACCTCACAGGAATCCTCCGGGGGCGGCGTTCTACCCTGGTGGACGCGCTGCCCGAGGGAGGTCAGCCGCCGTCGCCGAGTGAGGAATGGCCGTCATGGCAGAGTTTGCGTACTCCGATCTGCTCCCCCTGGGGGAGGACACCACGCCGTACCGTCTGGTGACCGCCGAGGGCGTCTCCACCTTCGAGGCCGACGGGCGTACGTTCCTCAAGGTCGAGCCGGAGGCCCTGCGCACGCTGGCCGCCGAGGCGATGCACGACATCTCGCACTACCTGCGCCCGGCCCACCTGGCGCAGCTGCGGCGGATCATCGACGACCCGGAGGCGTCCTCCAACGACAAGTTCGTGGCGCTGGACCTCCTGAAGAACGCGAACATCGCCGCCGCGGGCGTGCTCCCGATGTGCCAGGACACCGGCACGGCGATCGTCATGGGCAAGCGCGGGCAGAACGTGCTGACCGAGGGCGGTGACGAGGAGGCCCTGTCGCACGGGATCTACGACGCGTACACCAAGCTCAACCTGCGCTACTCCCAGATGGCCCCGCTGACCATGTGGGAGGAGAAGAACACCGGCTCCAACCTCCCGGCCCAGATCGAGCTGTACGCCACCGACGGCGGCGCGTACAAGTTCCTCTTCATGGCGAAGGGCGGCGGCTCGGCCAACAAGTCGTTCCTCTACCAGGAGACGAAGGCCGTCCTGAACGAGGCCTCCATGATGAAGTTCCTGGAGGAGAAGATCCGTTCGCTGGGCACCGCGGCCTGCCCGCCGTACCACCTGGCGATCGTGGTCGGCGGCACGTCGGCGGAGTTCGCGCTGAAGACCGCCAAGTACGCCTCCGCGCACTACCTGGACGAGCTGCCCGCCGAGGGCTCCCCCACCGGGCACGGCTTCCGGGACAAGGAGCTGGAGGAGAAGGTCTTCGAGCTGACGCAGAAGATCGGGATCGGCGCGCAGTTCGGCGGCAAGTACTTCTGCCACGACGTGCGCGTGGTGCGCCTGCCCCGGCACGGCGCGTCCCTGCCCGTCGCCATCGCCGTCTCCTGCTCGGCGGACCGCCAGGCCACCGCGAAGATCACCGCCGAGGGCGTCTTCCTGGAGCAGCTGGAGAAGGACCCGGCCCGCTTCCTCCCGGACACCACCGACGAGCACCTGGACGAGGCCGGGGACGTGGTGAAGATCGACCTCAACCGGCCGATGGACGAGGTGCTGGCGGAGCTGACCAAGTACCCGGTGAAGACCCGGCTCTCGCTGACCGGCCCGCTGGTCGTGGCCCGCGACATCGCGCACGCCAAGATCAAGGAGCGGCTGGACGCGGGCGAGGAGATGCCGCAGTACCTGAAGGACCACCCGGTGTACTACGCGGGCCCGGCGAAGACGCCCGAGGGGTACGCCTCCGGCTCCTTCGGCCCGACGACGGCCGGCCGGATGGACTCGTACGTGGAGCAGTTCCAGGCGGCGGGCGGCTCGAAGGTGATGCTCGCCAAGGGCAACCGCAGCAAGCAGGTCACCGACGCCTGCGACGCGCACGGCGGCTTCTACCTCGGCTCGATCGGCGGCCCGGCGGCGCGCCTCGCGCAGGACTGCATCAAGAAGGTCGAGGTCGTCGAGTACGAGGAGTTGGGCATGGAGGCGGTCTGGAGGATCGAGGTCGAGGACTTCCCCGCCTTCATCGTCGTCGATGACAAGGGCAACGACTTCTTCACCGAGCCGGCCCCGGCGCCGACGTTCACCAGCATCCCGGTGCGGGGGCCGGGGCTGGCCTGATCCGTCGCCGCGCCTGCCGCGGGGGCCCGTCCGGACGGACGGGCCCCCGCGGCGCGTCCGGAGCGCCCCGCCCCCGGCCGGTCCCGCGGCGGCCTTTCCCTCCGCGGCGGCCTTGCGGGCCTCTCCCCGGCGTCCTCAGTCGTCCAGCAGGCCCGACGTCGCGACCAGGTAGCCGAGTTGGGCGCGGCTGTTGCTGCCCAGCCGCTCGGAGACCTTGCGCACGTGCTCGGCCACGCTGCGGCGGCTCATGCCGATCCGGCGGGCGATGGCGGCGTCCGTCTCCCCGTTCACGACCGCCCGGAGGATGGCGCGTTGGAGGCCGGAGGTCACCACGGGGGTGCGCAGCGGCGCGCGTTCGGGGCGCACGGGGACCGCGCGCGACCACGCCTCGTCGAAGTGGCGCGCCAGGAAGCGGGCCAGGGACGGATGCCGGACGCGCAGGGCCGTCTGCGGATCGTCGGAGAACGGGATGAAGGCGAGGTCGCGGTCGAAGACGATGAACCGGTCCATGACCTCGGGCAGCGTCCGGACCTCGGCCCCTTCGGCGGTCACCTGCTCGATGTAGGCGAGCGTGGTGCGGTCCGAGCGGACGGTGTGCTGGTAGAGGGTGCGCTGGCGGATGCCGCGCCGCAGGCTGCCCAGGTCGCGCGGGAGGGACTGCTCCAGCACGTGCGCGGGGCGCCCGCCGCCGGGGTGGGCGGTGCGGACCTCAGAGCGGCAGCCGCCGACCCCGGCCTCCAGGGCCTTGCCGATGACGGCCGCGCCGGAGAGCCGGGTCAGGGCGGGGCGTTCCGGGGGGTGCGTCTCGGCGTACAGGCCCTCGAACGCGGCGAGGGTGTTCCGGGCGGAGCGCAGGGTGCGGCGCTGTTCGGCGATCGCCTCCTCGATCGGGGCGAGGGCGGCGAAGGAGGCGGTCTCCGGCGGTACGGGGACGAGGCGGCCGGGCGTCTCCCGGTCGGCCACCACCAGGTGCAGGGACCGCAGGCAGCGCGGGGCGGAGCCGGCCGGGAGGCCGCCCTCCGTCACCGCACGGCGATAGGCCGCGAGCGCCGCCTCGCAGGGTTGTTCCGGTATCGACCGGTCCGAGGGTGATTCACGGCAATCACATACCGGTGAGGGGGAATGATCGTCCTTCACAAGGGTGCAGATTACCTTTGTGCAAACGGGAGCCGCCCGGGCGGCGTCCGTACCCGACGAGTATGTCCGGGTGAGATCGGAAAACGACGGCGCGGACAGGCCGAAGGCGAACGACCCGGGCGACGGCGCCGGGAAGAACCGGGACACGGCGGTCTCCGAGCGCCGTTTCCGATTCCTCGTCGCCGGATACGCGGTGTCTTCCTACGGCACATTCCTCAATATGGTGGCGCTCAATCTGTTCGTCTACGAGACGACGGGCCGGGCGCTGGCCATGGGGTTGTTCATGGCGGTGCGGCTGGCCTCCGGATTCGTCGCCGGCCTGGTCGTGGGCGGACTTCTCACCCGATTCAGCGCGAAAAGCGTGATGCTGTGGGCGAATGTCGGCCAGGGCGCCGTGATGCTGCTGCTCGTCCTGGCGCCGGACGGCCTGCTGACCGGGGCGCTGACGGCGGTCTCGGTGGTGATCGGGGCGTGCGGGACGCTGTTCATGGTGGCGCTGCGCAGCTCGATCCCGGAGATGGTCGGGGAGGACCGCCGGGCGTGGGCCAACTCGCTGTCGATCACCGGTCGTTCGCTGGCCATGGTGGCGGGGTTCGCCTCGGCGGGCGCGGTGGTCACCCTCGTCGGGTACACGGCCGCCTTCCTGGTCGACATGGCGACCTTCGCGGTCTGCGCGGCGACGGTGGCGCTGCTGCCGATCGCGGGCGGCAAGGGCACGGGCGGCACGGGCGGAGAGAAGGCCGGGGCCGGGAAGGAGGCCGGGAGGGCCGAGGGCGGGAGCCGGTGGCGGCCGACCGCCTTCCTGGCGCTCGCCGCCGCCCCCGGTCTCGGTCTGATGGTGGCGCTGCGCGGGGTCGACGCGTTCGGCTCCTCGTCCCACAACGCGGCCCTGCCGATCCACTCGGTCTCGCTGGACGCGTCGAACCCGGCCGTGTTCGTCAGCGCGTTCTGGTGTGTGTGGGCGCTCGGCAACATCGGGGCCCAGCAGGTGGTCCAGCGGTACGCGCAGCGCACCGGACGCACGGTGGGGGCGCTGGGTTTCGGCTACGGCACGGTGGTGATGTCGGCCGCGTTCATCGCGGCGTTCGCCGGGTTCCCGCTCGCCGTCACGGCGGTGATCGCGCTGGTCGCGGGGGCCGCGGACGGCCTCACGGAGGTCTCGTACACCTCGCACCTGCAGACACTTCCGGCCACTTTGCGCGGACATGCCTTCGGGCTGTCGGCCACCTTGGAGAATCTCGGTTTCGGTGTCGGCATGATCCTCGTGGCGGCGGCCCTCGACCGGTTCTCCCCGCCGGTGGTGGTGGGCTGGTCCCATGGCGCCGCCATCGTCGTCGCCGTGGTGTTCCTGCTGAGGGTGGCGGGGCTGCGGCGGGCGGAACGGGCGGGGCTGCGAAAGGAAGAGGCCGTTGAGGGACGACCGGATCGCGGTGATCGGGACGGCGTTGAGGTTACCGGGGGCTGACACCCCGGAGGCGTACTGGCGTGACGTCCGGGCGGGGGTCAGCCGGGTGCGCCGGTTCACCCGGGCCGGGTTCGCGGCGGCGGGGGTGCCCGCGGAGCGGTACGAGCGGCCCGGGTTCTCCGGGGCGAGCGCGCCCCTGGCGGAGGTGGACGGGTTCGACGCCGGCTTCTTCGGGATGAGCGGGCGGGAGGCCGAACTCACCGATCCGCAGCACCGGTTGTTCCTGGAGTGCTGCTTCCACGCCCTGGAGGACGCCGGGTACGCGGGCGTGAGCGGTGGGGCGGACCCGGTACGGCAGGCGTACGGGGACGGGCACGAGGACGGCGGCCCGGTACGGGAGGGGGCGGCGGGCGGTGCGCGCGGCTCCGTACGGATCGGGGTGTACGGCAGCTCCGGCTACCGCCTGTACTCGCTGCACAGCTATCTGGCGGAGAACCTGGCGGCGGAGGCCGCGTCGGACGACTGGATGACCGCCAAGCAGGTCCAGGTCGGCACCTATCCGGACTTCCTCGCCACCCGGGCGGCCTTCCGCCTCGGTCTGACCGGGCCCGCGCTCACCGTGTCCACGGCCTGTTCCAGCTCCCTGGTCTCGGTGCACCTGGCCTGCCAGGCGCTGCGCGCCGGGGACGCGGAGCTGATGCTGGTGGGCTCGGCCGCGCTGCACCTCCCGCAGGTCAGCGGCCAGGTGCCGGTGAAGGGCTCCACCCTCTCCCCCACGGGCGCCGTCCGGGCCTTCGACGCGGAGGCGGACGGCACGGTCGGGGGCAACGGGGCCGTCGCCGTCCTCCTCAAGCCGCTGGCACGGGCGCTGGAGGACGGCGACACCGTGCACGCGGTGATCCTGGGCTCGGCGGTCACCAACGACGGTGCGGACAAGGGCGGCGGCACGGGCGGGGGGACGGGCGGCGGCCCCCGCCCCCGTACGGGCCGCGGCGGATTCGCCGCGCCCGGGGTCGCCGGGCAGCGGGACGCGGTGCTCGGGGCGTTGCGCGCGGCGGGCGTGGACGCCGCGTCGATCGGCTATGTGGAGGCGCACGGCACGGGCACGCCGAAGGGCGACCCGATCGAGTTCGCCGCCCTGACCGAGGCATTCCGCGCCCACACCGACCGGACCGGGTTCTGTGCGCTCGGCTCCACGAAACCGGCCATCGGCCACCTGGACAGCGCGGCGGGGCTCGCCGGGCTGGTCAAGGCCGTCGAGGTGCTGCGCCACGGCGTCGTCCCCCCGCTGGTGAACTTCGCCCGCCCCAACCCGGCGCTGGCGGTGGACGACAGCCCGTTCCTGCTGCCGACGCGGGAGGGGCCGTGGCCGCTGCCGGGGGTGCGGCGCGCCGGTGTGCACGCGATCGGCATGGGCGGTACCAACGCTCATGTGATCCTGGAACAGGCTCCGGAAGCCGTACCCGCGGCGCCCGCCCCGCACTCGGCGGCCCCCGTGCCCGCCCTGCTGCCGCTCTCGGCCGCCGACGGCGACGCGTTGCGGGCGTACGCCGGTGCGCTGCGGGACCATCTGGCGGGCGACGCGCCCCCGGCCCCCGCCGACCTGGTGACCACCACCGCGCTCGGGCGCCGGCTCCTGCCGCACCGGCTGGTGGTGACGGCCGCGGACCCGGTCGCCGGACTCGACGCGTTCCTGTCCGGGGCTCCGGCGGGCGAGGCGTACACGACCGGGTTGGTGGACGGCGTCCGGCAGCCGGTGTTCCTGTTCAGCGGACAGGGCGGCGGGCGTCCGGGCATGGGCGCCGAACTCGCCGCGCGCTTCCCGGTGGTGGCCGAGGTGCTGGAGGAGTGCGCCCGGGTGTACGCCGAGGAGACCGGCCGGGGCGGCTTCCTGGATCGGATCGTCGGCGGGCGGGGCCCCGGGCGGTGGGACACCGCCTTCGCGCAGCCGGCCCTCTTCGCCCTCCAGCTCGCCCAGGCCCGGCTGTGGGAGCGGCTCGGGGTCGTCCCGGCCCGGGTCGCCGGGCACAGTGTCGGCGCGTACGCGGCGCTCTGCGTGGCCGGGGCGCTGGAGAGCGAGGACGCGATGCGGCTGGTGTGCGGGCGCGGGCGGCTGATGGAGGAGCGGGCCGCCCCGGGGGCGATGGTCTCCGCGTTCGTCCCCCGCGACCGGGTGCGGGAGCTGCTGGCCGCCGTACCGGGGCTGGAACTGGCCGTGGTCAACGGGGCGGCGCACCACGTGCTGGGTGGCCCCGCCGGGGCGGTGGACGCGGCGCTGGCGCTGTTGGCGGCCCGGGGCGAGGCCCACGAGGTGCTGGCGGTGGACCGGGCGTTCCACACGGCGCTGCTCGACCCGGCGCTGGAGGAGTTCCGGGCGCTGGCCGGCGAGGTGGGGCTCCGGCCGCTGCACACCGGGTTCGTCGACGGCATCGACGGCACGGACCGGCCCGCCGGGTGGCGGCCGGACGCCGCGTACCTGGTCGCGCAGGCCCGCCGCACGGCCGATTTCGCCGCCGTCCTGGAGCGGCTGGGCGAAGGTCCCCGGGGCGACGGCCCGTTGCTGGTGGAGCTGGGGCCGTCCGCCGTGCTGACGGGGATGGTCCGCCGGTCGCTGCCGGGCGCGGTCTGCGTACCGACCCGGGACGGGGAGCGGGCGGTGGCCGCGCTGCACTGCGCCGGGGCGCCGGTGGACTGGGCGGCGCTGCTCGACGGCTGCGGCGGCCGGCGCGTCCGGCTGCCCACCTACCCCTTCCAGCGCCGCTCGCACTGGAGGGGCCCGGCCCCGTACACCCCGGTCCCGGACCCGCCCGCCGCGCCGCACGTACCGCTCACGCCGGCCGATCCGGCCGCGCCGCCCGCTCCGCCGCCGGATGCGGCCGCTCGCGGCACCGCCCGCCCATCCCCGCACTCCCCGGAGGACCGCATGACCGAACAGGCCGTACTGGACAGGGTGCTGGAGCTGACCGCGCGCCATCTCGGCCACCGGCCCGAGGAGGTCGCGGCCGACCGCACGTTCGTCGGGCTCGGCGCGGACTCGCTCCAGCTCATCGGGATGGTGCGGCAGCTGGAGGCGGAGTTCGGCACGGAGATCGGCATCCGGGAGGTGCTGGAGGAGGCGGGCACCCCCCGGCTGACGGCCGCGCTGATAGCGGGGCGGGCGGCCCCCGCGACGACGGGGGCCGCCGGTCCCTCCCCCGCAGCCGGGGGGCCGGGTGCGGAGGCGCCGACCGCCGACGCACCCGCCGCCGACGCCCGGGTCCTCGCCCCACCCGGCACGGGGACCACGGCCCCCCGCCCCGGTGCGGAGCCCGCCGCCCCCGGTGCGCCCGTCCACGTCATCCCGGCCGAGGCCGCCGCCCCGGCCGAGGTCGCCACCCGGGCCGAGGTCGCCGCGCTGTCCGAGCAGATACGCCGACTGGCCGAGACGCAGGCCGCGATGATCACCCAGCTCTCCGAGGCCGTCGCGCTGCTGACCGCCCGCGCCGGGTCGGACGACCGGTGAGCGCGGGAGTCCCCGCGGCCCCCGGTTCCGCCGCCGAGGCGGTGGCCCGGGCCGTCGAGCTGTCGCAGGCGCTCACCGCCCGGCTCGCGCAAGCGCGGGCGGAAGTGGAAGCGGAAGCCGCGGAAGGGCGGGCGGAAGCGGAGGCGGCGGAAGCACGAGCGCGGGCAGCGGCAGCGGGGGACCACGCCGTGCGGCCGACCGTCCCGACCCTTCCGGCCGGTCATGCCGGGGAGGCGCCGGCCGCCGCCGAGGAGGCCGGTCACGGACCCCGGCTCGTCGTGGACGCGGCGGGCGGGATGGCGGGAGCGGGGGCCGACGCCGCCCAGCGGGCCCACACCGCGTCCCTGATCCGGCGGTTCACCGAGCGCACCCGTACCTCCAAGGAGCTGGCCCAGCGGCACCGTTCGGTGTTGGCCGACAGCCGGGCCGTCGTGGGGTTCCGGAACGCCACCAAGGAGATGCTCTACCCCATCGCCGCCCGCTCGGCCCGCGGCTCCCGGCTCACCGACGTGGACGGCAACGTCTACACCGACATCACCATGGGGTTCGGCGCGCTGCTCCTCGGCCACGAGGCGGAGCCGGTCACCGAGGCCGTACGCCGCCACCTCGGCGACGGGCTGCGCTTCGGTCCCCGGTCCCCCGACGCCGGGGAGGCCGCCGTCCTGCTCGCCGGGCTGACCGGCATGGAGCGGGTGGCCTTCGCCTCGTCCGGCACGGAGGCGAACTCGGCGGCGATCCGGCTGGCCCGCGCCGCGACCGGGCGCGACAAGGTCGTCATGTTCCGGGGCTCGTACCACGGCCACATCGACTCCGTCCTCGGCCGCCCTGGCGGCTCCGGGCAGCACGCCGTGCCCGTGTCGCGGGGCATTCCGGCCAGCGCGGTGGCGGAGCTGATCGTGCTGGAGTACGGGGAGCAGGAGTCCCTGGAGACGATCGACGCCCTCGGGGACACGGTCGCGGCCGTGCTCGTCGAGCCGGTGCAGTGCCGCAACCCCGGCCTGCGACCGGTGGAGTTCGTCCGGGCGCTGCGTGAACTCACCGCGCGCCGCGGCATCGTGCTGCTCTTCGACGAGATGCTGACCGGTCTGCGGCCCCACCCGCGGGGCGCGCAGGACCACTTCGGGGTGGTGCCGGACCTCGCCACGTACGGCAAGGCGCTCGGGGCGGGGTTCCCGATCGGCGCGGTGGCGGGCCGGGCGGACCTCCTCGACGGGGTGGACGGCGGGTTCTGGCGGTACGGCGAGCCGGGCGGGCCCTCGCGGGAGACCACCTTCATCGGCGGGACGTACATGCAGCACCCGCTGTCGATGGCGGCGGCCCGCGCGGTCCTCACCCACCTCACCGAGCGGGGCCCGGGGCTCCAGAGCGGCCTGAACGCCCGCACCCAGGCGCTCGCGGACCGGCTCAACGCCTTCTTCCGCGAGGAGGAGTTCCCGCTGGAGCTGGCGCACTTCGGTTCGATGTTCCGCTTCAAGCACCGCGCCGACCTGGAGCTGCTCTACCACCACCTCCAACTGCGCGGTGTGCACGTATGGGAGTGGCGCAGCTTCTACCTCTCCACCGCCCACACCGAGGAGGACGTGCACCGGGTCGCGGAGGCGGTGGAGGGGTCGCTGCGCGAGCTGCGCGAGGGCGGCTTCTTCCCCCGGCCCGCCCGTTCGCCCGCCGTGCGCCGGTCCGGGGTCCCGCGCCCCGCGCCCGGCTTCGGCGTCTACTTCTTCGGCGACTACCCGCAGAGCCAGGAGGCCGGGACGCACGACGGGACCGGTACGCCGGAGGCGTACGAGACCGTCCTGGAGACCGCGTGCTTCGCCGA
The DNA here is from genome assembly GCF_044330565.1 of Streptomyces sp. NPDC017448. Lineage (NCBI taxonomy): Bacteria > Bacillati > Actinomycetota > Actinomycetes > Kitasatosporales > Streptomycetaceae > Streptomyces > Streptomyces sp. NPDC017448. The sequence continues at coordinate 834,447 of NZ_JBIRLM010000001.1, read as the reverse complement.
CGAGCGCGGTTTCTCCTCCGTCTGGCTCCCCGAGCGGCACTTCGACTCCTTCGGCGGGCTCTTCCCCAACCCCGCCGTGCTCGCCGCCGCCGTGGCCCGGGAGACCGGACGCATCCGGATCAACGCGGGCTCGGTCGTCCTGCCGCTGCACGATCCGGTGCGCGTCGCGGAGGAGTGGTCGGTGGTCGACAACCTCTCCGGCGGCCGGGTCGGCATCGGTTGCGCCACCGGCTGGCACGCCCGGGACTTCGCCCTGCACCCGGACCGGTTCGCGGACCGGCGGCGGATCGCCTTCGACCACCTCGACGAGGTGCGCCGGCTGTGGCGCGGCGAGGCGGTGCGACGGCGCACGGGCGAGGGCGCGGAGGCGGAGATCCGGGTCCGGCCGCGCCCGGTGCAGGAGGAGCCTCCGCTCTTCCTGGCCACCTCCGGCCGGCGGGGCTCGTACGAGGAGGCGGCCCGGCACGGGCTCGGGGTCGTCACCCACCTGATGGGCCAGAGCGTGGAGGAGCTGGCCGCGAACATCGCGCACTACCGGCGTACGCGGGCGGAGTGCGGGTTCGACCCGGCGGCCGGGCGGGTGACGGTGCTGGTGCACACGTACCTGGCCGACGACCACGCCACCGCCCGGGCGGACGCCCTGGAGCCGATGGTGCGGTATCTGCGGTCCTCGCTGCTGATGCGCTCGGCGGCGACGGCCGCGGGGCAGCGGCGCGAGGACGTGGCGGCGGCGGACGAGGAGGACCTGGACTACCTGTTCCGCCGGGCCTACGACCGCTACTGCGACCGGCGGGCGCTGATCGGCACGCCCGCGACTGTCGCCCCCCTCGTCGACGCGCTGCACGGGGCGGGGGTGGACGAGATCGCCGCCCTGGTCGACTTCGGAATGGACCGGGTGCGGCTGCGGTCGGGGCTGGAACACCTGGACGCCCTGCGCCGCCGGAGCCGGGAGCGGCACGCCCCGGCCCGGGACGAGCGGGAGCACGGGCCCCGGGGCCGGGAGACCGTCGCGCCCGCCACCCCCGCCCAGCGCCGGCTCTGGCTGGCCGCGCAGCTGCTGGAGAACCCGGCGGCGTACAACGAGACACAGGCCGTACGGCTGCGCGGGCCGTTGGACGTGGACGCGCTGCGGGCGGCGGTGGACGGGCTGGTCGAGCGGCACGCGGGGCTCCGGACGGTGTTCCGGGGCGACGGGCGGGCCGGCGTCGTCCAGGTCGTCCGCGCGGGGGCGCGCGCCCCGTTGGCGGTGTCCGACGCCCGGGGGCAGGACCCGGACGGGGCGATCGCCGCGCTGCTCTCGCAGGAGAGCGGACGGGCCTACGACCTGGCCGGGGGGCCGCTGTTCACGCCCCGGCTGCTGCGGCTCGCCGACGACGACCACGTCCTGGTCCTCGGCATGCACCACATCATCACGGACGCGCACTCGGCCGCGCTGATCGCCGAAGACCTCGGGGAGCTGTACGCGGCGGCCCGCGCCGGACGCCCGCCGCTCTTCGCGCGGCCCGCCGGGACGACCGTCGGCGCCCCGGAGCCCTCCCACGACCCGGCGGACCTGGTCTGGTGGCGGGAGCTGCTGGGCGAGAAGCCGCCGGTGCTGGCCCTGCCCACGGACCGGCCGCGCGGCCGCCGGGTGGCGGGGCGCGGCGGGGCGGTGGCCCGGACCGTGGACCGGACGACGGCGGACCGGCTGCGGGAGTGGAGCGGGCGGCAGGGGGTGACGCTGTTCGCCACGCTGTGCACGGCCTGGCACCGGGTGCTGCGGCGGCGGTCGGGGCAGGACGCGTTCCTGCTGGGCACGACGTTCGGGCGGCGCCGGCCGGAGACGGCGGACGCGGTGGGCTTCCACGTGGCGCTGCTGCCGCTGTCGCTGTCCACGACCGACGCCACGCCCCTGCCGGATGCCGTACGGGCGACGGGGCGGGCGCTGTTCGCGGCGGACGAGCACAGCGGGGTGGACCTGGACGCGCTGCTGGCCGCCGTCCACCCCGATCCGGGGAATCCGCGCCCGCTGATGCCCGTATCGATCGATCTGGACCGTGCGGCGCTGGCCGGAACCGTCTGGCCGGAGCTGCGTGCGGAGGCGGTGCCGGCCGGGACGGAGTCGGCTCCCCTGGAGTTGGCGCTGATGGTCACCCGGGCCCCGGAGGGGAGTCTGCGGCTGCGGCTGCGCTACGACGCCGACCTGTTCGACGCGGGGACGGCGGACGCGTACCTCGCCGAGCTGGCAGGACAGTTGGACGCCTTCACCGCCGACGCGCCGGACGGTGGGCCCGTCCCGCGGTCCGAGCCCGCACCGCGGTCCGAGCCCGCACCGCGCCGGGGGGCCGGGCCCGGGGCGGCCGCTCTCCTCCGCGAGATCTGGGAGTCCGTCCTCGGTCTGCGCGGCTTCCCCGACGACGCCGACTTCTTCGACCTGGGCGGCAATTCGATCGCCGCGATCCGGCTGGTGAACCGGGTGCGCGACACCCTCGGCACCGCCTATCCGATGGCGGACTTCTTCGCGGAGGCCACGCTCCGGGCCATGACCGCGCAACTGGCGGGCGAAGCGCCCCCGGCGGAGGAGCCCGGCCCCGCCGTCGTCGACCGCGCCCCCGTCAGCGACCAGCAGGCCCGGATGATCGCGGGGCACCACGCCGTCCCCGACCCGGCCGTGTGGAACATACCGACGCGGATCACGTTCACCGGGCCGCTGGACCCGGAGGCCCTGCGGTCCGCCCTGTCCGAGGTGATCGCCCGGCACGACGCGCTGCGCACCCGGTTCGTCCCGGAGGGCGGGCCGGAGGACGGGCCGGACGGGCCGGACGGGCCGTGGCGGCAGGAGGTGGTGGCGGCCGGGCCGGTGGCGCTGCCGGTGGAGGAGCTGACGGGGCTGCCGGCTTCCGAGCGGCGCCCCCGGGCGGACGCCCTGTGCCGGGCGGACGCGGCGGCCCCCTTCGACCTGGGGCGGCCCCTGCTGCCCCGGCTGCGGCTGCTGCGGGTCGAGGAGGACCGCTGGGAGCTGATGTTCGTCCTGCACCACGTCTGCGCGGACGGCTGGTCGCTGTCCCTGCTGCTCGCGGAGATCGCGGCGTTGTACACGGCCGCCGCGGCGGGCGTCCCGCACGGTCTGCCCGCCCCGGCGATGCAGGCTCCGGGGTACGCCCGGTGGCAGCGGGAGCAGTACGACCCGGGCGCCGAGGCGGAGCGGGCCGCGTTCTGCGCCCGCTACCTGGACGGCGTGCCGTCCGCCGTCCCCGTCCCCACCGACCGGCCGCGCCCGCAGAGGCTGAGCGGACGCGGGGACACCGTGCGCGGGGTCGCGCCGGGCGCGGTCCGGGCGGCGGTGGAGGAGCTGGCCGCCGCCCGGGGCACCACGCCGTTCGCCGTCGCGGCGGCGGCCCTCGGAGTGTTCCTGACCCGGCTCTCCGGGGAACCGGACACCTTGCTGAGCGTGCCGTACGCCCACCGCGAAGGCACCGCGTCGGAGTCGCTCGTGGGGATGACGTCCACCGCGGTGATGGTCCGCGTACGACTGGATTCAGCCAATCTTGAGGAGAGCTGCGCGGAGTTCGCGGCCCGCACGGGCGCGGGCGCGCTCGGCGCCATGGCCCATGTGCTGCCCACCGCGCGCATCATGCGGGCGATGCGGGACGCGGGTGCTGTCGGCGTCCCCGACCGGGTGCCGCACGTCCTGGCGTTCCAGAACTCCGTCGACACCGACATCGAGATCCCCGGTCTCCGGGTCGAGGTGGCCGATCTGGCACCGCCGCTTTCCCGCAGCGAGCTGTGTTTCGGGCTTGCGCCGCGCCGAGACCCCGCGAAGGGTTATCGGACGTTCCTGGAATTCTCCACCGACCTGTGGGACCACGCGACCGCCCACGACCTGCTCGCCTCGTACACCGATCTGCTCGCGGAGTTCTGCGCCCGGCCCGACCGGCCGGTGCGGGAGCTCCTCGGGGAACCCCCTGCCGCGGGGCCCTCGGACCACGGCTCCGGCGGCTTCCCGGCGGACGCCGCCGGGTCCGGCCGTCCCGGTGTGCCGCCGCCCTCCCGGGCCCGGGCGGACCCACCCGCCCCGACCCTGCCGCACCCACCCTCCCAGCCCCTGTCGAACACCGGAAAGGCGGACGCCGTATGACTCCGGCCCCCCACCGCAGCCACACCGACGACCTGCTCGCCTTCATCGCCGCCAGCCCGTCCCCGTACCACGTGGTGGCCAGTGCGGCCCAGCGCCTGGAGAAGGCCGGGTTCCGCGAACTGCGCGGCACGGACGACTGGACGGGGGCGACGGGCGGCTGCTTCGTCAGCCGCGCCGGTGCGCTGATCGCCTGGTACGTCCCCGAGGGGGCGCCCGCCCACACCCCGTTCCGGATCGTCGGCACCCACACCGACTCCCCGAACCTGCGGGTCAAACCCGCACCGGACACCGGGAGCGCGGGCTGGCGGCAGATCGGCGTGGAGATCTACGGCGGGGTTCCGCTGAACACCTGGCTCGACCGGGACCTCGGCATCTCCGGCCGGCTCGCCCTGCGCGGCCCCGGCGGCGTCCCGCGCGGCCGTCTGGTCCAGCTCGACGAACCCCTGTTGCGCGTACCCCAGTTGGCGATCCACCTGGACCGTTCGGTGAACGAGGGCGTGGCCCTGGACCGGCAGCGGCACATCGCGCCGATCTGGGCGCTGGGCGAGCCGCGCGAGGGCGAGCTGCTGCGCCGGGTCGCGTCGGCCGCCGGGGAGGACCCGGCGGACGTGCTGGCCTGGGACCTGATGCTGCACGACGTGCAGCCGCCCGGATACCTGGGCGTGGACCGGGAGTTCGTGGTGGCGTCCCGGCTGGACAACCAGGTCTCGGTGCACGCCGGGGTGACGGCGCTGGTGGAGGCGGCCACGGGGGCCGCGCGGCCCTCCTTCGTACCGGTGCTGGCGGCCTTCGACCACGAGGAGGTCGGCAGCGGTTCCGAGACGGGTGCGCAGAGCCCGCTGCTGGAGCGGGTCCTGTCGCGGTCCGTGGCGGCGCGCGGCGGCGGCGAGGAGGACTGGTCGCGAGCCCTGGCGGGCGCGTTCTGCGTCTCCGCCGACATGGCGCACGCGGTGCACCCCAACTACGCGGAGCGGCACGACCCCGACCACCGCCCCCTCCCCAACGGCGGCCCGACGATCAAGGTGAACGTCAACCAGCGGTACGCCACCGACTCCACCGGCATCGCGGTGTTCACGGCGGCGGCGGAGCGGGCCGGCGCCCCCTGGCAGCCGTTCGTCTCCAACAACGCGATGCCCTGCGGCACCTCGATCGGCCCGCTCACGGCGGCCCGCCTCGGCGTGACCACGGTGGACGTCGGGGTGCCGGGGCTGTCGATGCACTCGGCGCGCGAGATGTGCGGGGTGCGCGACCCGGGCCACCTCGCCGCGATCCTCACCACGATCATGGTGGGGGAATGACCAGGGGACCGGAGGGCGGCCGGGTCGCGTGGGCACGGAGGAAAGCCGCGTGAGCACGGAGAGAAAGAGAACGGGACCGACCGTGGCCGACGACGACACCGTCCTCATCTGCCTGCCCTTCGCCGGGGCCGGCCCCTCCTTCTTCACCCCCTGGCGGAGCCTGGCGCCCGAGGGGCTGCGGATCCTCCCGGTCTCCCTGCCGGGCCGGGAGAAGCGGTTTCCGGAGCCCGCCCACACCTCGGCGGCCCCGGCCGTCGACGACGCGTACGCGCAGGTGACGGCGGCGCTCGCGGGCGGCGGCCGGGTCGCGCTGTTCGGGCACAGCATGGGGGCGGTGCTCGCGTACGAGCTGGCGCACCGGATCGGGCGGTCGGGCGGGGCGATCCGTCTGGAGGCGCTGGTCGTCAGCGGTGCGCCAGGACCGTGGACACCGCGTACGGACCGGGCGGACGGGCTACCGGACGAGGAGTTCGCCGCCCGGGTCCGGGCGTTCGCCGGGTACGACCATCCGGCGCTGGCCGATCCGGAGATGCGGGAGCTGCTGCTGCCGGTGCTCCGGGCGGACGTCCGGCTCCACGAGACGTACGCCCCCTCCTTCGAGGGCCCGTTGAGCGTCCCCGTGCTCTCGGTGCGGGGGCGTGAGGACGCCTTGGTCGGCGCCGCAGAGGCGGCCGAGTGGGGCCGGGCGACGACCGGGAAGCTGACGGTGGCCGAACCGGCCGGCGGGCACATGTACCTCGCCGAGCGGCCGGGCGAGCTGCTGGAGCTGGTGGCCGCCGAGGTGCGCGCGGCGGGGGGCCGGTGAGCGGGGGCGGTCGCGGCCCGGGCCCGGCGCCCGGGAGCGGTACGGGGCGGCTCGCGGGGCGGGCGGCGCTGGTCACCGGGGCGGCGCGCGGTCTGGGCCGGGCCTGTGCGCTGGCGTTCGCCCGCGAGGGGGCGGACCTGCTGCTGCTGGACGTGGCGGGCGACCTGCCCGGGGTGCCGTATCCGCTCGGTTCGGCCTCCCAGCTCGCCCACACCGCCGACGCCTGTCGGGAGTCCGGGTCCGCCGTGCTGACCTGGCAGGCGGACGTACGGGACCTGGCGGCGCTGGAGTCGGCGGCGGAGGCGGCCGAGGAGCGGTTCGGGCGGATCGACGTCCTGGTCAACAACGCGGGGATCGCGGCTCCTTCGGGCCGTCCGGCGCACGAGATCACCGAGGCCGAATGGCAGCTGATGATCGATGTGGACCTGAGCGGCGCGTGGCGGGCGATCCGTGCCGTGGGGGGCCGGATGGCGGCCCGGGGGTCCGGTTCGATCGTCAACGTCGCCTCGACGGCCGGGCTGGTGGGCTACCGGCACTTCGCGGGGTACGTCGCCGCCAAGCACGGGCTGGTCGGGCTGACGAAGGCGGTGGCCCTGGACTACGCGCCCCGCCGGGTCCGGGTGAACGCGGTGTGTCCGGGGTCGGTGCGGGACGACGGGGCGATGGAGGGCCGGATGCTGGCGGAGATCGCCCGCTCGCTGGAGGTGCCGGACGGGGAGCACCGGGCCGCCTTCGTCCGGGACCAGCCGATGAACGCGCTGGTCGAGCCGGACGAGGTGGCGAACGCGGTGCTCTGGCTGGCCTCGGACGAGTCCCGGCAGGTGACGGGCAGCGTGGTCACCGTGGACGGCGGGTTCACCGCCCGCTGACGCCCGCCGTCGCCCCGCACCGCCCGCACCGCCCGCACCGCCCGCGAGGACCCGATACCGCCTTCTGCTGCGAGGAGCCGCGCACGTGCCGCCTGCCCACCACGCCCTGACGCTCCGGCTGCCGCCGGCCACCGACGCCGCCTCCCTCGCCGCCGCGCTCACGGAGGCGGCGGAGCTGTGGTGGCCCGAGGACCGCCGCCGCCCCCGGCTGTGGACGGAGACCGTGCCCGCCCCGGCCGCCTCGGCCCCGGCCGCCCGGCGACGCGAGGCCGAGGCCCGCCGCCCGCCCGGCCCGGGCCACCGGCTGCGCGCGGTGCTGCTGCGCTACGCGGAGGCGGAGGGCTCCCCCGGCGCCGGGCCCGACCTCGTCCTCACCGCCGACGCCGCGGCGCTGGACGCCCGTTCGCTGCGGCTCGTCGGCCGGGTGCTGTGCGGTGAAGCGGGCCCCGGGGCGGTGGCCCCGGCCCGGGGCCCGCTCCTCCCGGACCTGCGCCTGGACGCGGCGACCCACCGCCTGGCGGGGGCCCTGGCGGTGGCCGCGGGCCGGTACACGGGCGCGGTCTCGGTGCGGGTCGCCGTCCCCGTACCGGCCCGGGACCGGCCGCCGTACGCCCTGGGGGCGCTCGACGGGTACGCGGTGCTCACGGCGGACCTCTCGCCCGGCCGTACCGTCGCGGACCTGCTCGCCGCCGAGCCGGCCGCCCCGGCCGAGGGCGACGACCCGCCCGCCCTGGAGCTGGTGGCGGAGGACGGGACGGGGCCCCCCGCCCTCCCGGCGGGCCCGGACGCCCTCCCCGTACCGGCACACCACGTGCACCGCGTCTGCCGGGCGTTGGCCGACGCGCCGCTCGCCCTGCCGCTCGGCCTGCTCGATCCCCCGAGCGAGCGGGAGGCCGCCGCCCGGTCGGCGCTCGGGGCGACGCGTCCGGCCCCGCCCTCCCCCCGCATCGACGAGGCGTTCGCCGCGCAGGTCGCCGCACACCCGGACGCCCCCGCCCTCACCTGCGGCTCCGCCACCCTCTCCTACAGCGAACTCGACGCCCGTGCCGAGGAGTTCGCGGACGGGCTGTACGCCCGGGGCGTCCGGCCCGGCGATCTCGTCGGGCTCTGCCTGCCCCGCTCGGCGGAGCTGGTGGCGGCGATGCTCGGCATCCTGAAGGCGGGCGCCGGGTACGTACCGCTGGACCCGGAGCATCCGGCGGACCGGCGGGAGCGCACCGCCCGGGAGGCGGGGGTCCGGCTGACGGTCGAGGACCCCGCCGCTCTCACCGGCCGCCCGCCCCGGCCTCCGGCGCCCCGTGGGACGCCCGGCTCCCCCGCCTACGCCATCCACACCTCGGGCTCCACCGGCCGTCCCAAGGGGGTCCTCGTCCCGCACTCCAACGTCACGGCCCTGGTGGAGGCCGTGCGCGAGGACTTCGGCCTCTCGCCCGACGACACCTGGACGTGCTTCCACTCGGCGGCGTTCGACTTCTCGGTGTGGGAGATCTGGGGCGCGCTGCTGACGGGCGGGCGGCTCGTGGTCGTGGACCACTGGACCACGCGCTCGCCGGAGGACTTCCACGCCCTGCTGGTACGGGAACGGGTGAGCGTGGTGAGCCAGACCCCCTCGGCGTTCGCCCAGCTCGCGGCGGCCGACCGGGCGGCCGTCGAACGGGCCGCCCCGCGGCTGGTCGTCCTGGGCGGCGAACCGCTGGACGCCCGTCCGCTGCTGGGCTGGTTCGACCGGCACCCCGAGGACCGCTGCCGGGTCGTCAACATGTACGGGATCACCGAGACCACGGTCCACGTCACGGCGGCCACCGTGACCCGCCGCGAGGCCCTGGCCGGTTCCCGGTCGGTGGGGCGGCCGCTGCCCGGCTGGTCGGTCCGGGTCCTGGACGCGTACGGGCGGCCGGCGCCGCCGGGTGCGCCCGGGGAGATCCACGTGGGCGGGGCGGGGGTGGCCCTCGGCTATCTGAACCGGCCCGCCGAGACCGCCGCGCGTTTCGTCCCGGACCCCCTGGTCCCGGCGGGGCAGCGGCTCTACCGCAGCGGGGACCTGGGGCGGCTGCTGTCCGACGGAACGCTGGAGCACCTGGGCCGGATCGACGACCAGGTGAAGGTGCGGGGGTTCCGGATCGAGCCCGGGGAGATCCGGCACGTCCTGCTGGAGGACCCGGCGGTCTCGGCGGCGGCGGTCACCGTGACCGGCGGCGGGAGCGGGGACGCGGCGGCCGTGCGGATCGACGCGTACGTGGTCCCGGCGCCGGGAGCGGACCGGGACCCCGGGCCCGTACGGGAGCGGGCCGCCCGCCTGCTGCCCGCCCACATGGCGCCCGCGACGGTGACCGTCCTGCCCGCGCTCCCCCTGACGGCCAACGGCAAACTGGACCCGGCCCGGCTGCCCGCGCCCGGAGCCCGCCGGGCCGCCGCCCCGGCGCCCTCCGGGCCGCCCCTCCGCGAGGACTCCCCGGCGGCCGTCCTCGCCGCCGTCTGGCGGGAGGTGCTCGGCGTCCGGGAGGTCGGCCCGGACGACGACTTCTGGGAGCTGGGCGGCAACTCCCTGTACGCGATCCGGATCGGCGCCCTCGCCCGGGAGCGCGGGCTGCCCGGCATACCGCTGCGCCGGCTGTACCTGACCCCGACGCTGGGGGCGCTGGCCGAGGCCCTGGCCGAGGAGGCCGCGGCCGGGGAAGCGTGACGCGGCCGCCCCCGGCCGGAGAGGGCGCGGCGCGGGGGCGGCCGTACCCTCACGGCCGCCCCCGCGCCCCTCCGGTTACGCGAAGCGCTGCTTCGCGCTGCCGTCGCACGCCTGGAGCCTGAGCGGGTCCTTGGCCCCCGCCAGCGTCAGGCACAGGCCGGTCGCCGCGGCCGGGCGGAGCGTGCCCGCCTGCCGGACGAACTTCTGGTTGGCCGCGCCCGAGCAGTCCCAGAGCACGAGCGTGGCGCCGGCGGTGTACTTCGCGCCGGGCACGTCGAGGCAGCGGTCGTGGCTGAGCGCGGTGCGGGCGGTCTGCGTACCGCTGTCGTACCACCAGTTCTGGTTGCGTCCGCCGTGGCAGTCCCAGCCGCCGACGGCCGTGCCGTTACGGGTGACCGAGGCGGGCACGTCCACGCAGCCGCCGGTGCCCTCGTTCTTCAGCGGGGTGAACACGTCGTCCCAGGCCGCCCGGGTCAGGACCGGGTTGCCCGTGCTCGCCGGGTCGGCGCAGCTCGCCTCGCGCAGCCCGGAGCCGTACATCTGGGTCAAGCAGGAGGCGAAGGCCCGGTGGCCGGCCGCGTTGGGGTGGAAGGACTGCCGGACCGAGTTCTCGTCGGGCAGGCCGGGCTTGGTCAGGTCGATGTAGAGGCCGCGGGCCCAGGGGCTCTCGCTGCACACCTCGTGGCCGTGGAAGAGCCGGGAGTTGTCGAGGTAGGCGGCTCCGGTGCTCGCGGCGGCCTTGCGCATGCCGACCTGGAAGGCGGGTACGGCGGTGTTGCGGCCCCAGACGGTGTCGGAGTCGTAGCCCAGTCCGCCGCAGGCCAGCTTGCCGGGGAACTTCGGGTTGTCGTGGAAGTCCGGACCGATGGGGCTCGGGTAGCCCATCAGGACGAGCTTGTAGTCGTCGTTCGCGTACCCGGCGTCCGCCATGACGGTGCGCAGGTCGCGGACGGTCTGTTCGACCTTGGGCACCAGCGCGTCCACGCGGGCCTGCCAGCCTCCGGCGTACTTGGGCTCGCAGGGGCCCTGGAGGCTGATGTAGCGCACCACGCAGTCGGTCATGACGGGGCCGAACTGGAGGTCGTCGTTGGCCCCGGCGACCAGCACGATCATCTTGATCCGGGTGTTGCGGGCCTTGATCGCGAGGCTGTCGCTCTGCACGAGCTCGTCGGCGTACTGCTTGTTTCCGCCGATTCTGATGTTCCCGGAAGAGGCACCGGAGCAGGAGACGTTGTACGTGACGTCCGCCGCGATGCCCGTGCGGTGGATGGCGGCCTCCGGTGAGCGGTGGCACCAGTTGTCCGGCCCGTTGGTGCCGGGGTCGTAGGTGCCGACGCCCTCGCCGGAGATCTCGCTGTCGCCGAGCGAGATCAGCCCGGTCTTGCGGTCGCCGAGCGGCCGCTCGGCGGGGCTCCCGTACAGCTGGGTGGCCTCGGCCGCCCGGACGGCTTCCAGTGCGGGCGGGAGAGGGGTGGATGCGATAGAGCTGGTACCCGGCTCCGTCGCGCCCGCGGGTCCGGCGGCGGCCATACCGCCGACGGCGGCCGCGAGAGCGACGGCGGCGGCGATCGTACAGCGGAGCCGGTGAAGGCTTCGGTGCCCTCGAACTCTGGTGCTGGTGCGCCTCATTGCGCCTCCCGGTAAGTGGTTACCCCCGGTATTTACTGGGCGGTAGGCCGCTTGGGAATACATAGAACAAGACACGTGCTCATCTTTTTCAGGAGGTTTGAACACCATGGCCGACAGGTCAGTCCCCACATCGACCGATATGCCCGGCGACGCGTCCGAGGGCGGCGGGTTCCGGACCGAACACGACTCGATGGGCGAGGTGCGGGTCCCCGCGGACGCCAAGTGGCGGGCCCAGACCCAGCGGGCGGTGGAGAACTTCCCCGTCTCCGGGCAGCGGCTGGAGCGGGCGCACATCGAGGCGCTGGCCCGCATCAAGGGCGCGGCCGCCAAGGTCAACGCCGAACTGAAGGTGCTGGATCCGGAGATCGCCGCCGCGATCCAGGAGGCGGCGGAGGAGGTCGCGGCGGGCCGGTGGGACGACCACTTCCCGGTGGACGTGTTCCAGACGGGGTCGGGCACCTCCTCGAACATGAACGCCAACGAGGTGATCGCCACCCTCGCCACCGAGCGCCTGGGCCGCGAGGTCCACCCCAACGACCATGTGAACGCCTCCCAGTCCTCCAACGACGTCTTCCCGTCCTCCATCCACATCGCGGCCACCGCCGCCGTCACCGCCGACCTGATCCCGGCGCTCGACCACCTGGCCGCCTCCCTGGGGCGGAAATCGGCCGAATTCGCGGAGGTCGTGAAGTCCGGCCGTACGCACCTCATGGACGCCACCCCGGTCACCCTCGGCCAGGAGTTCGGCGGTTACGCGGCGCAGGTCCGCCACGGCGTGGAGCGGCTGCGCGCCTCCCTGCCCCGGCTGGCCGAACTGCCCCTGGGCGGTACGGCGGTGGGCACCGGCATCAACACCCCGCCCGGTTTCTCCGCCGCCGTGATCGCGGAGGTCGCGCAGGCCACCGGGCTGCCGCTCACCGAGGCCCGCGACCACTTCGAGGCGCAGGGCGCGCGGGACGGGCTGGTGGAGACGTCGGGCCAGCTCAGGACCGTCGCCGTCTCCCTGACGAAGATCTGCAACGATCTGCGGTGGATGGCGTCCGGGCCCCGCACCGGCCTCGCGGAGATCGCGTTGCCCGACCTCCAGCCCGGTTCGTCGATCATGCCGGGCAAGGTCAACCCGGTGATCCCCGAGGCGGTCCTGATGGTCGCGGCCCAGGTCGTCGGCAACGACGCGACGGTGGCCGCGGCGGGCGCCGCCGGCAACTTCGAGCTGAACGTGATGCTCCCGGTCATGGCGAAGAACCTGCTGGAGTCCGTACGGCTGCTCGCCAACGCCTCCCGCCTGCTGGCGGACCGCACGGTCGACGGGATCACCGCCGACGCCGAGCGGGCCCGCGCCTACGCCGAGTCCTCGCCGTCCGTGGTGACCCCGCTCAACAAGTACATCGGCTACGAGGAGGCGGCGAAGGTCGCGAAGAAGTCCCTCAAGGACGGGACGACGATCCGCGAGACGGTCCTGGCCCTGGGCTACGTGGAGCGCGGCGACCTGACGGCGGAGCAGCTCGACGAGGCGTTGGACGTGCTGCGGATGACTCGCCCCTGAACCCCCGGCCGGGGCCCGGGCCGGCGTGCGGGGCCCCGGACCGGGGCGCGGGGGCGCGGGCCGGGGCGCGGGGGTGCGGGCCGCGCCCCCGGGCGGCCCGGCCCGCACCCCGGGTGACCTGAGTCGCAGCGGGACGGCGGGGACGCTCCGTAGGATCTCTCCATGACAGGTACGGAAGAGTGCGCACGCTGGGCGCCGGGGGACCAGATCCTCTGGCGCTACCGCGACAACGGCCGGGCCCACCGGGCGGCCGGGGCCGCGCCCGTGCACATCTGCCGTCCGGTGACCGTCGTCCAGGACACCGACGACCTGCTCGCCGTCTGGATGGCGCCCGGCACCGAGTGCGTACGGCCGGTGCTGGCGGACGGCACCCAGGTGCACGCCGAACCGCTGGCCACCCGCTACACCGCCCCGCGCACCACGGCCCGCTCGACCTGGTTCGGCTCCGGGGTGCTGAAGCTGGCCCGGCCCGGGGAGCCGTGGTCGGTGTGGCTGTTCTGGGACCGCGGCTGGATGTTCCGCAACTGGTACGTGAACCTGGAGGAGCCCCGCACCCGGTGGGCCGGAGGGGTGGATTCCGAGGATCACTTTCTCGACATCTCCGTGAGCCCCGACCGGAGCTGGAAATGGCTGGACGAGGACGAGTTCGCGCAGGCGCAGCAGGTGGGCCTGATGGACCGGAGGACCGCCCGGCGGGTCCGGCAGGCGGGCCTGGCGGCGGTCGAGGTGATCACCGGCTGGGGGTCGCCGTTCCGGGACGGCTGGGAGCACTGGCGGCCCGATCCGGGGTGGCAGGTGCCGCCGCTGCCGGATGACTGGGACCGCACCCCCGCCCGCACGCCGTCGTGAGACCCTGGAAGAACCCTTCGGGCGGTCCGGTCGGCAGGCCCGGACGCACGGAGGGCCGACAGCCGCAACCAGCGGCCGCCGCACCGGAACTGATCACACGTCACCACACCGGTCGTGCGGAGGTGCGGGCCACGGGCCCGTGCGTTCCGCGCGGACGCGGGACCACTACGAGGGGGTGGAGACATGCACGCTGTCCGCTGCCCGCTCGCCGCGCCCTCCGCCGGAGGGACCGCCTTCCGGCCTGTTCCGCGGCGTTCGGTTTCGGCCCCTCCCCCGGGGGCGGCCGGTGACAGCCGTTGTTCTTCCCGCGCCTGCCGGGGCACAGTAGCGCCCCACGAGGTGACTGCCTCATACAACCGGCCCGGACGGACGGAATCCCACGCGTGACGGAGCACCCCACCTCCCACGAAGGCCGGCAGCCGCTCGCCGCCCGGCAGCAGGAGCGCACCCGGCCCCGGCAGCAGGACGCCGCGGCCGCCGCCGCCGCTGCCGCGGTGCCCGCTCCGGCCGCCGCACCGGGCCCGGCCCCCGGAGCGGCCGCCGTCGCCGACGCGCAGGCGGCCACCCGCCGCGAGGGCGACCGGCTGCGCTTCGTCGGCGCGGCGACCCGGCGGATCGCCCGGGGCATCGACCTCGACGAGATCGTCCTCGGGCTGTGCCGCGCCAGCGTGCCGACCTTCTCCGACGCGATCCTCGTCTACCTGCGCGATCCGCTCCCGGTGGGCGACGAGCGCCCGGTGAGCCCGTTCGTGCTGCGGCTGCGCCGCAGCGACCGGCTGCGCGTCAGCGACGAGGAGGGCGCCGAGGCGGTCGGCTCCGAGACCGAGCGGCTGCGCCCGCTGATCCTCGACCCCCAGGCCGACCTCATGCCCGCCGCCGAGCTGTGCGAGGTGCGGGCGGACGGGGCGCTGGCCGAGGTGCTGCGCGGCGTGCGGCCGGTCTTCGGCGACTCGGCGGCGGCGCGGGCCGCCCTGCCGGAGCTGCTGGGCCCCGGCCGGTCCGTCCCCACCGGCCACCGGGCGATCCTCGCCCCGCTGCGCGGACGCCGCCGGGTCATCGGCGCGGCGGTCTTCGTGCGCGGCACCGAACGGCCCTCGTTCGAGGCCAGCGACCTGCTGGTCGCCGCCCAGTTGGCGACGCACACCGCGCTCGGCATCGACAAGGCCGTGCTGTACGGGCGCGAGGCCTACATCGCCGACGAGTTGCAGCGCACGATGCTGCCCGACTCGCTCCCCCAGCCCACCGGCGTGCGGCTCGCCTCGCGCTACCTCCCGGCGGCCGAGACGGCCCGGGTCGGCGGTGACTGGTACGACGCGATCCCGTTGCCCGGCAGCCGGGTGGCGCTGGTCGTCGGCGACGTGATGGGCCACTCGATGACCTCGGCGGCGATCATGGGGCAGCTCCGCACGACGGCGCAGACCCTCGCCCAGCTCGACCTGCCGCCGCAGGAGGTGCTGCACCACCTGGACGAGCAGGCGCAGCGGCTCGGCAGCGACCGCATGGCGACCTGCCTGTACGCGGTGTACGACCCGGTGGCGCACCGGATCACCGTCGCCAACGCCGGACATCCGCCGCCCGTGCTGCTGCACCTGGGCGGGCGGGCCGAGGTGCTGCGGGTGCCGGCGGGCGCCCCGATCGGGGTGGGCGGCGTCGACTTCGAGGCGGTCGAGCTGGACGCTCCCGCCGGAGCGACGCTGCTGCTGTACACCGACGGGCTGGTGGAGTCGCGGCTGCGGGACGTGTGGACGGGCATCGAGCAGCTGCGGGAGCGCCTCGCGGCGACCGCCCGGCTCACCGGCCCGGACCACTCGCCGCCGCTGGAAGCGCTCTGCGACGACGTGCTGGACATGCTCGGGCCCGGCGACCGCGACGACGACATCGCGCTGCTCGCCGCCCGTTTCGACGGGATCGCGCCGAGCGACGTGGCGTACTGGTCCCTGGAGCCGGAGGACGCCGCCCCGGGCCGGGCGCGCCGGCTGGCCCGGCGGGCCCTGGGCCGGTGGGGGCTGGACGACCTGGCCGACGAGGTGGAGCTGCTGGTCAGCGAGGTGGTCACCAACGCCGTGCGCTACGCGGAGCGGCCGGTGACGCTGCGGCTGCTGCGGACGGACGTGCTGCGCTGCGAGGTCGGCGACGACTCCCCGCAACTGCCCCGGCAGCGCAAGGCGCGGGAGACGGACGAGGGCGGGCGCGGCCTGTTCCTGGTCAACCGGCTGGCCCGGCGGTGGGGCGCGACGCGGCTCTCGACGGGCAAGGTCGTCTGGTTCGAGATGGCGGCGCGGCCGGCGGCGCCGTAAGGGACGCGGTACGGCGGAGGGGGCGGGCCCGTTTCGGGTCCGCCCCCTCCGTCCGTCCTCACGGCCTCACTGCGGGGCCGCTCCGTTGCCGCCGGGCCGCTCGCCCGGCTGGCCGTCGCCCTCCCCGGGCTGGGGCGGCAGCGAAGGGACGGTGGGCGGCGTGAAGGTCGGCGGGGTGGTGGTGGGCGGCGGGGCGGGCGTGGTCGGGGCCTCGGTGGGCGTCTCGCTCGGCGTCTCGGACGGGGTGTCCGACGGGGTCGGCTCCTCGGACTCGGTGGGCCGCTCGGAGGGGGTGGCGGGCGGGGTCGGCGGGGCGGGCACCTCGCCGCGCTCCACGTCCTGGAGGTCGAACGTCCTGTCCGAGCCGCCGCCGAGGGCGCCGAGGGTGTAGTCGGCCCAGATCCGGGCGGGGAAGCCGCCGCCGTTGGCGCGGCCGGAGTTGGCCGTACCGGTCAGGGAGACCTGCTTGCGGCCGCCGTCGCCCTCGCCGAAGAGCGCCACGACCGTGGTCAGCTCCGGTGTGTACCCGGCGAACCAGGCGGACTTGTTGTCCTCGGAGGTGCCCGTCTTGCCCGCCGCGTCGTAGGCGGAGGTGTTGGCCTCGCGGCCGGACCCCGCGTCGACGACCCCGGTGAGCGCCTTGGTGACGGTGTCGGCCGAGGCACGGCTGATGACCTGCTCCCGCTTGGGCTTCTGCGGTTTCACCGTGCGGTCGCGGTGCTCGGCCGACCGGAGGATGTGCGGGGTGACCTTCCGGCCGTGGTTGTCGAGCGTGGCGTAGACGCCGGCCATGTCCCAGGTCGAGGCGTTCATGGTGCCGAGGCTGACGGCGGGACGCTCGGGGAAGTTCTTGTCCGGTACGCCGAGGGCGAGCGCGGTCGCCTTGGTCTTGGCCGGCGACACGTCGACGATCATCTGGGCGAAGACGGAGTTGACCGAGCTGTTCATCGCCTGCTGGACGGAGATCCGACCGTAGCTGCGGTCGTCCTCGTTCTGCGGGGCGAACGGGGTGTCGCTGCCGACCACGGGCCGCTTGCTGGTGCCGTCGTAGATCGTGTTGAGCCCGATCAGGCTGCCGTCCTGGGTGGTCGACTCGTTCTCCAGGGCGGAGGCGAGCACCAGCGGCTTGAAGGTGGAGGCGGGCTGGTAGTCCTGGCGGGTCGCGTTGCTGATGTAGTGCTTGACGTAGTCCTCACCGCCGTACAGCGCGACGACCTCGCCGGTCTTGGGGTCGACGGAGGTGGCGCCGGCCTGGACGGTGGCGTCGACCTTGTCGCCCTGGCGGTCGAGCTTGGACTCCAGCTGGTCGTGCACCGACTTCTCCAGCGCCTTCTGGCGCTTCTTGTCGACGGTGAGCGTGAAGGTCCAGCCGCCGGCCAGGCGGTCCTCCTCGGTGACGCCCTGCTTCTCCAGCTCCTTGTTGGCGGCCTCGACGAGGTAGCCGGCCTGGCCCTCCATGCCGGGGGCGGGCTTGGGCTTCTGCGGGACGGGGAATTCGAGGCCGGCCCTCTCGGACTCGGTCAGCCACTTCATCTCGACCATGTTGCGCAGGGTGTAGGCCCAGCGCTCCTTGACCAGCTTCTTCCCCGTGGGGCTCGCGGAGTTCCAGTCGTACTGGCTGGGCGCCTGGAGGAGGGAGGCGAGGTAGGCGCCCTGCGCGACGTCCAGCTCCTCGGCGTCAACGCCGTAGTACGCCTGGGCGGCGGCCTGGACGCCGCTCGCGCCGCGTCCGTAGTAGGCGGTGTTGATGTACCCGGCGAGGATCTGGTCCTTGGACTGCTTCTGGTCCACCTTGAGGGAGATCACCACCTCCTTGAGCTTGCGGCTCACGGTGGGGTCCTGCGTCAGGTAGTAGTTCTTCACGTACTGCTGGGTGATGGTCGAGCCGCCCTGCTTGCCCTTGCCGCTGAGGGTGTTGAAGAGAGCGCGGGTGGTGCCCTTCAGGTCGACGCCCTGGTCCTTGTAGAAGGTCTTGTTCTCGGCGGCGACGAAGGCGTGCTGCACCTTCTTCGGCACCTGGTCCAGGTCGATGATCTGGCGGTTGACGCCCTTGCCGGTCCGGGCGAGGACGGTGCCGTCGCTGTACTTGTAGACGTTGCTCTGCCGCTCCGCCATGGCGTTGGCGGCCGGGACGTCGACGTACAGGTAGAGCGCGCCGAAGGCGCCCATGCCCAGCAGGACGATCCCGAAGAACGTGCCCAGCAGCTTCTTCCACGTGAAGAGTCCGCGTATGCCGCCGCTCTTCCGGTCCCCGCGCGACTCCCGCGCCGGGGCTCGTCGCGCATCCGCTCGACCCATTGGTGTGTTGCTCCCGCTTCTCTGCTCGACCGGCTCGCTCGGTGTCGTCAGGTGACTCAGACCTGCCAGCTAACACCCACGGCCGGGACAAAAGACGAGCGATCCAGCCTTTTACGGACGTGAGAATCAGCACCCGCTCTCGTAGGAACCGACTCCTCAGAGGTGGACAAGGTTGCGAGATCCGATAATGTGACATCACATTGATAGCGCGGTGCGATACCGCGCGGAACGGGGGAGCCCATGACCGCCCACCACGACGACCACCGCCCGGACGCCCCGCCCGCGGACCTCCCGGTCGACGCCCCCGACATGCCCGCACCGCAGGTCAGGGAGGTCACCGCGCACTCCATACCGGGCGGCCTCGGACTGCTCCTGACCGTGCTCGGCGTCTTCGCCGGGGTCGGCCTCGCCATCGTCGGCGGGGTGATCGGGGCGAACGGCAGCAACGCGGTCGGCGTCCCGCTCCTCGTCCTCGGCGTGCTCCTCGTGATCACCTCGTTCTTCTGCATGAGCGGTGTGAAGATGGTCGCTCCGGGCGAGGCCCGGGTCATCCAGCTCTTCGGCCGGTACGTCGGAACGATCCGCGCCGACGGGCTGCGGTGGGTCAACCCGCTGACCTCCAGCCGCAAGATCTCCACCCGCGTCCGCAACCACGAGACCGCCGTCCTCAAGGTCAACGACGCCTACGGCAACCCGATCGAGCTGGCGGCGATCGTCGTGTGGAAGGTCGAGGACACCGCGCAGGCGCTCTTCGAGGTCGACGACTTCCTGGAGTTCGTCGCCACCCAGACCGAGTCGGCCGTCCGGCACATCGCCCTCGAGTACCCGTACGACGCCCACGACGAGGGCGGCCTCTCGCTGCGCGGCAACGCCGAGGAGATCACCGAGAAGCTGGCCGCCGAGCTGACCGCCCGGGTGCAGGCGGCGGGCGTCCGGATCATCGAGTCGCGCTTCAGCCACCTCGCGTACGCCCCGGAGATCGCCTCCGCCATGCTCCAGCGCCAGCAGGCCGGCGCGGTCGTCGCGGCCCGCCAGCAGATCGTCGAGGGCGCGGTGGGCATGGTCGAGATGGCCCTGGACAGGATCGCCGAGCGGGACATCGTGGAGCTGGACTCCGAACGGAAGGCCGCCATGGTCAGCAATCTGATGGTGGTGCTGTGCGGTGACCGCAGCGCCCAGCCGGTCCTCAACACGGGCACCCTCTACCAGTGACCGACCCGACGCCTCCCCGGCGGACGCCGGCGCCCCGGCCGCAGCAGCGCAAGCAGACGCTGCTGCGGCTGGACCCGGCCGTGCACGACGCACTCGCCCGCTGGGCCTCCGACGAACTGCGCAGCACCAACGCGCAGATCGAGTTCCTGCTGCGCCGGGCGCTCGCCGAGGCGGGCCGGCTGCCGACGACCGCGCGGCCGATCGCCCGGCGGGGGCGACCGCCCCAGCAGGCGCCCGAGGACCCGGGGCCTCCGGAGCAGGGGCCCTCGGGGTAGGGCCCGGGACCGCCGCCCGGGACCGCCGCCCGGGACCGCCCCCGGCCCCGCCCCCGGCCCCGCCTCCGGTCCCGCCGCCCGGTCCCGGCGGCCGGGGCGTCCCGTGCCCCGGGCCCTTTTATGGCCGGGGGTCGCTTTTCGGACGCATATACACGTTAGGTATACACCCCGTGTACAGTGCCCCTCATGTCTATCGGTCACACCCTCCTCGGGCTTCTGGAGTCCGGCCCCCGCCACGGCTACGACCTGAAGCGGACCTTCGACGAGAAGTTCGGCCAGGACCGTCCGCTGCACTACGGCCAGGTCTACTCGACGATGTCCCGGCTCCTGAAGAACGGACTCGTCGAGGTCGACGGCGTCGAGAGCGAAGGAGGCCCGGAGCGCAAGCGGTACGCCATCACCGACGCCGGGATCACCGATGTCTCGCGGTGGCTGGCCCAGCCCGAGAAGCCCGAGCCCTACCTCCAGTCGACGCTGTACACCAAGGTCGTCCTCGCGCTGCTCACCGACCGCAGCGCCGCCGACCTGCTGGACGCCCAGCGTTCGGAGCACCTGCGGATGATGCGGATCCTCACCGACCGCAAGCGCGCGGGCGACCTCGCCGACCAGCTCATCTGCGACCACGCCCTGTTCCACCTCGAAGCCGATCTGCGCTGGCTGGAACTGACCGCCGCCCGTCTCCACCAGCTCGCCAAGGTGGTGGCCCCGTGATTCCCGAAGGCTCCCTGCTCGCCGCGCACGACCTGCGCAAGACCTACGGCTCGACGCCCGCGCTGGACGGCGCGTCGTTCTCCGTGCACCCCGGTGAGGTCGTCGCCGTCATGGGCCCCTCCGGCTCCGGCAAGTCCACCCTGCTGCACTGCCTGGCCGGGATCATCACGCCCGACTCCGGCACCATCACCTACGCGGGCCGCGAGCTGTCCGCGATGTCCGATGCCGAGCGCAGCGCCCTGCGCCGCAGCGACTTCGGCTTCGTCTTCCAGTTCGGCCAGCTCGTCCCGGAGCTGACCTGCGTGGAGAACGTCGCCCTGCCGCTCCGTCTCAACGGTGTGAAGCGCAAGGCCGCCGAGCGCACCGCCCTGGAGTGGATGGAGCGGCTGGAGGTCGACGACCTCGGCGCCAAGCGCCCCGGCGAAGTCTCCGGCGGGCAGGGCCAGCGGGTCGCCGTGGCCCGCGCCCTGGCCGGTTCGCCGAAGGTGGTCTTCGCGGACGAGCCGACCGGCGCGCTGGACTCCCTCAACGGCGAGCGGGTGATGGAGCTGCTCACCGAGGCGGCCCGCTCCACCAACGCCGCCGTGGTCCTGGTGACCCACGAGGCCCGCGTCGCCGCCTACTCCGACCGTGACGTCACCGTGCGCGACGGCCGGGCCCGCGACCTGGAGCACTCCGCATGACCTTGCTCGACAAGCCCGGCACGGACCGGGCCGCGGCACCCCCGCGCCCGACGCCGCCCTCGCGCGGCGCGGTGGTCCTCCGCGACCTCGGCCTCGGCATCCGGTTCGCCGCCGGCGGCGGCCGGGAGGGCTGGACCCGCACGCTGCTGACCGCCGTCGGCGTCGGCCTCGGCGTCGCCCTGCTGCTGCTCGCCTCCTCCGTACCGCATCTGCTGGACGCCCGGAGCGCCCGCGACCAGGCGCGCAAGGAGGCCCCGGCCTCCACGTCGTCCGACGCGGACGCGAAGTCGGACCGCTCGGTGCTGCGGATCAACGCCGGCACCGACTACCGCGGCCAGACGGTCGGAGGCCATCTGATGCGCGCGGAGGGCGCCGACCCCGCCCTGCCTCCGGGTGTCGACCACTTCCCCGCGGCGGACACCATGGTGGTCTCCCCCGCCCTGAAGGAGCTGCTGGCCTCCCCCGGCGGCGAGTTGCTGCGCGAGCGGCTGCCGTACGAGATCACCGGCACGATCGGGGACGCAGGGCTGCGCTCCCCCGATGAGCTCTTCTACTACGCGGGCAGCGACACCCTGACGCCCGCCCAGGGCGCCCACCGCGTCACCGGGTACGGCGACGTCCGCCCGGCCGACCCGCTGCCGCCGCTGCTCATCGTGCTCATCGTGATGGTCTGCGTCGTGCTGCTGGTGCCGGTCGCGATCTTCATCGCCACCGCCGTCCGCTTCGGCGGCGACCGCCGCGACCGCCGGCTCGCCGCGCTGCGCCTGGTGGGCGCCGACACCCGGACGACCCGGCGGATCGCCGCCGGGGAGGCGATGTTCGGCGCACTGCTCGGGCTGCTGATCGGCCTCGCGTTCTTCCTGGTGGGCCGGTTGTTCGTCGGCTCGGTGGAGGTCTGGGACGTCAGCGCGTTCCCCGCCGACGTGGTCCCCGACCCCTGGCTCGCCCTGCTCATCGTGGTGGCGGTGCCGCTGACCGCCGTCCTGGTCACCCTGGTGGCGATGCGCTCCGTGGTGATCGAGCCGCTCGGCGTCGTACGCCGGGGCCGGGAGCGCGGACGCCGGCTGTGGTGGCGGCTGCTGATGCCCGCGGCCGGCCTCGCGGTGCTCGGCGCGACGGGCCGGACCAACGGTTACGAGCCGGTCGATCCGTTCGCCATAGCCTCCGGCGCCGTCCTGGTGCTGGTCGGTCTCGCCCTGCTGCTGCCGTGGCTGGTCGAGGCGTGCGTGAACCGGCTGCGCGGCGGCCCGGTCCCCTGGCAGCTCGCCACCCGCCGGCTCCAGTTGAGCAGCGGGGCCGCGTCCCGCGCGGTCAGCGGGGTGACGGTCGCGGTGGCGGGGGCGATCGCCCTCCAGATGCTGTTCGCCGCGATGAACGCGGACTTCCACCGGGTGACCGGCGAGGACCCCTCGCGGGCCCAGTTCGCCGCGTACTCCGAGGACGTCACCGGCGACGCCGCCACCTCGGCCATCGAACGGTTCCGCGCCACCGAGGGCGTCGAGGTGGTGATCGGCTCGGTGGAGGCGTACGCGAGCAAGCCCGGCACGTACGCGGACGACGACATCCCGCCCACCACCTCACTGACCATCGGCACCTGCGCGACCCTGCGCGAACTGGCCCGGATCGACCGGTGCGAGGACGGCGACGTCTTCGTCGTGCACCCGCCGAACGACAAGGGGCAGGCGGACTGGGTCGATCAGACCGCTCGCAAGGGCAAGACCGTCCTGATCGGTGAGGGCATGGAAGGGAAGCCGTTCCGGTGGACGCTCCCCGCCGACACCGAGACCGTGACCGGGCGCAAGGACCCGATGGGCGAGACCCACTTCGGGATCATGGCGACCACCGGCGCGCTGGACGCGAGCACCCTGCCCGGCGCCACGATCGTCGCCCAGATCCGGGTCGACGAGCGCGTGCCGGACGTCGCGGAGCACGTGCGCACCACGGCGTACCGGATCGACCCCGGGATGCGTTTCGCCGAGCTGAACCCGGTGGAGCGCGACCGTCAGTTCGACAGCGTGCGCACCGGCCTCCAGGTCGGGGCGACCGTGGTGCTGCTGCTCATCGCCGCCTCGATGCTGGTCTCCCAGTTGGAGCAGTTGCGCGAGCGCAAGCGGCTGCTGTCGGTGCTGGTGGCCTTCGGCACCCGGCGCTCCACGCTCGGCTGGTCGGTGCTGTGGCAGACCGCCGTGCCGGTGGTGCTCGGCCTCGCGGTCGCGGTCCTCGGCGGCCTGGGCCTCGGCGCGACGCTCGCCTGGATGATCAGCAAGCCGGTGGCCGACTGGTGGCTGTTCTGGCCGATGGTGGGCGCCGGGGGCGGGCTGATCGCGCTGGTGACCCTGGCCTCGCTGCCGTCGCTGTGGCGCCTGATGCGGCCGGAGGGCCTGCGCACCGAGTGACGCCCGCCCGATCCGCCTGCGGCCGGGGCCCCGGGAAGGGGGCCCCGGCCGCACGCGTGCGCGCGGGGAATCGGCCGTACGGGGAACACCGGCCGTACGGGGGAACACCGGCCGTACGGGGGAGCAGGGCGCCTCTGCCGTGCGGGAGCCGCGGACGCGCTCAGCCGTTCCCCGCCACCGGCCGCACCGGCAGCGGGCGCATCGCCTCGCGCAGGGCCGCCGCCAGCTCCTCGAACTCGCCGCTCCGCGCCGACCCGGTCCGCATCGCCAGGGCGACCCGCCGGCTGGGGGCCGGGTCCGCGAAACACCCGGTGGCCAGCGCCTCGTTGCGGCCGGTCTCCACCGTCACCGCGGTGCGCGGCAGCAGCGTCACCCCGAGCCCGCCGGCGACCAGTTGGACCAGGGTGGAGAGCCCGGCGGCGGTCGTGGTGACCGGTGCGCCCTGGGTGCGGCCGGCCTCACGGCAGATGTCGAGGGCCTGGTCGCGCAGGCAGTGCCCCTCGTCCAGGAGCAGCAGCGGCAGCTCGCGCAGGGCGTCGCGCGGGATGTCCGAACGGCCGCCGAGCCGGTGGTCCTGCTCCATGACCAGCACGAAGTCCTCGTCGAACAGCGGGATCTCGGTGACGCCCGGCACCCCGAGGGGGACGGCGAGCAGCAGCAGGTCGAGCCGCCCGGCGGCGAGCCCCTCCAGCAGCGAGGAGGTCTGCTCCTCGTGGACCTGGAGGTCGAGCTCCGGGTAGCGCTGGTGGACGAGGCGGAGCACGGTGGGCAGCAGGTAGGGGGCGACGGTCGGGATCACGCCGAGCCGGAGGACTCCGGTGAAGGGGGCCCGGACCGCCTCCGCCTCCTCCATCAGCGCGGCGACGGCGTCCAGCACCGCCCCGGCCCGTACCGCCAGCCGCTCCCCGGCGGCCGAGAGCAGCACCTTGCGCGTCGTGCGCTCGATGAGCTGGACACCCAGTGCCTCCTCCAGGGTGGACACCGCTCCGGAGAGTGCCGGCTGACTCATCCCGATTGCGGCCGCCGCGTCCCGGAAGTGCAGATGTTCCGCCACGGCGGTGAAGGCGCGCAGCTGCGACAGACTGGGCTGCTTGCCGTGCTGCTTGGGGCGTATGCCCTGATTGCCGTGGCTCACTGATAGGCACCTCCGATCATCCCGACCGAGTGTAGCTATTTCCGTGATCAATGCACTCTGTGCCAAGGTGGGAACCGTCCAACCCTCAGGAAGGCCCTCAAAAAGGGAATTCCAGACGTTGCAAGGAGAGCGCGTGCTCACTGTCGGTGACAAGTTCCCCGAGTTCGACCTGACTGCTTGTGTCTCGCTGGAGAGCGGCAAGGAGTTCGAGCAGATCAACCACAAGACCTACGAGGGCAAGTGGAAGATCGTCTTCGCGTGGCCGAAGGACTTCACCTTCGTGTGCCCCACCGAGATCGCCGCCTTCGGCAAGCTGAACGAGGAGTTCGCCGACCGCGACGCGCAGATCCTCGGTTTCTCCGGTGACTCCGAGTTCGTGCACCACGCCTGGCGCAAGGACCACCCGGACCTGACCGACCTGCCCTTCCCGATGCTGGCCGACTCCAAGCACGAGCTCATGCGCGACCTGGGCATCGAGGGCGAGGACGGCTTCGCCCAGCGCGCCGTCTTCATCGTCGACCAGAACAACGAGATCCAGTTCACGATGGTGACCGCCGGTTCCGTGGGCCGTAACCCCAAGGAGGTCCTGCGGGTCCTCGACGCCCTGCAGACCGACGAGCTGTGCCCGTGCAACTGGACCAAGGGCGAGAACACCCTGGACCCGGTCGCGCTCCTCTCGGGCGAGTGAGCTGATACGGACATGGCACTCGACGAACTGAAGTCCGCCATACCGGACTTCGCCAAGGACCTGAAGCTGAACCTCGGTTCGGTCATCGGCAACAGCGACCTCCCGCAGCAGCAGCTGTGGGGGACCGTGCTGGCCTGTGCGATCGCCTCGCGGTCGCCGAAGGTGCTGCGCGAGCTGGAGCCCGAGGCGAAGGCCAACCTCTCCGCCGAGGCGTACAGCGCGGCGAAGTCGGCGGCCGCCATCATGGCGATGAACAACGTGTTCTACCGGACCCGGCACCTGCTGTCGGACCCGGAGTACGGCACGCTCCGCGCGGGCCTGCGGATGAACGTCATCGGCAACCCGGGCGTGGAGAAGGTCGACTTCGAGCTGTGGTCGCTCGCCGTCTCCGCCATCAACGGCTGCGGTCAGTGCCTGGACTCCCACGAGCAGGTGCTCCGCAAGGCCGGCGTGGACCGCGAGACCATCCAGGAGGCCGTCAAGGTCGCTTCGGTGATCCAGGCGGTCGGTGTGACCCTCGACGCCGAGGCCGTACTCGCCGAGCAGTGAGACCGCGCCACCTCTGACGCACGGGAAGAGCCCCGAGGACGACCGACCGTCCTCGGGGCTCTTCCCGTGCCTCACTCCGCCGCTCCCCTACTCCTGCGGCGGCCGGTCCTCCGGCGGGCGCTCGTCCCCCGGGGCGTCCGCGGCCGCCGTCGCCGGGCCGGGCGGCGCGGGCGGAGGCGCGGGCGCGGGACCGGCGTGCGCCGGGTTCATCGACAGGGCGGTGGCCCCGTGGCGTCCGCCGCGTCCGCCCGGTTCGCCGTACGAGCGCAGATAGCCGACCACGGTGTTGGTGACGGCGACCAGCGGTACGGCGACCACCGCGCCGCCGATGCCCGCGACCAGGCCGCCGGTCGCCACCGCGAGGACCACCGCGAGCGGATGGACCCGGACCGCCCGGCCGAGGATGAACGGCTGCAGGATGTGGCCCTCGATCTGCTGCACCGCCAGGACCACCACCAGCGCCCACAGCGCGGTCCACACGCCCTCGGTGACCAGGGCGACGACCACCGCGAGCGCCCCGGAGACCACCGCGCCGACCAGCGGGATGAAGGCGAACAGGAAGATGAAGACGGCCAGCGGCACCGCGAGCGGCACGTTGAGGACGTAGAGGCCGAGGCCGATGAAGATGGCGTCGATCAGGGCGACGAGCACCGTGCCGCGCACGTAGGCGGTCAGGGTGCGCCAGGCGCGCGGCCCGGCTCCGGCGACCCCCGGGCGGGCGGCGGCGGGCACCAGCTTCAGCGACCACTCCCAGATGCGGCGGCCGTCGTAGAGCAGGAACAGCGTGGAGAACATCGCCAGCAGCAGCCCGGTGAGGAACTCCACCATCACGGTGACGCCCTGGAGACCGGCGGAGGTGATCTCCTCGGTGTTGGTGCCGATGGTGTCGCTGAGGTTCTTGGCGATGTCGTTGATCTGCGACTCGGTGACGTGGAAGGGGCTGTCGAGCGCCCAGCGCTTCAACTCGTCGATGCCGTCGCGGACCCGGTCGGAGAGCGTGTCCAGGTTGTCCATCACCTGCCACACCACGAACCAGCCGACCAGGCCGATGACGACGAACCCGAGGACGGCGGTCACGGCGGTGGCGAACCCGTGCGGCAGCCCGATCCGCTTGAGCCGCACCACGGTCGGCTGGAGCATCGCGGTGATGAGCAGGGCGGCGGCGAAGGCCAGCACGACGAGCTGGACCGCGCTGATGACCCGCATCAGGACCCAGAGCGTCCCGGCGAGGACGAGGAGGCGCCACCCGGCCTCGGCGGCGACCCGCATCCCCCAGGGGAGCGCGGCCACCGGATCGGGTTTGGCCGCGACGGAGGGGGCGTACGAGGGGGGTGCGGGCACCTGCCCGACCTCGTCCTCCGGGACGGCCCCCTTCACGGTGAAGGGCTCGTCATCGGCGGCGGCCCGCGCGCGGCGTTCGTCCAGCCGTGCGCCCAGCTCCGTCAGTTCGGAGCCGAAGCGGCCCAGCCAACCCGGTAGTTTCGACATGCCTGCTTTCCTTCCCCCATCTCCGCCGCTCAGCGCTCCGGGACGCGACACGGCGCTTTTCGCGTCGCCCTCGCCCGGCCCCCGGGCGCGCCGGGATGCGACGGTACACGCGCGAGGCCCCTCACCGTACGGACGGTGAGGGGCCTCGGGAGGTTGAGAAGGCGGGTCCGGGGAGTTCGCCGGACGCGCTCTAGTACCAGTTGTTGGCCTGCCAGAAGGACCAGGCGCCGCACGGGGAGCCGTACCGGCCGTCCATGTAGCTGAGGCCCCACTTGATCTGGGTGGCCGGGTTGGTCTGCCAGTCGGCGCCGGCGGACGACATCTTGTGGCCCGGGAGCGCCTGCATCAGCCCGTACGCCCCGGAGGACGGGTTGGTCGCGCGGTAGTTCCAGGTCGACTCGTGGTTCACGATGTTGCTGAAGCACTGGAACTGGTCGGCGGGGACCATCTGACGAGCCATCGCCTTGACCTCGGCGACGCTGTAGGAACCCTGTGCGGAGAACGAGGACGCGTCACGGACGGAAGAACGGCTGGCGCGCTCGGCGGCCTCCTTCTTCTCCTTCTCCGCCTTGCGCTCGGCCTCCAGCCGGTCCTCGGCCGCCTTCTTCTTGGACTTGGCGTCCTTGGCGGCCTGGATGCGGGCGGACTCCTCGGCCGACTTCTTCGCGGCGGCGTCGGCGGCGGATGCCTGGGCATCGGCCTGCTGCATCAGCGAAGCGGTCTGGACCTGGGCCTGCTGGCCCGCGGGGATGTCTGCGAGCAGCGTGGTGTCGGCTGCGGCTGCCTCGAAGTTGTTGTCGTCGGCGGCAGGTGCGCCGCCCGCAGCAACGCCTACGACGGCGCCTACGGTGGTGACCGCGGTGGCGGATGCCACGGCGAACCCCCGGACCGAGATCCGGCTCACATGGTGTCCTTCCAGCATCGCCCGCTTAGGTGACCTCGCGGGCGCGTTCGTGCCCCTGGCACTGGCCTCCCTACTGCGTGGGTCACGGGAGGCACGGGCCCGGTGCGCAACCCCGGTGAAGGGGCTGCCGCGTGGTGCTCGCGGGCGGCATACGGACGTCTCGTGTTGAGTTGTGTGGTGCGTGGCGCCTCTGGAGGCGCCCAAGTGCCGTATGCGGGGCCTGACGGAAGCAAGACTCTGCCGGACGGGGACGCCGGGAGGCAATTCTGTGTTGCGTGGGAAAGGTCACACCCCGTTCGGCCCTCCGGTTTCGCGGAAATGACGGCACAGCAGCATGCCGCCCGGCTAAGCTCCTTGGCTCGCCGGGCGGCATCAACGGGACATGCGGGTCAGATCTGGCCTTCCTCCAGCATTTCGGTCACCAGCGCGGCGATCTGCGAACGCTCCGACCGCGCGAGCGTGACGTGCGCGAACAGCGGATGGCCCTTCAGTTTCTCGACGACGGCGACGACTCCGTCGTACCGGCCGACCCGGAGGTTGTCCCGCTGGGCCACGTCGTGGGTGAGCACGACACGCGAATTCGCCCCGATCCGGGACAACACGGTCAACAGGACGTTCCGTTCGAGCGACTGGGCCTCGTCGACGATCACGAACGCGTCGTGCAGCGACCGGCCGCGGATGTGGGTGAGCGGCAGGACCTCCAGCATCCCGCGCCCGAGCACCTCCTCGATGACCTCGCGCCCGGCGACCGCCGAGAGCGTGTCGAAGACCGCCTGCGCCCAGGGGCTCATCTTCTCGGCCTCGCTGCCGGGGAGGTAGCCGAGCTCCTGGCCGCCCACCGCGTACAGCGGGCGGAAGACCATCACCTTCTTGTGCTGCTGCCGCTCCAGCACCGCCTCCAGGCCCGCGCAGAGGGCCAGCGCCGACTTCCCGGTGCCCGCGCGTCCGCCCAGCGACACGATGCCCACGTCGCTGTCGAGGAGGAGGTCGAGCGCGATCCGCTGCTCCGCGCTGCGCCCGTGGATGCCGAACGCCTCCCGGTCGCCGCGGACGAGCCGTACGTTGCCCTCGGCCGTCACCCGGCCGAGCGCCTTGCCGCGTTCGGACTGGAGGACCAGGCCGGTGTGGACGGGCAGCCCGGCGGCCTCGGGGACGTACAGCGTCTCCTCCCCGAACAGCAGGTCGATCTGCTCCCCGGCGAGGGTCAGTTCGCTCATGCCGGTCCAGCCGGAGTCCGTGATGGCGAGCTCCGCGCGGTACTCCTCGGCGAGGAGGCCGACGGAGGACGCCTTGATGCGGAGCGGCAGGTCCTTGGAGACGACCGTGACGTCGTACCCCTCGGCCTGGAGGTTGCGGGCGACCGCGAGGATCCTGGAGTCGTTGTCCCCCAGCCGGTAGCCGGCGGGCAGGACCCCGGGGTCGGAGTGGTTGAGCTCGACGCGGAGCGTTCCGCCCAGCTCCCCGAGGGGGATCGGGGCGTCCAGCCGCCCGTACCGGACCCGGAAGTCGTCCAGGAGGCGCAGGGCCTGCCGGGCGAAGTAGCCGAGTTCGGGATGGTGCCGTTTGGCCTCCAGTTCCGTGACCACCACGATCGGCAGCACGACTTCGTGCTCGTCGAAGCGGGACACGGCCCCGGGATCGGCGAGCAGGACGCTGGTGTCGAGAACATAGGTGCGCCGGTCGGACAGACGGCGCTTGCTGCTGGTCACCACGGAAGGACGTACCCCCTCGGACGAGGTCGGGGAGTGCGACGAACGGTCGCGGAACTCCCCGAAAGGAGAGGACGGGCCGGGATCGGGCGCCTGTGCACGGGCCGGGCCGCGGCCACCGAGCCGGCCGCGGACGGTCTGCGGTCCTTCGTGTGCAAAGGGCCTCCCGGGCGAGCGGGCTGGGTGCCGCTCACTTGGACGCGACATCCGCCTGGTTGCTGACCGGACGTCGACCTGACAGGGGTATTCCCTCTTCCGTCCGAAGCCATGCCGCTGCATATGACACGGTGTGGAGAAGTCCTGGTGGACGCGCGATGACCCCCGGCGGACGCGACGGCTCCCCCGGTACGGGTACCGGGGGAGCCGTCGGGTCACGCGTGCGGCAGGGGCGCTCAGGCCCCGTAGCGGCGGTGGCGGGCGGAGTAGTCGCGCAGCGCCCGCAGGAAGTCGACCTTGCGGAAGGCCGGCCAGAAGACCTCGCAGAAGTAGTACTCCGAGTGGGCGCTCTGCCAGAGCATGAAGCCCGACAGCCGCTGTTCGCCGCTGGTGCGGATCACCAGGTCGGGGTCGGGCTGCCCCCGGGTGTAGAGGTGTTCGGAGATCAGGTCGGTCGAAACGATCTCGGCCAGCTCCTCGAAGGTCGTGCCCTTCGACGAGTGCTCCAGGAGCAGCGAGCGCACCGCGTCCGCGATCTCCTGCCGGCCGCCGTAGCCGACCGCGACGTTGACGATTATCCCGTCGACGCCGGCCGTCGCCTCCTCCGCCTCCTTGAGGACCGTCTGCGTCTCCGCCGGGAGCAGGTCGAGCGTGCCCACGTGGTGGACCCGCCAGCGGCCGTCCGCTGCGAGGTTGCGCACGGTGTTCTCGATGATGCCGAGCAGCGGCTTCAGCTCGTGCTCGGGGCGGTCGAAGTTGTCGGTGGAGAGCATCCAGAGGGTGACGACCTCGACATCGGTCTCGTCGCACCAGCCGAGCAGCTCGGAGATCTTGTCCGCGCCGGCCTGGTGGCCCTGCACGGCCGACCCTCCGGACGCCTTGGCCCACCGCCGGTTGCCGTCGAGGATGACCCCGATGTGCTTGGGCACCTGATCGTGGTCCAGGCGGCCTTCCACCCGGCGCGCGTAGAGCCTGTACACCAGGTCGCGGAAGTTCACTGCGTTCACCCTCTCGGTTCCGTACGGGCCCGGGGCCCGCCCTCCCCGTCGCCGGGGGTCCGGGGGCCGTCCCCCGCAGGGGATCGCTGCGCGGTCTGCGCCACGCGGACACTCCCCCCGGCGGTCCGCGCCCCTTACCACTGGACACGGCCGCGCGGGCCTGCGCCGCGCCGCACATCGGCATTCCCCGAAGCCGCCACATTACTGCGACCGGGTCACGGGGGCCCAACCCGGTCTGTCACAACTCCGTGATAAGGAGTGAAACGTGACTGATTACCTCTCCCCCGATCTGTACTACCGCGCCGCCGACACGCGCTACGACTCCATGGAGTACCGGCGCACCGGACGCAGCGGCCTCAAGCTCCCCGCCCTCTCGCTGGGGCTGTGGCACAACTTCGGCGACGACCGCACCCTGGAGTCCCAGCGGGCGATCCTGCGCCGCGCCTTCGACCTCGGCGTCACCCACTTCGACCTGGCCAACAACTACGGCCCGCCGCCCGGTTCGGCCGAGCTGAACTTCGGCAGGCTGTTCGCCCAGGACTTCGCCCCTTACCGGGACGAACTGGTCATTTCGACCAAGGCCGGTTATCTGATGCACCCCGGCCCGTACGGCGAGTGGGGTTCGCGGAAGTACCTGCTGTCCTCGCTCGACGCCTCCCTGAAGCGGATGGGCCTCGACTACGTCGACATCTTCTACTCGCACCGCTTCGACCCGCACACCCCGCTGGAGGAGACGATGGGCGCCCTGGCGTCCGCGGTCCGGCAGGGCAAGGCGCTGTACGCGGGCGTCTCCTCGTACACCGCGGAGCAGACCGCCGAGGCGGCGCGGCTGCTGAAGGAGATGGGCGTGCCGGCGCTGATCCACCAGCCGTCCTACTCCATGATCAACCGCTGGATCGAGGACGACGGGCTGCTGGACACCCTGGAGACGGCCGGGATGGGCTGCATCTCCTTCGTGCCGCTCGCCCAGGGGCTGCTCACGAACAAGTACCTGAACGGCATCCCGGAGGGGTCGCGCGCCACCCAGGGCAAGTCCCTCGACCCGGGGCTGCTCTCGGACGAGGTCGTCCGCCGGCTCAACGGGCTCGACGCCATCGCGCGCGGTCGCGGCCAGTCGCTGGCCCAGCTCGCCATCGCGTGGGTGCTGCGGGACAGCCGTATGACGTCGGCGCTGATCGGCGCGTCGAGCGTGAAGCAGCTGGAGGAGAACGTGGCGGCCCTCGCGGCTCCGGCGCTGACCGCCGAGGAGCGGCGGGAGATCGACGCGTTCGCGGTGGACACGGCGGGCACCAACATCTGGGCGGGCCGCGGCTGACGTACCAGGGGCCGCCGCCGAAGCGGTCCCGTGGAAACGGGCCGGTCCGGGCCCACGGAAAACCGGCCGGTCCGGGCCCATGAAAAAACGGGCCGGTCCGTGGGGGGGGATACGGACCGGCCCGAGGGGGGGTTTCCACCATAACCCTTCGTAAGTCCCGCCGCGTGCCACGCCACTCCGCCACTACGCTCCGAAACCGCCGGACCGCGCTCCGAGCAGGACGCGCCCCCGCCCGGCCTCGTCCGTCGCCCCCGTTATCGGCATCCGTATCGAGGGGTCGCCTGATGCCGTCGCCTTGACGCCGCCCGGGCCGAAGAGGACGGAATCCGACCTGAAGGGGCCCTGCGTTCGAGGCATGACGAACCGATCCCGTGCGACCGCCGCCCCGGACGCGCCCCCGGCCCCCACCGTGACCTGGGCCGGGGCGAGCGCCCGGCGGCTCGCCCCGGCAGCACCTCCTCCCCTCTCCCCTCCTCCCCTCCGCCTCCCCCGCCGCGTCCCCGGCGGGGGAGGCGGCCGCGATGCCCGGCGCGCACGCCCAGGTGCTCTCGGCCGCCGAGCTGTCCGTGGGGCTGCGCGGGTACGGGCTGACGCGCACGGACGTCCGTACGGCCCTGTGGACCGACCGGACCCTGGGCAAGACGTTCGGCCCGCGCGGCACGGCGCACCTGCCGCCCGCCGCGGACCTGCCGCCGCGGCCCGGAGCCCTCTCCGCCCTCCCGACGGGTGCGAGCCCCTTCCCCGAGGGCAGGGCCGGCCCGGATCGGGGCGGGGCGGGGCGGGGCGGGCCGGCCCGGATCGGGGCGGGGCGGATCGAGTCGGGCCGAGGCGGGGGGGGCGGATCGAGTCGGGCCGGGTCGGGGTCAGGTCCGCGGGGTGAAGCGGATCGCCATCGTGTCCCCGGCGGCCACCACGAAGTCCCCCTCCTCGCAGCGGATCACGGCCTGGAGCACCTCCCCGCCAGCGTCCCTCAGCTCCTGGGTGCCCGCGACGGTCCACGCTCCCCCGTACGGCGCCTGCGGCAGCTGGGCGGGCGGGGCGTGCTGCCAACGGCTCGCCGGTACGCACCACTCGGGCAGCCGCGGCCAGGAGCCCGGGGTGACGCGCAGCGTACGGTCGGAGGCGCAGGTCAGCAGGACGGACGGGCCGTCCGCGAGGACGAACTCGACGGCCTCCGGCTCCCCCGCCCGCCCCTCGGGCCGGTAGTACACCCCGAGGACGGCGGTGACCCTGGCCCCCGTGAGCCAGTCGGCCTTGCCGTGCCGGGCGCGCCCGGCGGACACCGCGCACCCCTCCCGCTCCACGGTCATGGCCGCCCCTTCCGTCGCTGTGCGTGCGTGAGCCGTTCCGATGGGTAGGACGGCTGCCCGCACGATCCCGTTGCCTCCCGGACGCAGATGAACTGGCGTACGGGGCAAGCGGGTTGGCCGGGAGGGTGTCACCCGGCCACCGTCAGCCGGGCTTGCGGGCCTCGATCAGGAAACGGGCGGTGCGGGCGACGAACGGCCCTTCCTCCTCGATCTTCCGGTGCAGCGCCGCCAGGGGGCGCCGGTACTGCTCGACGGTGAAGCCGGGCACCATCCAGATCACCTTGCGCAGGAAGTAGACCACCGCGCCGATGTCGTGGAACTCGGTGCGCAGGGTCTCGGAGCGCAGGTCCACCACGTCGAGTCCGGCCGCCGTCGCGGCGGCCCGCGCGTCCTCGGGGTGCCGGGCGCGACGGACCTCGGGCGGCTGGGGGCCGAGGAAGTACTCGACGAGTTCGAAGACGCTGGCCGGGCCGACCTGCTGGGAGAAGTACGTGCCACCGGGGGTGAGGACCCGCGCGATCTCCTCCCACCACGTGGTGACCGGATGACGGCTGACCACGAGGTCGAAGGCGGCGTCCCCGAAGGGCAGCGGCGGCTCGTCCTCGTCGGCGACGACGACCGCGCCGAGCGGGTGCAGCAGGGCGGTGGCACGGGCCACGTTGGGCGGCCACGCCTCGGTCGCCACGGTGACCGGGGGAAGCTTCGGCGCGGAGGCCAGCACCTCGCCGCCCCCGGTCTGGAGGTCGAGCGCGGCGCGGGCCCGGCCGAGGCGGTCGGCCATCGCGCGGGCGTACCCCCACGAGGGGCGCTGCTCGGTGGCCCGGCCGTCGAGCCAGGAGAAGTCCCATCCGTCCACGGACACGGAGTCGGCCTCGGCGACCAGGGCCTCGAACCGGTCACGGGAGGCGGCGGAGGCGAAGGAGAGGGGCTCCTCGGAGGCGGGGGCGGGGCCGGGGGCGGCTCGTTCGGACATGGGGGAATCGTGTCAGGCGGACCCGGCGGGCGCGAACGGATTCGGGGCGGGGTGCGGACGAGGGGGTCGGCGCGCGACCCGGCCCCGGTGGCGGATGCGCGGCGGGCGTGGGCGGGGCCGGGGGGCGCTCTGCGGGCACGGGTGGACGAGGCCGGGGCGGGCCTGGGGCCGGGCCCCTCCCGTACGGCTCTCACCCGGCCAGAGCCCCCAGCAGCAGGCCGGTCAACGCCCCGGCCATCATGAACGGGCCGAAGGGGATGCCCGTCCTGCGCCCCGCCCGGCGCAGGAGCACCAGGCCGAGTCCGTACACCGCCCCGAACAGGAACCCGGTGAACCCGCCGACGAACAGCACGGCCCAGCCGTACCAGCCGAGGACCACGCCCAGGGCGAGGGCGAGTTTGACGTCCCCGAACCCCATGCCATCCGGGTTGATCAGGAAGAGCAGGAGGTAGAAGCCGCCGAGGGCCAGGCCGCCCAGCAGGCCCGACGTCCAGGACCCGGCGTGCCCGGGAAGCAGGGCGGCGCCGCCGAGCAGCAGGACGGCCGCACCCGCCAGGGGCAGGGTCAGCGGGTCGGGCAGCCGGTGGACCCGCCGGTCGACCACGGCGAGGAGCACCGCGACGGGCGTCAGCGCCAGCCACCCGACCAGCTCGGGCCTGGCGCCGGTGGCGGCGGCGAGCACGACGCAGACCGCCACGGTGGCCACGGGGGCGAGGATGCGGGGCGCGTAGACGGGCGGGCCAGGGGCGCGGGGTCGGGAAGCGGGGCCGCCAGGAGCGGGGCCGCCAGGAGGGACGGAGGCCGGGGCTTCAGCGGTCGGGGCTTCAGCAGCGGAGACTTCGGAGGCCGGGGCTTCAGCAGCGGGGGCTTCGGCGGTGTCGCGGTCCGGGGTCGCGGCCGCTGTCGGCGCTCCGGATGCCGCCCGGGCCGTGGCCGCTCCCGGGGCGGCGGGCGGCCCCGAGGCGGCACAGGGGGCGCAGCGGACCGGGCCCAGCCAGCCCCGTACCGGGCCGGTGAGCGGGTGGCCCGCCGGGCACGCCGTACGCCACGGCTCCTCGGGCTCGACCGCGAACCGGTAGGCGGCGCGCGGGATCAGCAGTCCGGTGACGGCACCCCAGACCGCGGCGACGACGAGCAGCACGGCGTCCACGGAACGACCCTAACGGTCTTCGGGAACAGGGGTCTTGGGCCCGGGGGCCCAGAGCGGGCGGCCAGGGCCCAAGCGTCGCCGTTCGGGGTCCGTACGCCTTCCCCGGGGGCTACGGTCGGTGCCCATGAGGACATGGCGCGATAGCGAGGGGACGCTCACGGTCGGCACGGACTCCGGGGCCCGGGAGGTGCCGCTGCGCATCGCGGCCTCGTACCGGGCCCGGACCCGGGGGTTGCTCGGCCGGGACGGGATCGAGGGGGCGTTGATGCTCACCCCCTGCGGGAGCGTGCACACCTTCGGCATGCGGTTCGCCATCGACGTGGCGTACCTGGACCGCACGTTCCGGGTCCTGGCGGTCACCACGATGCGGCCCGGCCGCCTCGGACTGCCCCGGTTGCGGGCCCGGCACGTGGTGGAGGCGGAGGCCGGGGCGATGGAGCGGTGGGGGGTGCGCCCGGGCGTGCAGGTGGAGCTGAGGGCGGAGGCCCCCGCGCCGGGGACCGCCGGACCCGCGTGAGCGCCCAGGCACCGGGCGCCCGGCACAGGTTCTCTACGGCGGGCCCGCGCCCAGGAGGGTCCAGGCTCCGTAGGCCGCCGACGCGCAGGCCAGCACGGTGAGCACGGCGGCCGTGCCTCCCGTCGTCCGGAGCCGGGCGAGGGCCGCGGCGGGCGGCAGCAGCAAGGGGAAGGCGGGCATCATCAGGCGCGGCCGGGAGCCGAAGTACCCGGCGCCGATCAGCGAGATGACGACGATCGCGACCGCGTAGACGAGGACCGGGAGCGGCTGCCGCTGCCGTACGCACAGGACGACCAGCCACCCGAGCAGCCCGAGCGCCGCGCACAGGCCGAGGGCGGCGGGCCAGGGGAGGCCGGCGATGAAGGAGGCGAGGGCGACGCCGCCGTCGATGTCGTTGCCCCACTGCGCCTGGACCTCGAAGTACGCGAACGGGCCGCCCTCCCGGACCGCCACGAACACCACGTACGCCAGCCATCCCAGCGGTGCGAGCGCCACGCCCGCCGGCATCCGGGCGCGGCGGCGCGGCACCGGTCCGGCGGGACGCCTCTCCCCGCCTTCCGGCCCCGCGCGGCCTTCGCGGCTCGCGCGCCCCTCCCGGTACTCCCGTACGAGGGTGGCGGCGGCGGTGATCACCAGTGCGGCGATGAGCGCGGCGGCCGTGGGGCGGGTCAGCCCGGCCAGGACGCAGAGCCCGCCCGCCACGATCCAGCGCCCGGTGAGGACGGCGTACAGCGCCCAGGCGGCGAGCGCGGTGAACAGGGTCTCGGTGTACGCCATCGACTGGACGAACGCCGTCGGGTAGACGCCCCAGAGCGCGGCCAGCACCACCCCCGTACGCCGTCCGCGCAGCCGTGCCCCCACGGCGTAGATGCCCCACGCGGCGAGCAGCCCGGCCGTCCAGGCGACCAGGAGGCCCGCGCCGCCGAGGGTGAGCGGGGTCACGGCGGAGACGGCGCGTTCCAGGGCGGGGAGGAGGGGGAAGAACGCCAGATCGGGGTGGACGGAGCCGTTCGGGAGGGTGACGGTGTAGCCGTAGCCGTTCTCGGCGATGCGCTGGTACCAGACGGAGTCCCAGCGTCCGCTGAGCGGCCCCAGCGGGTCCTTCCCGGCGGCCGACGCGGCCACCCAGAAGACCAGGAGCCCCAGGGCCCGCACGGCGGCGTAGACCGCGAGCGCGGGCGCGGCGGACCGGAACGCGGCGGCGGCCCGGGGGCCGGGGGCGCGGGGGCCGGCGGCCGGGGCGGGGGGCGCCGGGGCCCGGGGGCGGAGCTGGTGATCGGACATATGGCCGATTATGACGTCGGGGCGGGCCCGCCCCGCCACGGCGTCCCGGCGACCGGGCCCCGGCCCCCGTCCGGCTTCCCGGCTCGGGCCCCGTCCGGCCCCGGCTCAGACCCCCAGCACCTCGTTCCCGAACACCTTCCACGGGGCCATGTCCACCGCGTCCGTGACCGCGAGCTGCGGGTGGCGGGCGGCGGTGTCGTCCCGTACGGCGACGGTGTCGGGCCAGGCGTCGAGGGGTGCGGCGCCCTCGATGACGACGCCGTCCCAGTCGGTGGCGGCCGTCGCGCCGGTCCGGTCCACGACGAAGCCGATACAGAGGACGGAGGCCCGGCCGACGGTCCGCCGGATGGCGCTCACCGCGTGTTCCCGTTCCGGGCCGGGCAGCTCCCCCACGGAGAACTCGACGGCGACGACGCCGCCCCGGGCCCGCCGGATGCGCACCAGGAGGTCGGGGCCCGCGTCGGCCCACAGCCGGAATCCGACCTCGTGCAGCCGTTGGAGCCCGGCGAGGGACAGCAGCTGCTCACGGGTGACGGGCGAACGGGCCCCCAGGGAAGCGGAGTCGAGGCTGACGAGCACCGTACGGCCGGTCACCGGATGCGCCGGGCGCAGCCCTTCGGCCTCCAGGTCGCCCAGGAGCGTCCGGGCGTCCGGCCGGGACCAGCCCAGGTGGTACGAGTAGAAGAATCCGGCACCCATCGACGCCCACCCCACCCCATCGCTCGGCATCGCGGCGGCGCGGTCGGCTGCCCCCGGCACCTCCGAGCGTACTGAGCGGCGGCCGGGGCGGCGTGGGCCCACGGACCCACGGACGGCGCCGGTGGAACACCCGGCCCGGTCTCACCGTAGTTGGGCCCTCCTTTGGGGCCGGAGGCCCGGGCCGGGGCGGTCCTCCGTCCGTACGCTCCCAGCCGTCGGGCAACACGTGCGGGGTCGAGGAGAGGTGTGCCGTGAACGGTGGCGGGGGCTGGGGAGACCGGGGCGCGGGCCGCATACCGCAGGGGCGCGACGGCATCGCCGGCGCCGGCGCCCCGCACCGCGGCCACCGGGGCGGCCGCTTCTTCGCGTTGACCCGGAGCTGGGCGACCGGCGGCCTCGTCTACCTCGCCCTCGGGCTCGCCGTGAACCGGGTCCTGGTCGAACTGCTCGGCACCGAGGCGCGGTGGGAGACCTTCGGCTGGCGGCTGGGTCTGATCCATCTGCCCGCCCTCGTCGTGACGCTCCTGACGGTCCTGGCCGCCGCCCGCGTCCTCCCCGAGGAGCACCGCGCGTCCTCGCGCACCCTGTACCCGCTCGCGGTCCTGGCCGTACCCGTGGCCGGGCTGCTGTACGGCTTCGCCGTCGCCGGGGACGTCGTCGGCATCGAGGGCGTCCTCATGCCGACGGTCTCGCTGGCGGCCGGTGCGGCGTCGGGGATGGCTGTCGACCGGCTGCTGGAGGAGCGCGCCGCCCGGCCCCCCGAGCCGCCCCGGTACGCGTACGACTGGCGGGACGGCGGCGCGACGGCGACCGAGTACCTGGGCGTCGTCGTCCTCACCGCCCTGCTGATCGGCGCGATGGCGATGGCCGGGGTCGGCGGGAAGATCGGGGAGCGGCTGCGGTGCGCGATCGGCTCGCTGGCCGGGGGCGGCGGCTCCTGCTCCTCCGGTGGGGCCGGCCCCGAGGCGAAGCCGAAGACCGACGCGGAGTACGAGCCGAAGATGTGCCAGGTCTCCAGCATCTCGGACACGGCCGGGGGCAAGGTCAAGGTCGGCTGGTTCGAGTGGGGCGAGGAGTACGGCTTCCAGCAGAAGGTCTCCCAGGCCAACACCGACGTGAACGGCGACGGCACGGTCGACGGGAAGGACAAGGTCGTCTCCATGACGTTCACCGACGCCGCCTCCGCCGGGGCCACCGCCAGTACGCCGGGCGTGAAGCTCGGGAGCCTGGGCAAGGCGGACGTCGACATCGGCGGCGGCATCAAGATCACCAACGGTGACACCTGGATCTTCGCGAGCGAGGAGGAGGCCCAGCGGATGCGGGACGACATCGAGGAGATGAAGCTGTGGGAGACCTCCACCAGGCACAGCGGCGGCTACGGCGGCGGCTGGTACTCCGCGATGAAGTGGGCGGAGAAGAAGGAGGCCGTCGAGAAGAAGATCGGTGACAAGAAGATCTCCTACTCGACGGTCGGCCTCAACGCGTACGCGGACGGCGGACTCTCGGTCAAGGGCGGCGACGAGGACGAACTCGGCGCCAAGCTGGGCGGCAAGGCGAAATTCTCGCCCGAGGTGACGATCGCCCGGGACGACGTGAACGGCAACGAGTCGGCCACGTACACCGCCAAGCTCGAACTGGAGGGCAGGGCGAGCGGGAACACGGGCCCGCTCAAGGGGACCGTGGGCGCCAAGCAGAACCGCACCGGGGCCATCACCGTGACCCGCGATCAGAAGACCGGGAAGATCGTCCGCATCGACATGACGCAGACGGTGGAGAGCGGTTCGACGTCCGGGAAGGTCGAGGTCGGCGGGGACAACGGCGAGAGCGGCAAGGACAAGCGCGGCGGCAAGGGCGGCGTGTCCGACTCCTCGGGCGAGACCGGCATCGACGTGGTGACGAACTCGATCGTCTTCGGCAAGGACACGGACGCGGGAACCGAGGCGAAGCGGGCCGTCGCCGAACAGTGGCTGGACGGCTCCGGCGACAACACCGCCCCCTTCGCCTACCTCTTCGGCGACCACGGTATGGAGAACCGCCCGGACGGCGCCGACCCGTTCCAGCAGCTGATGTTCGAGGACGGCCTGTCGAGCACCCTGCGGTACACCGGGGAGAGCGACGCCCAGGAGTTCGGCTTCGAGATCTCGCTCGGCATGAGCCTCGGGCTCTCCCTCTCCACGGAGGAGAAGAAGGAGACGCTGGCGGACGCGCGGTTCCTCGGCGCCCCGCGGGGCGATGCGCGCGCCTACCTTCCGTACAGCTACTGCGCGAACTGACGATGCGACGGAGAGACGAAGAGACGGAGGGACGGTGACCCGAACGGTGTTGGCCAGGACGTGGAGGGCACGGGACGCGCGGGGTACGGGGGCGTCGGTGCGGACCCGAAGGCGCTCGGCGGCCGGTGCGGCGGCCGTCCTCGGAGCGGCCCTGCTGCTGTCCGGGTGCGGTGACGGCGACGGGCCGGCCGATGTACCGGACGGCTGGGGCACATTGGAGACGAGGAGCCTGACCGTGGGCTACCCGAAGAGCGAGGGGTACGCGGAACAGCCCGCGACCGAACGGGCGGAGAGCAACGCGGCCGTGGCGCTCCGGGAGGAGGACGGCATTCGCACCGGCATGGTCTCGGTCCAGCTGGACTTCGCGACGGGGGTGCACGACGCGGCGGGGGCGGCCGCGGCGGCGGGGGCGGGCATCGGCCTGAACTCCACGCGCAAGGCGACGGAGGACGTACGCCTCGCCGGCCCGGAGGACGCGCACGAGGCCCGCGAAGCCCGCCGGATCGACTACGACTTCACGGCGGACGGCGAGGAGGACACCCCGAACAGGGGAACGCCGATGACCGGGGTCCTGGTCGCGGGCGTGGACACGAAGGGCGTGCCGTTCGTGGTGCGCCTGAACGCGGTGAAGGACGCGGTCGACGCGGAGGAGCTGGACGCGTTCGTGGGGTCGATCACGGTCAAGTAGACCAGTACGGAGAGAGGTTGGCGCTCCGTCTCCCCCAAAGGCGTCAGGGCGGGAGGCTCGTCTACGGCGGAGGGCCCCGGGCGGCCGGGCGAGGACGGCAACCGAAACGCCCCCCTCCGCTCACGCGGAGAGCACGGCGGTGTCGTCACAGGCATCGTCCTCGTCTGCGGCTCACCTCCGCTCGCGCGGAGAGCGCCCTTCACGACGGTCCACCCCCTCCCGCGTAGGGCCCCTGGAGAAGAGGCGGAGATCCTGCCGCGCCGGAACGTCGCCGTTGCTCCAGGAGCGCGGCACGACGCCGATCGACGCTCGCGGATGAACTCACCCAGCAGGAGCAATACTGAGCAGCCCGCATCCGTACGCCTTGCCCCGCCCGATGCCCGTAGCGAGCTTCTCGCGCAGCAGGCCGGCGTCGACGACGCGGGCCGTTCCATCGAATTGTGTGCGGGCATGCTGGATTTGCCGCTTTGGGTCGGTTTTTTTGGAACTCTTGTTGCCGCGCACCATGGCGAGCGGGTGGGCGTCGATGTGCAACGGCTCCAACCCGCCCGCACGGGACTGGCGTTCCCACCATTCAACAGCGGCGTTGCCGCTCAGGGCCACGACCGGCGGGAGCCCATAGGCTTCCCGAGAGGTGGTACCCGGCTTGCGCACGGGGTTGGCCACACAGCGGTAGTTGACGACCATTCCCTTGTGCAGGGTCGACAACAGGGCGTCGAGGGAACGCGTTTCGACACGGCCATAGGAGTTCGGCAGGCGTGAAGAGTCGGGTTTTATGTGGCTCTGCAGGAGAATGCGCGGTCCACGTGGGCCATCCTCGGCACGGAACAAGACTCCGAACGCGGCCCGCGCCGGGCCTTCGACTCCGTCGGGAAACATCTGCAGCATGCGCTGGTGCAACCGGATGCCCTGGTCGCTGCCACCGAGGTCCCTGCGGGCTGCGTGAGAACTGGGCGAAGGCACGATGCGGCTCAGCCACAAGGTCACCGGGAGCTCCTCTCCGGCTTGGCGAAGTGGGTGTCGATGTAGGTGCGGAGCTTTTCCAGGTAGCCGGTGCCGAAGCCTTCGTACGGTGCGTCCGGCAGGTGCACGGCACGCCGGTACAGGGGTCGGGGCCGATACCGGCGCTCCAGCGGGGTGAACGACAGCGGCTCGTCCGTGACTTCGCCGCTGTGGTGATCGCCATCGCCCCTGTCCGGTGCGTCGGAGTCCACGGGGAGGACCCCGAGCGGTCTGTCACTGTAGAAGTCGGTCGGCTGCCGGCCGCGGCGCGGCTTCTTGGCCGCCAGCGGCAGCTGCACCAGGTGGCGCAGCGGATCTTCTACGGTACCCAGCAGGACCGGGCCTTCCGGCGGACAGGACCGGCGGCCCAGAAAGAGCGGCCAGTGCGGGTCGCGCAGGGCGGCGGCGCACATGTGGAGCAGATCTGTGTCGTCGGCGGTGAGCGCGAGGGTGAAAGCGGCGTCGGCCAGATACTGACGCTTGGACACCAGAGTGCCCCTACCTTCGCCCCTACGTTTCCCGTCCACGGTGATCACCGTTTTATCGGCGGGCAGCCCACCGCCCACCGTGTGGAAGTCGGACAGGACCACACCGGGGCGGTCGACGCGTACCGTCATCGACAGCGACGTGAGGTCGTCCAAGGACGCTTCGCGCTCCCGCCCGAGCGCTGCGGCCAGCATGCCCACGACGCCGGACCGCGTGGGGAACCTGGCGGTGTCACGCCACAGGTACTTGCTGTGCGTGCCCCAGGATTGCAGGGGGCCCGCCAGGCGCAGCAGCACCCCGTGAGCAGGTTTCCCGGTCACTGGGGGGCCTCGGCGAGCGCCACGCGGACGGCGGCGGTGACGAGAGCGTCGAAGGACGCATGACGCTCGCCGAGATGCTCCAGCTTGTCGAAGTGGAGGGAGGCGTGCGCCGCGTGCAGGACGCGGTCGGGGCCGAGGAGGGTGTTCGCAGCCTTGGAGTAGGCGTCGATGCCCTCCACCGAACGCACGACGTAGCCGCCGTGCTGAGCGGAC
Organism: Streptomyces sp. NPDC017448; assembly: GCF_044330565.1. Taxonomy (NCBI): domain Bacteria; kingdom Bacillati; phylum Actinomycetota; class Actinomycetes; order Kitasatosporales; family Streptomycetaceae; genus Streptomyces; species Streptomyces sp. NPDC017448. The sequence goes on along the minus strand of NZ_JBIRLM010000001.1, from coordinate 790,922 downwards.
CGTACGGGCTCCTCGAAGGCCGCGGCGAAGGACAGGGGCCGGTCGGAGCGGACCGCCACATGGACCAGGTGCGGGAGCGAGTGCGGGGCGGTGGAGTTCTTCTTGGCCTGGGGAAGCGACTCGATGAAGGAGAGCAGGAACTGGCCGGCGAGTTCGCGCGCGGCTTCGACGGCGATGTCGTTGTCGTCGCTCAGGTTCTTGGCCAGCTCCTTCAGGTCGACTGTGGCGAACCGGTACAGGGTGCCGGTGCTGAACTCGGCCGTGCCCATGTGGCCGCTGCCGGTTTCATCGCCCTTCGTCGCGGTGACATCGTCAACGGCTGCGAAGTAGTCGAGTTCGACCTCGGTGGTGTGCGTGGTGAAGGCGTGCGCGACCTGGACGGCGCCGTCGACACCGGCCTGGTCGACTTCGGCCAGCATGCGGCCGAAGAGGTTGATGACGCCGTTCCTCTTGATGAGGATTTTGTCGATCTTCCCTTTCAGGACGCTCTCGGGCTTCGTCTTTCCCTTGCCGGTGAAGTCGGTCGTGAGCGCGTCCTTGTGGGCTTCGGCGATGTCCGCCAGCTCCTGGACGGCGTCCTCGGGGAGGTAGATGAGCGCGTTGGTCAGGACCTTGTTCGTGATGGGCTGCTTGTCCTTCCCCTTGGCCACCTCCCACTTGATGCTGCTGCCCGCCGCGACATGCGCGCCGGCACGATCGGCGAGCTTCTCGTCCCACCCGCGGTCGCGGAGTGCTTCGGCGACCCGCTCGCCGATGCGGCGTGTGCGCAGCGCGTTGTCACCGAGCGCGTCCTGGAAGTGCTCGCGGATGGCCCGCTTCCAGGACTGGCTGGAGATGCGGGTGCGCAAGGCGTCGCCGTAGAGCATGGTCTTCACCGAGTTGGTGTCGTCCCGGTTCAGGTTCGCGTAAGGAATGGGCTGGACGACGTGGATATCGAGGAAGCGCGGCGTGCGGGTCATCGAGGAGCTCCTTGGGTGAGCAGGTCAGTCCTGGTCGGCACGGGCGGTGATCCGGTAGAAGTCCTGCAGCCAGCGACGACCGATACGCCCGGACTGGTAGGGCCAGTCGACGAGGTCTGTCAGCAACTGTCCCCAATCGATGGGGGAATCGGTGGCGCGCACCTGGTTCACCGCGGCGGGGAGGTGCAGATGGATGCCGCGGAGGCTCTGCCGTGTCAGGAGGTTGATGCGGTTCTCCGCGGCGCTCATCCGCATGGAGGCGCCCTTGGCCATGACGGCTTGCCCCAAAGTGGCGCCGAACGAGGAACCGTACGGGCTGTACGGAGGGGGATCCGACGGGGTGGTGTCCGACCGGGTGGAGCCCGACGCCGCGGTCCCCCCGTCCGGTCCGCCGTTCTCCTCAAGAACCTGCCCGCCTTGTTCGGCCTCGGTGTCTTCGTCGTCTTCCTGACCGGGCGCGAAGGCGTGTCGGGGCTGTGCTGCGATCAGCGAGGCGATCGTGTAATGGGCCTGCGCTGTTCTGTCATCGCACTCTTCCGGCAGGCGCGTCGTCAGCAGCCGGTGCATGGGGCGGGCGCGCGGGTGGTCCAGATCGCGGCGGAGCCCCGCGCGCAGGGCCGCACGGGCTCCGGAGTCCCTGCGGCACAGACGTTCGATGTCCAGGGTGAAAGCGATGTACGAGGCACGAGTCCTCGGGCGCTTGCTCGCTTCAGGGGCTGGGGAGGTCACTGCCTGTCCTCGGATCGGTGGGCGGCGGTCACGACTTCTCGGGCGTTCATTTCGTCTTCGGTTGCTTCATCGCCTTGTACGGGTCTTTCAGGGCGGCGAGGATGATCGCCTTCGCCTTGGTGACGGCCTTCGCGCCCCGTGGGGTACGTGTCACGGAATCGGTCACCGTCTCGTACGCGTCGAGGGCGTGCCGCCCGAAGGCCCGGCAAGCGGCCTCGAAGTCGAAGCCGGAGTCCACGCCGCCCTCGGCGCGGTTCAACTGACGGAACCTGGACCAGAACTCGTCCTCGGCCGACGGCCAGTACCGTGCGGCGACCGCGTCCAGCCAGGCCCCGGGGTCGTTCTTCTTGTCATCCGTGTACTTCAGCCAGGCTTCCTTCGTAGCCTTCTCCAGCCGGTATCCGAAGAGCTCACCGAGTTCCCGGAGCTGCCGTACGGGCAGGTCGCTGCTCATCACGTCTTCCTCGACTCGGGTGAGGAGTACCGGCGTGGTGGAATCGACGTATTGGTGGTTGGCCGACTTGCCGGCGTCCTGTTCGAAGCCGAGCGCCCGCACGCGCAGGTACTCGCTGACGTCGAAGGCGTGGCTCATGACCTTGGGCTGGACGGGGCTCGCGTCGTCCAGCTGTTTGAGCAGAAGGGCGTCGACGTCCCTCCAGAGGGAACGGGAGGAGCGTGCGAGCCGGGGGTAGGTCTCTCCTTCCTTGCCGATGTCCCAGATCAGGTAGTCGTCTTCCGGCCGGATCCGTTCGGCGTCGTAGGCCCAGGTGATGTACGCGTCTCTGGTGTGCTCGCCGTCCTCGGCCGGGACGAGGTACAGCGCGTGCTGTGAACAGGCGGTGAGCCGTGAGCAGGGCCCTTGCGGCTCGGGCATGGGCTTGAGCGGGTCCGGGAGGTCCTCGCGCTCCCACGGGCACAGGTCGGTCTGCCGGCTGACGTCGCCGTCCGGCGGGGTCAGCCCCGCCAACAGCGTCAGGAAGAGGTTGTCGCACTCCGGGTGATACGACAGTGCGGCCCGCAGGGGTGACGCCTTCGCGTAATGGTGACTCACGTGGCCGACCGCACGCCTGGAGAGGGCGCCGGGCGAACCCCAGTAGTGCCAGGTCAGCAGCGAAAGCGCCGCCTGCGAAAGGTCAGGGAGTACAAGCTCGTCATGACTCCAGTGCCCGAACCAGGAGTGGTTGTTGCCCGCCGCCCGGCTCATGACCAGCTTGTGGACGCCGGCGGTCTGGTTCCTGTCGCACTGCTCGGGAAGGCGAGGATCCTGGAGCCAGGGTCGGTCGCGGTCGAACAGGTCGAAACGATGGGCCCACTGGTCGAAGTAGCCCGCGATGCCGGCCTTGCGGCCACCGGGGAGCTCGACGCCCTCTTCAGGAAATCCCTGTTCGAGGATTTCCTCCCGTCGATCGCCCCAGCTGCCGGGACCCGCCTCGTCCAGAGCGGTGATCCGGGCAGTGAGCGCGTACAGCAAGCGCAGCAGCGCCGAGTGAGCCGGGGCTTCCGGAATCAGCAGCGTGCGGATCTCCCGGGCATGCAGGAACAGATCCCTGAGGCCCACATGCGATGGGCCTGGCTTCCCCTCCAACCATGCGACAGGAATCCATGGCTGATCGATCACATCGGACGCAGGCGCGGCCACGTCCCTCCCCCCATGGTCGGACGTCCACTGAATGGTAGACGGACGCGCGGAGGGGGGCAGTCGTTTATGGCAACTCCTCAATCATAAGACCGTGTTCGCTTATGCAGAAACGGTGCTTCAAACTGGTGTACACCCACGTGTCGCCTTCCGGTCTCAGGTTCAGTCGGAGGACATTCTTGAGGGCGGGCATGGCGCGCCAAGCGCCGTCGGCATCACCATCCACGGCCTCGACGAATCGCTTCGGTACCGGTACCAGATACGGGACGAGCTGGCCCGGATTCGGTTTCCGCTTGTCACCGCGCTCAAGCTTCCGCTCCGGGAGGCCGTCCTCCAGGAGATACACCCTGTTCCCCGGCCGGTCGTGCTCGTACAGACAGACCACATGCACCATGTCCTCCCCGAGCACGGAGGTGAGCAGCTCGGGCTCCACGCCGGTGTGGTCGCGGCTCAGCAGGCTGAGGTCGCCATCGAGCTCCCACGGTCCGGGCGCCGCCAGCCACCGCGCAGTACCGTCGGCCCGCCGTTCACGGACCACGCGCTGGTTGTCGAGCTGCTGAAGCCCGCGCGCCGCCGGCCGCTCCAGCCTGTCGGCGAAGTCTTCGGCATACACCTCATCCAGCAGGAGAGGCAGCTCTTCGGGCAGAGCAACCGTCCTGCCGGTTCCCAGGAGCAGGTCAGTACGCCGCACCAGCGCGGCGTCGTCCAGTTCCGACACGTCGTCCGCCCGGATCACCACCAGCCTCGACCGGTCACCCGCCCCCTGCAACGCACGGGCCAACAGGGCCGCGAGCGGTGCCGGTCCAGATAGGACGAGGTCGAAATGCAGGCCCCGGACATGCTCCAGCATCGGTGTCGTCACCAGCACGGAGGGGCTGGGGTCTTCACCTGCTGGGGCGAAGGCGCTCCGGCAGGCGGCAAGGCGCTGCCATCTGTCCTTGTTGCGCATCTGTTCATGGATCAGGGTCACCTCCAGACCGGGGAAGTCCTCTGTGAGCTGATGGAACGTACGGATGGCTTCCGCGGGCGTCGAACGGTAGACAGCGACTCTTCCGTTGCCGGCTGCGACGATCGGTGCGAGAGCCGCCCGGATCTCGCCATACGGCGTGCCGTCGACGACGGTGATGTCGAGCGTGCCGGCACGGGTGGCATCAGCAGGCTGCTGAGGGAGGTGCCCGCCTCCGGATCGAGCATCCACGAACGACCACCCTGGCGACCGACGAGGCTGCGTCACCGGTTCTCGGCCTCCTCCCGCACCGCGGCGGTAGGCCGCAAGCATCGCGTCCACCGATGTGTCCGCTGCCGTCGCGGCCAGGACGACCGGGATGCGCAATGCTGCGGCCCACTCCAGGAAACGGAGCATCAACTTCTGCCCCCAGGCGCCGCGGGCATGAGCTTCATCGACCACGACGACCTTGCCGGAGAAGGCAAAGAGCCTCATGACGTTGAACTTCACCGGCATGACGGCCTGCAGAAGCTCGTCCACCGTCCCCGTGCCGAGCGCAGCCAGTAGCGCGCGGTGATGGGAGTTGAGCCAACTGTTCGCTGTCGGAACCCACTCCTCACCGGGTTCCGCGCTGACGCCGTCGGTCGCATGAGCGCGCGCCCACTGCTCCGCGGATTCCGCCGGCTTCAGCCGGGACGAGCTGTGGAGCAGCAGCGACTGCCAGGGGCCGGTCAGCGCCTGCTCGGCGAACGCGTGCACCTGCGCCATATGGCTGTCAGCCGCTGAGCCGGTCGGCAGTGCGTAGAAGAGGCCCCGCGCGTTCGCCGCATGCCCGAGGACGGCCGCTGCACGAAGGGCCGCTTCCGTACGCTCCTCCGATGGCGGAGCCGTTACGACCACCAGGCCCGGCCCGTGCGCGGCCACTAGCTCGGGCACCTGGCGAGCCATGCTCGCCCCCAAGCCGTCCTTCCCCGCGCGCGGACCAGGCACCGGAGGCCGGACGAACCCCGTCCCGAGCAGGTCCGCCTGCTGCAGCAGGCGGGGAGCGGCCGACCGGGCGATCTGCCAGTAGGAGTCCAGGTCGTCGGGGGTTCCAGTCCATCCCTCTTTCGTGAGCCGGGCCTGGATCTCTCCTTCGATACTGGCCAGCCAGTCCGACAGGACCACCAGCCCCGTCAGGACGACGGCCGCTCCTGACGTCATCCGGCCTTGCGGGACCGACGTCGCCCCGACCACTCGGCGCACCTCGTCGAAGTGGATCCGCCGCTGCTCCTCCCAACTCCCTACACCCATGCCGGGGTGACGCGCCGCGAGGCACCGCGTGTCCTTGTCGTAGACCACCGGGTGGAAGCGGCCGCCGTGGCCACCGAGCATCTGGGCCACCGCGTGACTGAGCTGGGACTGCGGACGCCGCTTCGACGACGGATAGCCGATCTCCTTGAAGATCCCCACCAGCCACCAGTGCGCCGCCGCTTCGTGCGACTGCCGGTCCTGCTCGGCACCGGGACCGAAGGCGTACCCCGGTTCACTTGTCAGCTTCCGGGTCAGCAGCTTCCCGTCCGCCGACTTCGGCCCGCCCCGGTGCAGCTGGAACGGAACACGGATCTTCCCGATGTCATGCAGCCCCGCCCAGAACGCCGCGAGCGTCCGCGCCTGCTCCTCCGGAACCTGCAGCGCCTCCGCCACCATGCTCCGTTGGTGCACGGTCAGCAGTTCGTCCCAGACGACCTCAGCGACGGCCGCTGTGTCCAGCAGGTGGCAGATCAAAGGATGCGTGTGGGAGACACCGCGGACGTCCTTACCCAGCCCCGCGGCCTTGCCCCAGAGGCGACAGTCCAGAGGCATGGTTCTCCTTTTTCGCGGGTTCGGTGGAGGTGCGCTCCCGAAGGACGCAGCAGAAGGCGCCGGCTCACAACACTCCGCCACCATGCTGCCTCCCGATGAAGACCGACGCAGGAGAATTTGGTCAATCCCAGCTACAACAAGTTCGTGGTCCCGTAGAGTACTTACTGCTGCACGCCTCTCTGGGAGGTGCGCGGAATCCCATTGGCTCTCCAGTCGACGGCAGATCGAGATGAACGCACGACCCTCTCGAGGGATGGGCGTAAACCCTCGGCTGTGTCTCGCCCTGGAGAAACAATGTCTCGATTCCTGCGGAAGTTCGTTCTGCGACGCGAGTTCCTTCTTGAGGTATCACGCGTGGCGGCCAGCACGGTACTCCGTGTCCTGATCAACGAACTCGTCAGCCGGCTCTTCTGAGCCAACGGTGACGGATCCCAGAGGTCCGTCACCTCTTGCGTAACGGAGATGTCCCTCTGGCGGTCGGCGCGCCCCCACTACAGCTACGTCTTCCCTCGCGCCCAGCAACCTTCTCCGTGCGAGACGGTCCGACCCGTGAGTAACGGATCCACACTCCTCTCCGCAGTGGAGTCAGCCCCGCACGAGCGAGCGCGAGCCGGCGGGGGCGGCGTGTGCGAGGCCGTGCTCCACGTGTTCTCCGCGCGAGCGGAGGTGACCCGAAGGAATGGGGTGCGCTGATCACGCACATCGTGTGCTCTCCGCTTCCGCGGAGGCGAGTCGGCGTACGACCGGTTGCAGAGGACTCTCGACCACAGGTACCGGAGACATCCGCAAACCCGAACCCCGAGGCCACCGCAGTAACCGAAGCCGAAGCTCCGAGGCCGATGAGCCGGACTGTCGAGAAGGTCGGTGGTGCGGGTTTACGGTCGCGCCTTCCGTTCCTCAGAGCAGCGGGCAGCTGAAGGGGAGGACGCGCTCGGACAGACGGCCGGTGAGGAAGCCGTCGGCGATCTCCACCTCCTCCAGCCAGCCCGCCGCCGTCAGCTGGTCCACGAGGTCGGGCAGGGCGTCGAGGCCGACTACGCACCAGGAGACGAGGGAATCCAGGTCGATGCCCTCCCCCTCGGGCCCCAGCCGTGCGTCGACGGAGACCCGGGTGGCCAGGGCGAGGGCGAGCAGCCGTGCGTCGGCTCCGGTCCTGGCCTTGCGCAGCTTCTTCTCCCCCACGACGCGCTGGGCCCATCCGCTGAGCCGGGGGCGCATCTTCCGGCCGAACGTGAACGGGCCGGGGTCGTCCTCGGTGGGCGTCAGCGACGGCACGCTGATCCGGGTGGGGTTCTCCGGCCGGGAGGCCATCAGCTCGTCGACGGTCCCGGAGAGTTCCAGCCAGCCGCACTCCACCAGCTGTCCCACCACCTGCTCGGGATCCGGCAGGGGCAGCCCCTTGACGTCCTGCCCGACGAGGTTGCCGACGCCGGACTGCGCGGTCCGCAGCGTCAGCATCACCACCAGCAGGCGCGCCTCCGGCCCCGGCAGCGGTCCGTGGTCGGCCACGTGCGCGAGGACGGCCCGTGCGTGGTCCCACTGCGCCTGGGCGGTCAACAGCCTGGCCACGGCGGGCCCTTCGCCGTCCGGCGCCTGTCCGCTGCGGTGCAGGTGCTGGAGCCGGGCGGCGTCGGCGGCCTGCTCGGCACGCTCCGCGTCGAGGCGCAGCCCCGGGTCGAAGGTGATCTCGGCCCAGGCGTGGAAGGCCTCCGCCTTGCGGTCGTGGAGTTCGGCGAGGAGCGCGAGGTCGGGCTCTTCACGCTGTTGGTAGGCACGGAAGAGTTCGCCGAGTTCGGTGAGTTCGTCCCGTAGGGAGACGGGCCGGAGATCGTGCGGGACGAAGCGCTGCGCGATCCTCCCGCACGAGGGCCGCCTGCGTACCGGCCTCGACGATCTCGCGGCCCTTTCCGGCCGGGGGGCGGGCACCTCGGGCGAGGCCGCCGCGGGCCCGGGGGCCCGGTGCGAGAAGTGCGGGACGACGGCCGGGCCGTTCGGGGCGGGGCCGGTGGCGACCTGGAAGGGATCGGCCGCCGGGGTGGGCCGGCCGGGGCCCCCGCCGGCTCGCCCCGGCCCTTCGGGAGCCTGGCTGTCGGGGGCGGACCGGGCGGGGGGCGGCGCGGTGGCGACGACCTTCGCGGTGGGGTGGGCCGCGGCGCAGCGGGAGCAGCACTCCATGACCTGCCACCAGCGCCCTTCCCGGTCCGCCACGACGGCCAGGACCACCGCGCCGCCGCACCGCCAGGGGGCGGGGCGCTCCCGGGGTCCGGCGGGGCGGATGTGGGTGTGGCACTCCGCCGCCCGGCAGGCGCAGTACGCCTCGGCGCGGGGGGCCGGTCCCGCCCGTAGGTGGGCCTTGAGGTGCGCGACCGCGGCCGTACGGCCGGCGGCCGCGGAGGGCAGCGTCTGCGCGGCGCAGCCCGGCCGGCTGCACGAGACGCGGACGTCCGCCCGCCCGCGGCCGGCAGGGTCCAGCCGCACCGTCCAGGTGCGCCCGGTCACCCGCTCGTTCGTCGCCTGGGCCTCCATACCCATCACACCTTCCTCGACGACGCGCCCGCGTGCCCCGGCGCCCCGCCCGCCACTGGGCGCCCCGCACGACCGGCCGGGCCGGTGGCCGGGGCCGCGGGCGCCCCGGGAGCCGCGCGCCCGCCGGTGCCGGTCCCCCTTCCGCTGCGCTCGAAACGCTCGGTCACGCACGACGGGCCCACCGTGTCTCCATCCCTGTGAGGTGTACTGAATGATCCGTATGAGATGTGCATCAGACGTGCTGCATGAGATCCGCTGATCCACAACGCCAACGACGGTCCGCTGTTCGAGTGACGGGGGCGCGGAGTATCTGGCCGATTTCCGTCGCGGGGGGCGGCGACAGGGGGCCGGGGATTCGATGGAACCTGTACGCCACAGGGGGCCGCGGAGGCCACGAGCTCGGGGAAGCCCCCCATCTCGGGGGCGGGGAGTTACAGGGGGTACAGGGTCGCGGGGGGGCGGCCGGGATGCCGACTGAAGGAGGGGTGCCGGTTCCTGGGCCGCCGTCTGAAGCGGGGGGGGGGAGCTGCGCAAGGCGAGGGCCCGCACGGGGAACGAGTGGTGGGGGGGGGGGGGGGGGCGGGGCGGGCCCCCCCCCCCCCCCCCGCGCGCCCCCCCCCGCGGCCCCCCCCCCCCGCGGGGGGGGGGGGGGGGGGGCCGGGGGGGGGGGGGGGGGGGGGGCCGGGCCGGGGGCCGGGCCCCCCCCCACCACCGTTACGCTGCGCGCCCTGCCGGGTCGGCCCGCGCTGGAGCGGGCCGGTTGTAGGTTCTCACTTTCGGTGTCATACGCCGACGCTGTGACCTGGACTTTCTCCTTGCGTCTCACGACGTGTCGGCCGGCGGCTGTCTCAGATCGGTGTCATTTCCTCAGATTGTCCAACAGGATTCACCGCTGCCCAGGGGCGTCACGGACCGGCTTCTACACCTTTCCGTTCCATTCACTCGCGCACGGTCACTGCTCGCTCGATGCGGCTGACGATGTCCTTCTTGGAGGCCGTGTCCAGGGTCTCCGGGATCTTGTCGAAGGTGTCGGGAAGAACGTCGAGCAGACCCCGGATCTGTTCGCCGGTGTTGACGGTCAGCAGTTGCTGGCACCTCCACTGCAGCGGCATCTCGGGACGGTGCGTGAGCCGCTGCACGAGCGTCGGGAACAGGTAGTGCGTCGCCTCTGGGGTGAGGTGCTCTCGGAGCCAGTCGACCGGGAGCCGCTGGCTGAAGCTGTGCATGGCGGCCTCCTGGGCCAGGTCCAGGAGATGAGCTGTGTCGACGACTCGGACAGTGCGGGGAAGGGCCGGGGTCATGTCGCGATGATGCCAAGAAGTCTCCGCGGGGCCGAGAGGTCAGCTGGGCCGGGATGCGATCTGCTGACGTGCAGGACCCCAGACTTCCTCGAACTCCTCGGAGGTAAGCTGCTCGGGGTCGTGGCCTTCCCATTCCGAGACGGGCAACTCGGCTGTGATCCCGAACCTGCTGTCGTACTGATCGAGGCGGCCTGCGTCGTAGGCCCGCTGCCACTCGGCGAGGGAGGCAGCAGCGATCGGGGTCATCTCAGGGCCTTGAAGATCGATCTGTCGAGTCACCCATCCCTCCGAGTCGACTTCGAAGTAGAACCAGATATCCTCTTCTTCCCAGTAGGAACGAAACCATTTCATGGCCAATGATCCCTGAGGAAGGCGCCGTCCTGGTCGCGCTCAAGTAGGTATGGAGGGCCTGCGTGAGTCGGCTCCCACCCCTGCAGACGGGCTTCCCGGATGCTCGCGACGACATCAGCCGGGCGAACGGGCTCCAATTCGACGCCCAGCCAATTGCCGGGGTGTGGCTGGTCGGTGGTGACGACCAGTACCTTGCCCGGTCGGTCGGCGGCGACCTCGACCGCGTAAGTCAGCGGCGTCCAGCAGAGATCTTGCGAGTAGGAGGGCTTCCTGCGGATCCGCCAGCGGTACGCGGTCCCGTCAACGGTGATCCGCCGGGACCCCCTCTTGTTCAGCGCCATCACGCCCCCTCTCCGTGCCGGACTCTAACGGGCCCTTCCGGTGCCGGTCATCAGACTTCCGGGCGGCTGCTGCGACCTCCTCGCTGAAGAGCTTCAGTGCCGTGTCCCGTTCCTCCGTGCGGAGCTTCTTGGCTGCAGCGACAACGCGCTTCCCGAAGGGGGTCAGCTTCATGGGGTGGCCGCGTTGAGCACGTTCGACCAGGGGTTGTCCGAGATCTCGCTCAAGTCGGGTGATCCGGGTGCTCTACGCCTCTGCCTCACCTCCCATGACATTTGCTCGCAGGGCGGCACGGGCGTGCTGGATGATGAGGCGGTGCAGCTCCCCTACGTCTACCGCGTCACCAAGTACGACCCCGCTGACCGTGACGAACACGGGCATTACGCCGGCAGTGAGGACAATGTCAGCGATCACGGCAAGGTCGAGGCGTCTTATCTTCAGGCGGTCGCGGCCTTCGCCGGGGACACCGGCGTCGATAACCTGGCCGTACGTGAACCCCACGTCCCGTCCCTCGCGCACTTCGGCGCCGAGCCTCCGGTGGACGGGTTTGGGCTGGACGGGCTCTTCCCTGCCGACCTGACCGGATTTCACGACGGAGCTGAGGTATCGCTCGAAACCGGGCTGGAACTGGTGCGTGCCATGTTGCGCGACAACGGCGTCTGGTGCCGGCTGGAGGCAGCAGGGACGTTCGCGGTCCATGTGGGATGGGACCAGTATCTCTACATCAGCAGTGCCCGGCCCTGCAAGGAGGCACTCGCCCGAACTCGCGCGCTAGGGCTGTTCCCGGAGCGTCAGGCCTCCTCTCCGTACGAGATGGAGACCGATGACGCCGATGTCCAGCGACCCGGTGACGACGAATTCTGGGCCGGTCTGCGCTGGGCAGTCGCCGCATGCCGCGCCGGGCTCCTGGAAGAGACATATATCGAAGGCGCCCCACGGTGGCACCGCCTCACGCGCGACTCCATCGATACGGTTCGCGCCGGTATCGCTCCCCGCGCACGTCTGGCCGTCTGGCCGGACCTGTCCTCCGACATAGACGCGGTCCTCGGCGCTCTCCCCACCGAAGGGCTCGTCGAATGTGTCTGGCAGGACAAGGACGGCCAGCTCCGTAGTGCCATCGCTGACGAAGACGAATTCCCGGAACTGGCCAAGGGGATCTCCGGTGCCAGCGCTGCGGCGCTCCTGTCCATGTATGCCGATGAACGTCTGCCTCTGTTCACCGCCGTCATGCCTGACAGCGACGGAGTGGTACGGGCCCGCTGGCGGACCGAGCCGACGCCGAGCGACCGGAACTGGGCCCTCCTCAAGACCCTTCACCGAGGCGAGATCATCACCGGCTCCGTGACCCAGATCGCCAGCTTCGGCGTCACCTTCGTGGACATCGGCGGCTTCGAGGCGATGATCAATATCCCTGAGCTGTCTTGGCGTCCCATCAACCACCCCTCCGACGTCGTTGCCGTCGGTCAGGAGATCAGCGCCGAAATCCTCGACGTCGACCCGATCCGCGAACGCGTGTCACTCTCGCTCAAGGCCCTGCACGAAGATCCGATGCCGCTGCTGACCGGGCAGATCGGCCAGACCATCGTCGGCCGCGTCACCAAGCTCGTACCGTTCGGCGTATTCGTGCGCATTGAAGAGATGGAGAACGGTTTCGAGGGGCTGGTGCCCAACTCCGAACTCCCCGGTTGGCACCCGGACACCCCGCAGCCCGCCGTCCACGTCGGTGACGCTTTGCTGGTCAAGATCCTTGATATCGACCCGGTCCACCGCCGAATCACCCTCTCGCACCGGCAAGCGATGTCAGCCGACCCGGACGAACCCGATGAAGTGACAGATCAGGGCGCCGGTGCTGCACCCAACGCCGGGTGGGACGGGGCCTACTACCGCGTCCGTGCAGGAACTCTGGAGATGCTCTTCCTCCTCACCCGAGAGGAGGCGCTCCACGAGGTGTGCAACGTCGATGTAGAGGTGCGGCTGCCGGATGGCTCCCGCTGGAGTGCGACAATCCTTACCATCGCTGAGGTCAAGCGGCTGATGGCCCTGTGGTCCAGCACCGGCGAGGCGTTGAATGGCCGGTACTTCTGGTGCTCGGATGGCTTGATCGTCAAAGAGCCCGGGGTCATGTCGATGGCCGAAGTCATTGTTGGCCTGCTCGACAGCGGTGACCTTCAGCAAGTTCTTCAGCGGCTGGACGGCCCCATGTGATTCGTTCGTCGATTGACCAGCATGTGTCCAGCTCAGGGCATCGGTATGAGGTTTGCAGTCTGGTCGAGCAAGAATGGAGAGGCGAACTTGGCCGGTTCCCAGCCCTGAGCCAGCGCCAGCGGTCACCGCTTGGGGGGCTCGCTTCATGCGGTTGACGACGCCAGTCCCGATGGCCGCATCCGAGAGTCTGTGGGAGGAGAGCTCCGAGCCCCTCAGCCACTAGTCTGATGCGATGGTCGGCGTGGGGGTAAGCGAGCTGCGGCGAAGCCGCGAACGGCTCACGAAACAAGGAGAGGCCGCCGAGCAAGCGGGGGATGGGGCGAGCAGCAGGTTGCTGCTCTTCTATGCTGCCGAGTGCGGGTTGAAGGCCGAGGTGCTGCGCTGGATTCTGCAGCGCGAGGACACCTCCGCCCTGCCCACTGACCTGCGATCGCACAATCTGCGCCGCTTGGCCAAGGCACTGAACCTTCAGGACCCCGCCCCCGGGCAAGACCCCTTGCGCTGCCGTCGGCACAAGGACAGCAGTTGGATCGAGAGCCATCAGCTGCATGAGGCCTGGCGCTATGGTGCAGAACTGTGCGCAGATGATCAGAAAGCTGCGCTGGAAGCTTTGAAGTCACTGGTGAAGGACGCCAGGAAAGGATCTTGAGCGTTATGGCCGGCAAGCTCTTCACCTGGGTGGACATCGATTCTCAACTGGCGGAGGCAGCTGCCGAGGGCCAGTGGTCGCAGTGGCTGCTGGAGGTCGACGCCTGGTGGGACGCACTTGAACTGACGGTTCGCCCAGGCACTGAGGGCGAGGTCGTCCGCGACTGGCTGGACAGTCAGTTCGGCCTCGGATCAGCAGCCGAGCATGATGCGGGCCTGGAGCTCACCCTGGATCGCCCCACAGCTCACGCCCCCAGTCGCTACCTGTGCGCCTGGTTGAAGCGACCGATTCCGGAGCGTCCCCACGCCGTCCAAGACTCAGTGAGCTTCTTCAGCGTTGCCGCTCCAGGGTGAGGATGGCCTTGGCGATTGACGTCATGCGGTTGGGGCTGCAGCGGGATCTGCGGAAGATGCGCCAGGACTTCAAGCGGGCGACGCCTCGTTCGACGGGTGCGCGTGCTGCGGCCAAGGCTCGGTTGCGGGTCTTCTCGGTGGTGGTGAGTTCCCGCAGGGGTCTGCGTTTGATGCCGGTGGTCAGCCACGGGCCGGCGCCCTGGTAAGCGAGATCGGCCACGATCGGCACTCCCTGGCGCTCGCAGAGGCGGATGATCCGATGGGTGCGGGCGGCGGTCAGGTCGTGTGTACGGCCCGGCAGGGCGGGCGAGAGCCACAGCAGCCGGCCGTCGGGATCGGTGAGGACCTGTACGTTCACGCCGTGGCGTCGGTGCTTGTGGGAGTAGTCCGCCCGGCCGTCGCCGACCCGGTCGCATTCGGCGAGGGTCCCGTCGAGCAGGACGAAGTCGGGGTCGTGCTCACGCAGCGTCTTCAGCAGGCCCGGTGCACGGGCGGCGAGCAGGTCCACGACCGCGCTGGTGTAGGCATGCGCGGTGGACTCGCTGATCCCGAACCCGGCAGCGATCTTCGCCAGAGTGGTGTGTTCGCGCAGGTACACCAGTGCCACCATCGCGCGCTGTGACGGGCGGAGCTTGCAGCGCCGGTCGCCCTCACGGGTGACGATCAGCATGGTCACCCATTCCACGAGTGCGTGCGGCAGGTCGAGTGCGGCAGGATGGATAACCAACGAGGCCCCCGAGCAACGTGATTGAGACGTCAGACATCTCCATCAACAGCTCGGGGCCCTCGCTCGTTGCGCTTCACGGCCCATTGCCCGATCGGTGGTCAAATCGAAGAGGCTCACTGTTCTCGCCACCCGAATGGGTGACGCTCCGACCTGCGGGTCTCACGGCGGCGGCATATGTGCCGCCGCCGTGCAGTTCTCGCTGAGATTATGCAGCGAGTTTTGAGACCCTACACCCCGGTCCGGGTTGCGGAAGCCGGTCAGGAACCGCCCCGCGGGAAGGAGACCTCCACGCGGCGGTTCTTCTTCCGGCCCTCTTCGTTGCTGTTGCTGGCGATCGGGTACTGCTCGCCGTAGCCCCGGATCTCGTACGTGATCGTGGGGCCGAGCTCCTTCGACAGAACCCCGTGCACGGCGTCGGCCCGCTTCTTGGAGAGGACGTCGCCGTGGGCCGCGGAACCGAGGTCGTCGGTGAAGCCGAAGACGCGGACCTTGGTCGCGTTCTGCTTCTTGATCTCCTCGGCGATGGCGGCGATACGGGCGTTGGCCGCCGAGCTGAGCTTCGCGCTGTCCTTGCCGAACAGCACTTCGGCCTGAAGCGCGAACTTGATGTCGGCGTTGCTGTCCTCGCGTCGCTCCTCGCCACCGAGGTCTTCTACGACCTGGACGATGTCGAGGACCTTGGACGGCCCGAGGGTGCCGCCGTCGGGCATCTTGAGGTCGGGATCGTTCGGATCCACCTGTACGGGTGGGACCGACTGCGCCTCCGTGCCCGGCGGGACGCTGGGACCGTCGTCGGCGAGGACGGGTGTCGCCCCCAACAATGTGAGACTCGCGACGGCCAGGAACGAGGCGGTCGCGATTCCCGCCGACCTCATACGGATACGTGTATGTGTCATGTCCGCCGTCACCCGGAAATCTTCACCGACGTGGTCGCGAAGGTCGGCAGAGTGAAGTCGACTTCCGTGGTCGTCTCCGGCGGTGCCGGGAACTGCATGAACACGGAAGTGCTCTTCCCTGCGAGCAGAGGCGGAATGCCCGTCGTGCACAGGCAGCGGTTCTCGGTGTCGCGCAGAATGTAGTAGCGCTTCTTGCCGACCTTGTCGACAAGAGTCGCACCGGCGACCGAGTTGGGGTTCTTCGCCAACAGGGCCGTCTCCGTGCCTGCCCACGCGGTCGTATTCTTCGACTGCGTGCCCTCATTCTTGATCGATGCCTGAAGAGTGACGAACCCACCCGAGTCGCGTTTGGCCTGGTGGATGGTCAGTAGGAGGCCGTCACCGCGGATTTCTGCGAGCTTGGCATTCGGGTCCACGTTCTCGCCCGCGGCGGTGTCCAGCTGCTGTTCGCCCTTCTCCTCCGTGGGCGGCGTGGCGGGTTCGGAAGACTTCGCGGAGTTCTCACCGCCCTGCTTAGCCTCACCGCTGCCGCCGTCGTCACCGCAGGCAGTGAGGGCCAGCCCGAAGACGGCTGTCAACGCGGCAGCCGTCAGCGCCCTTCTGCCCGTCGTGGTGTGCCGAATGCTCATGATCGGTTTCCTCTACTCATCGTTCGCTGTCACTGATCGACCAACCGCACATCGAAGAGGGTCCTGCTCACGCTCTCCCACGGTGGGGGGCTGGCGGGCGGGATCTCGAGAATCTCGCCGTCCCGGCACGTGAAGATGAAGAGGTCCTGGACGCCGTCACTGTTGAAGTCCACGGCCTTCGGGTTGGGGCAGCGGAACTCAATAAGCGCGGTGGCCTCGGCCTTGGCTTTCTTGTCCTGTGAACCGGGGATCACCGAGGAGTCCACGGCCTTGCGGCCTTCGACCTCGACCGTGATCCGGTCGCGCAGGAGCCCGTAGGTCGGGTAGCAGAGCTTCTTGTCCGCGTCGTTGGCGGAAGCCAGTCGCTCCGCCTCGGAACAGGGCGCGACGAAGGGCGCGACGAGGAAGGTGTCCAGCATGTTGCCGGGCAGCGAGGCGTAGAACCCGGGCCCGAAGTTGGTACGCGCCTGCTGGGCGGCGGCCAAGGCGGCGGCGTCCGCCGCGCCCTGGGAGCCGTTGCGCAGAGCCGAGGCCTTGCCTACGGCGAAGAAAGCCAACGCAAGGAAGAGCAGGCCCGCCACCATCATGATGTAGATGGGGAAGGCCTGCCCTGCGTCCTTACGGGGACGACCGGTCATCACTGGGCGGTGATGGAATCCACCAGCCCGCTGATCCGGGCCGAGATCGCGCCGCCGATACCCGTGGCCACGATCGCCCCGATGATCGCCACGACCACCAGAATGATGCCCAGGTACTCGAACGCCGTCTGGCCCCGGTCCTTCGCCGCGTAGCGCTTCTGGAGGCGGCTGACGGCGGTGTTGGCCCAGCCGTTGACGCGGACGGCGGTCTTCAGGGTGATGTCCGACATGGTGTTCCCCTCCGGGTTCGGCCGACCGGGTGCCGGCCGACTCGCATGTTTCTGCGGTGCCGCCCCCGGTACCGGCTTCCTCCCGGCCGGTGCCGTCGACGACGTGAGAAACATAGAGGAGGACCGGCGCGGTCCCAGAGGGTCCGTGGGCCCATTCCCGGGCCCAAAGCGCTTGCTGGGCCCCCTCGTCGCGCGGTCGCCCGTTCACGGCTGCCGCCCGGGGTGCCGGGGCGCGGTGCCGAGCCAGTGGGCGATGGCCTCGCTGCGGGTGGCGCTGTGGAGCTTCGTGAAGATGCGGTTGATGTGGTTCTTGACCGTCTTCTCACTGATGAAGCAGGTGGCGGCGATCTGCTGATTGCTCATTCCGGACGCAATCAGGTCCATGATCTCCACCTCCCGTGAACTCAGCCTGTACTGCTGCCTGTTGGGTGCATCTGCCGATCCTCCGGACTGAGAAGACTGTCCCACAGAGGGTTGCAGGTGCGAAAGGCTTTCCGCATGTTCGAGCGAGCGGGACGGCGCGTCCACCGGTGCGGGCGCGGAGACGGGAACGTGGGCGGGGGCCGTCGTCGGTGCCGGGCCCAGGCCCTCCGGCAGGGGCCCTCGCCGGGGTGCCGTGCCCTGCCGCATGTGGGCCAGCAGGGCGTCCGCCGCCGTGGCCGTGAAGTGGGCACGGCCGTCCTTCGTGTCGCGTACCGCCTGGACCAGTTGGTCCGCCGTGAACTCGCCGTGCACCAGGTAGCCGCCCGCGCCCAGCCGTAGCGCCTCGTGGACGATCTCGCTCTCGCGGCTGTACGTCAGCATCAGCACGGGCGCGATGCCGACCAGGTGCGGCAGGGCCGAGATGCCGTCCACGCCGGGCATCCGGACGTCGAGCAGGACCACGTCGGGGCGGTGCCGGAGCGTCTTGTCGTACGCCTCGCGGCCGTCCGCCGCCTCGGCCACCACCTGGATGTCGGCCCGGCCCGAGAGCAGGACGCCCAGGCCCGCCCGGACCACCGGGTTGTCGTCCGCGACCACCACCCGCAGCCGGGCCGGGGCGGGGGCGGGCGGCACCGGGGGGAAGGGGGACGGGGACGCCGTGGGGCCGCCGGGCGCGGGGTACGGCGACTGCGGGGCCGGGGACTGGATCGCAGGGTGCTGGGGCCCGGGGCGTCCGGCGGGGCCGGGGGCCTGCGCGAGCGGTGCGGGCGGCGACGGGTGCTGGGGGGCGGGGCGGTGTTCCGCCGTCCCGTAGCGGTGGTGCGCGGGGAAGACGTCGTCCGGCATGCTGCGACCTCCTCTCAGGGTCGGGGTTACGGGTGGGGGGTCGTGACGTTCTCGGGCGCGAGGGCGGACGCAGGAGCGGGGCCGGGCGCAGGAGCAAGACCGGGCGCAGGAGCAGGACCGGCCACAGGCACGGACCCAGGCCGGGGACCGGACGCAGGAGCGGGGCCGGGCGCAGGAACAAGACCGGGCGCAGGAGCAGGACCGGCCACAGGCACGGACCCAGGTCCGGGACCGGCCGCAGTGGCCCGCAGGGGCGTCGGCTCGTGGGGCCGGAGAGGCGTCGGTGCCGGGGCGGGCCCGGGCGCCGGTGCGTCGGGGGTGGAGAGGGCGGGCGACGGGGGCCGGGGGGTCGGTGGGGCCGGGGGCGGGGGCGTCGTGGCGTCCGTCCCTTCGGCCGCCCCCGTCAGCGCGGCCAGCGGGAGTTCCACCCGGACCTCCGTGCCCTTCTCCGCCCTGCCCCGGCCGATCCGGATGCGGGCTCCGATGGAGGCGGCCCGTTCCACCATGCCGACCAGGCCGAAGTGGCCCGCCCGGCGCAGCCCTTCCAGGGTCGTGCCGGCCGGCAGGCCGCGGCCGTCGTCGTACACGCTGACGCGGAGCATGTCGCCCTTCACGCCCGCGAGGACGATCAGGTACGTCGGGTCCGCGTGGCGGTGGGCGTTCTCCAGGGCCTCGGAGGCCACGGTGACGAGCTGGCGGGCCACCGCGTGCGGGACCGGGGGCACCGGGTTCTCCTCGGCCAGCCGCCGGAACGTGGCCGTGACCGGGTGGCGGGCGGTGAAGTCCTCGGCCTGGGACCGGAGTTCGGTGATCAGGTCCACGCCGCCCTCCAGCCCCTGTTCCCGGCGCAGGTCGCTGAGCAGTTCGCGCGACTCGGCGGCGGCTCGGCGGGCGGCGCGGGCGACCAGTTCCGCCTGGAGTCTCACGGTCGGCGGGTCCGTCCGGCCCGCCGAGCCCGCCAGACCGTCGGCCGCCAGCGCCAGGCCGTGCAGGGTCTTGGCCACCGAGTCGTGCATCTCCCGTGCCAGCCGCGTGCGTTCGCCCTCGACCGCCTCGCTCACCGCCAGCCGGGCCCGGGTCTCGGTGAGCGCCTGGGTGGCAGCGCCGAAGCGCAGGAGCAGGTTGCGCAGGGTGACCCCGACCGCACCGGCGATCACGCAGAAGCCGGGCAGGAGGAGGCGCGTCGCCCCGCCTTCGGCCGGGCCCGGCACACCGGCGTACACGCCGAAGACGATGACCAGTTGGAGCGCCGCGAAGATCGCCGCGCCGCGCCAGCCGCTGACCAGTCCGGCCAGCAGCGGGGTGCAGACGGTGACGTAGGCGAGCGTCGACTCCGGGGTCGCCGTGACCAGCAGCAGGGCGCCGAAGAACACGTCGACGCCCAGGATCCAGGGGTGGCGCAGGAGGACCGGGCCGAAGCGTTCCCAGTCCCGGAACAGGACGTACGAGCCCATGAAGGTGACCAGGATCGCCGTGCCGATGAACCAGGTGGGCAGACCGGGCGCGGTGCGGGCGATGGCGTACGGGGTCGCTATCGCGATCATCGCCAGGCGGAAGCCGAAGACCTGGCGGCACATCGCCTGGAGGGCGTTGACCTGGATGGCGAAAGCCGGGCGGGCCGGGGTTCCGGCGTGGGCGCGGGTCAGGTCCGCGGTCGGCCCGGGCGGGGCGCCGCTGAGCTGGTATGCCATGTGCCTGTCACCTCCGTCTCGATCCCCGTACGGTTCCCGGGCCGGATCGCGCCCCGTACCGCCGGCGTTCCACGAGCGTTCCGGGGCGCACGGGGCGCTTCCCCTCCCGCTCGCCGTCCATGTCATCCCCCCGTGAGGAAAGTGAGGTCGACGTCGGCCCCGTACACGAAGCCGACGGTGAGAAGAACGAGTGTGCCGGGCAGGAGGAACGTGGTCACCGCGAACGTGGCCTTCGGGACCGCCCGGGCGGCCTTGCGGCGGGCGTTCTGGGCGTCGGTGCGGCGCATGTCGTTGGCGATCTGGATGAGCGTCTCGACGATCGGCGCACCCAGCTCCTCGCCCTGCTGGAGGGTGGTGACGAACATGGCGACCTGTTCGGAGTCGTTGCGTCGGCGCAGCTCCTCGAACGCCTGGCGGCGGCTGACGCCCATGTCCATCTGCCGCAGCGTGATGCGCAGTTCGTCGGACCAGGGGCCCTCGTACTTCTCCGCGACGCGGTCCAGCGCCTGCCGGAAGCCGAGCCCGGCGGAGACCACGACGGCCAGGACGTCCAGGAAGTCCGGGAGGGTGCGTTCGATGTGCTCACGGCGCACGCGGATGGCCGACCAGATGCCGGCCTCCACCCAGAACAGGCCGAAGGCGACCATCAGCAGGGCGAGGAAGAGCTGGCCGCGGAGCAGCATCGAGAACGCGCCCAGCAGGCCCAGCGCCCCGTAGACCGCGCGGCGGGCGGCGTAGCGGTCGATGGTGAGGCCGCCGGGGTTGCCCGCCAGGTCGATCTGGCGGCGCTTCTTGTTGACCGCTTTGGGGCCCATCATCCGCAGGACCATGGGGGCCCACCGCATGCCGAGGCGGTCGATGCCGGAGCCGACCGCACCGGTGCGGGTGGCCCCGGACTCCAGGGCCACCGCGAGGTCGCGGGGGAGTTCGGCGTCGGCCCGGTACATCCGGATGCCGTGGATGGCCCCGTACACGGCGAGACCGGCGACCAGGGACAGCAGCAGGTCCATGGCGGTTCTCCTCCCAGCTCGTCAGACGTCGATACGGGACATGCGGCGGATGACGATGAACCCGACCGCGTAGAGGACGATGGAGACCACCACGGCCGCCTGCCCGATGAACGCGCCCGTCATCCGGTCCAGCGCACCGGGCATGACCGCGTTCATCAGGAGCATCGCGCCGATGCCGAAGACGGGTACGGCGTAGGCGGTGACGGTGACCTGGGAGAGCTGGGTCTTGACCTCGCGGCGGGTCTCCTTGCGCTCCTCCAGCGTCTCGGTGAGGTTGCGCAGCGAGCTGACGACCGTACCGCCGGCCCGGTTGGAGAGGACCAGCGTCGTGACCAGGACCACGAGTTCGCGTGAGGGCAGCCGGTCGGTCAGTTCGCTGAGCGCGTCCTCCAGGGGCTCCCCCACCGCCAGCCGGCGGGCCACCCGCTCCAACTCCTCGCCCGCGGGGTTCTCCAGCTCCTCGGCCGCCATGGACAGCGAGGTGCGCAGGGCCAGGCCGGCCTGGGTGGCGTTGGCGAGGATGCGGGACAGCTCGGGGAGCTGGTTGATGAAGCGCTCGGTGCGCTTGGTCCGCTGCCAGTTGAGGAACGCGTTGGTGCCCCAGAGGCCGATCAGGGCGGCGACCGGCCCGAAGAAGGCGGCCAGCATGGAGGAGGCGATCATCCAGAGGCCGGCCATCGCGACGACCGCGTAGACGAGGAACTCGCCGGGCGTGATGTCCAGGCCGGTCGCGGCGAGCTTCAGCTCCAGCTTCCGGCCGAGCGCCGTGCCGCGCAGCCGGCGGTCGATCCCCTTGAAGCGGCGGACGCGGCCCGGTTCGGGGAGCTGCCCGACGTGGGAGAGCCGGTCGACGAGGGCGTCGCGGTCGGCCTTGCCGCCGGAGTAGGAGTACAGGCCCATCACGCCGAGCACGCAGCACAGCAGCGTGACGCCGACGGTGACCAGGGGGAGGTTGACGTTGTCCATGGCGCGGTACCTAGTTGGCCTCTCGGGTGGCGAGCTGTTCGGCGGAGTGGGCCACGCCGAACGCCTGCGGAATCGGCTGGCTGGCCAGGTAGAGGCGTTCGGCGAGCCTCCGGGGCAGCGGGAGGTACTGGAAGTCGCCGTGGATCCGGCCGTCGGGGGTCATCGGCCGCGCGTTGAACCGGGCCACGGTGACGATGCGGTACGGGTCGCGGCCGTGGCTGTCCAGGACGGCGATCTCGGTGATCTTCCTGGCCCCGTCGGCGTGCCGGGTGAGCTGCACGATCACGTCGACGGCGCTGTTGATCTGGTCGTGCAGCGCCTCGAAGGGGATCTCGACCTCCGACATCGAGGCGAGGGTCTGCAGGCGCATCAGCGCGTCCTCGGCGCTGTTGGCGTGGACGGTGGCGAGCGAGCCGTCGTGGCCGGTGGACATCGCCTGGAGCATGTCGAGGGACTCGCCACCGCGGACCTCGCCGACGACGATGCGGTCGGGGCGCATACGCAGCGAGTTGCGGACCAGGTCGCGGATGGTGATCTGGCCCTTGCCCTCGACGTTGGCCGGGCGGGACTCCAGCCGGATCACATGGTTCTGCTGGAGCTGGAGTTCGGCGGAGTCCTCGATGGTGACGATGCGTTCGGTGTTCGGGATCAGTCCGGAGAGGGCGTTGAGGAGGGTCGTCTTCCCGGTGCCGGTGGCCCCCGAGACGATGATGTTGAGCTTGGCCTGGACGAGGCCGGCCAGCAGGACCAGCATCTGCTCGTCCAGCGAGCCGAAGCCGATCATCTCGTGGAGGGTGAAGGAGCGCGGGAAGCGCCGGATGGTGAGCGTCGCGCCGGTCAGCGAGAGCGGCGGGATGATCACGTTGACGCGTTCGCCGCTGGGGAGGCGGGCGTCGACCATCGGGTTCGACTCGTCCACCCGGCGGTTGACGGTCGACACGATGCGCTCGATGGTCTGCATCAGCTGCTCGTGGGAGCCGAAGCGCATCGGGAGCTGCTCGACCCTGCCGTTGCGCTCGACGAAGATCTGGTCGGGGCCGTTGACCATGATCTCGGTGATGGACGCGTCCTCCAGGAGCGGTTCCAGGATGCCGAGGCCGAGCGCCTCGTCCACGACGCGGCGGATCAGCTGCGAGCGCTCCACGGTGGAGAGGACCGGGCCCTCGCGGCTGATGATGTGGCCGAGGACGCGTTCCAGCCGGGCCCGCCGGTCGGCGGCGGCCAGGGAGGACATCTCCGCGAGGTCGATCTCCTCCAGCAGCTTGGCCCGGTAGGCGGCCACCATGTGGCCGTCCTCCCGCGCCCCGCGCTGCTCCTCCGGAGCGGTCATGCGTGCCCGCAGGCTCATCTGCGTAACTCTCCTCGGTGTCGCGGATGGTGCTGGTCCGGTCGAGGTGTGCGGCGGCCGGCCCGCCGGGTGCTACTCGCGGCGCATCGTCGAACTGCGGGTGGCCTCCCAGTCGTCCAGGCCGGGGACGATGGAGGGGACCACCAGGCGGACCGTCACGGTCACGTCGGCCCCGCCGCCCTCGGTGTAGGCGAAGCCGTTGCTCTTGACCCAGCCGCTGACCGCGCCCCGGGCCGCCGACTCACCGCTCGTACGGGCGTCGTAGCTGGCCGCCGTACGGGCTCCGGCGCGGGCCGCCGTACCCGCCTGGGCGGCGGCGTACGCGGCGATGCCGAGCTGGATGGCCGCCATCGCGACGAGGAGCAGGAGGGGCAGGAAGCCGAGGTACTCCATGGCGACCTGGCCCCGGTCCCCGCCGCGCGCGGGCCCTCGGCGGGAGGCCCTCCCCCGGTACGGACGTGTCGTCACCATGGCTGCCCCTCCATCGGTGATCCGGCCTTGCCCTCGATCTCGGTGTCGAGGTCGAACAGCCCCGGCACCAGCACCGGGACCTTCAGCGTCACGGTGGCCTCGTACAGGCTGCCGCCGGCTCGGCAGCTGACGTCGGCGTTCTCCGCCCAGGCGTCCGGGAGGTCCTTCTTCGCGCCCTGCTGGCACGCGGCCCACGCCCCGGACTCCGCCCCGCTGCCCTTGCGCGCGCCGACGTCGGCCGCGTTGCCCGCGAGGCTGAAGGTGTAGCCGATCAGGGCGCACTCCCAGAGCACGAGCATGATCAGGATGATGAAGGGGGTCATGCCCAGGAACTCGACGGCCGTCTGGCCGCGGTCCCGATCCCGGCCGAGGCCCAGGTCCCGGAGCCGGCCCGGACCCCTCTCGTGGCGCCGGCGCCGGGCAGGGCCCAGGTCCCGGGCAGGGCCCAGGTCCCGGGCAGGGCGCCCGCGCCGGGCCCCGTCCCCGTCCCGGCGGTCACGCGGGGCGGTGGTCCGCCCCCGTATGCCGCTGCGTGCCGTCCTCGTGGTGGTCATCGCTCAACGTGTCCCCTCGGAGTCTCCGAGCCCGCGGCCGGAGCCGTCGCGCCGGCGGCGCGGACGTCCGAGCGAGCCCCGGTCGTTCTTGAAGCCGCCGCTGTTCCGCTTGACCAGGGCGCCGCCGCTCTTCTTCGCCGTCGCGCTCTCCTTGACGATGCCCAGCTCGCCGGCCAGGCCCCAGAGCGCTTGCTTGACCGTGCTCTTGGCGTCCAGTTCGTGCAGCCGCCCGGAGTCGATGGACGCCTGCAGCTCCTTGAAGTTGGCGGGCACCGCCGCCGAGGCGACCCGGGTGCCGGTGATCTTCTGGATCAGCGGCGGCTGGATCTCGGTGTTACGGGTGAAGCGGTTGACCAGGGTCACCGTCTCCTCCGCCTTGCGGATCTGGAGCCGTTCCCACATCCGTACGACGCGTTTCGCGCCGCGCACCGCGACGACGTCGGGGGTGGTGACCAGCAGCGCCACGTCGGCCATCTCGACGGCCGCCGCGTTGGCCCCGTTCATCTGGCCGCCGCAGTCGATGACGACGATCTCGTAGCGGGTGCGGAGCGCGCTGACGATCTGGCGGGCCGAGCGGTCGCTGACCTCCTCGCCGCGTTCCCCCTCGCCGGGTGCGAGGAGCAGGGCGAGGCCGGTGGAGTGGGAGAAGACCGCGTCGGCCAGCACCCGGGGCGAGATGTCGGTGATCAGGGCGAGGTCGACGATGGAGCGCCGGAACTGGACGTCGAGGAACGAGGCGATGTCCCCGGTCTGGAGGTCCATGTCGACCAGCGCCACCGTGTTGCCGGACGCCTGGGCGGCCAGCGCGAGCTGGATGGCGGTGACGGTCGCGCCGACCCCGCCCTTCGCCCCGGTGACCGTGACGACCGTGCCTCCGGGGCCGGTGAAGACCTCGCTCCCGGCGGTGAGGTGGCGGCGCACCCCGGCGGACCACTGGGCGGCCGCCTGGACGCGGTTGGCCAGCTCCTCGTAGCTCAGCGGGAGGGTGACCAGGCCGCGCGCCCCGGAGTCCATGGCGTCGGCGAAGAGGTTCGGGCTGGCGTCCGCGGTGATCAGGACGACCCCCACGGAGGGGAACCGCATCGACACCTCCCGGACCAGCTCCAGGGCCGGCACCGGGCCGATCCGCTCGTGGACCAGCACCACGTCGGGCAGTTCGTCGAGCGCCTCGCCCGCGAGCCGGGCCAGGGCGTCGATGAGCTGGGTGGAGTCGCCCGCCGGGGCGGCGGGTTCGGCGTCGGGCAACTGGTTGAGCAGGGTGGTGACGGAGCGGGCCGCGTCGAGGTCGCCGACGGCGGGGAGGATTCTGGTGGTCATCCCGGCCTCACTTGTCCTTGTCGAGCGTGTAGGTGCGGTCCCCCGGGCGGATGGTGCCGTCGCTCCCCGGGGCGACGAGCGCGAGGCGCACGTGTTCCGCGAACGACTCGGCGTAGGCGACGCGCTGGGTGTCCAGCGTGTTCAGGGCGAAGGTGATCGGCACGGCCTCGGTGGCCCCGGTGCCCCGGTCGTCCGCGCGCGGGTTCAGGGCGGTCAGCTCGCCGACGTCCAGCACCTTGGCGTTGGCGACGATGACCTTGGACTGTGCGGGGTCGCCCTGCTGCTCCCCGGCGAACGTGGCGTAGATGTTGACCGTCGCACCCGGGGTGATCTTGCCGGCCACGCCGGTGGAGGCGTCGATCATGATGGCGATCTCCTGTTCGCCCGCGCGGAGTTCGGGCTTGCGGACCATCATGTCCGACTGCAGCAGCGAGCCGGCGCGCAGTTCGGTGACCGCGATCTTCGACTCGACCTCCCGCAGGTCGGTCACGGCGTTCTCCGAGAGCCACCGTTTCGGCATCTTGATCTTCTCGAACTGGCCGCTGTTCAGGGCGGTGTACGGAGCCACGTTGGTCTTCAGCTGGTACGCCGTCACCTCGGGCCCGACCTTCGAGTTGACGTCGCTGATCACCGAGAGCACGCCGGCGAAGGCCGCGAAGGCGCACAGGACCGACAGGAGCAGGAGTATCACGCCGCGGCGCTGGCGGGAGTTCATGGTCCGGACAACCTCGTTCGAATCGGATGCGTGGGGTGGGCGGCGGACGGAGGGCGGGAGCGGGAAGCGGTCGGTTACGCGCTCGCCCGGGCGGCGGCGCGGGGCCGCGGGAGGAACGGCGGTGCGCGGCCCGGGGAGCGGGAGCGGTGGTGCGGGACGTCAGGAACGGGGGGGACGGGCGGGAGGAGGCGCCGGTCACGGAGGGGGACGGGCGGCCGGTGCGGGAGGAGCGACCGGGCGCGGGGCGGGGGGAGCGGGGGCGGGGGAGCGGTCGGGGCTAGGGGCCCGGCGGTTCGCCGGTCCCCCGGTGAAGGACACCGGCGGGGAGCGCGCGGTTCTCCGGAGCCGCGAGAGGAGCGGAACAGAATGCGCAGCGATCGCCGATGAGTTCCATGGCGCACCAGTGGCATTTCTCCCGGCGCACGGAGGCGACCAGCTGGTAGAGCACCGGGAGGTCCGGGAGGTGGGCGGCGAACTCCACCAGCTTTCCCGTGCCCCACCAGCGCGGCGAGTCGGACGGGATACCGGCGTCGTGAACGGCCTGGACCTTCCAGGCGGGCGCGAGGGTCTCCTGTACCCAGTCCGACTGAAGATTCCCCTTGGCCACCAGAAGATGCGTGGCGAAGTCCGGGCCTTTGAGCGGTTCCGCGGTCGGGCCCACCTTCACCAGCTGCGCCTCGGGCCCGGCGAGCACGGCGAACTGCGATCCGGGAACCCAGGACTTGGCGTGGCTCTTGAGGCTGACCGGAACCCGGTCGAGCCGGGCCACGGAGTTGAGGAGGGCGCCGGCGTAGATGTAGTGCGAGAGCAGCCGGGCGGCGGAGGCGACCACGCCGGGGCTGAAGTCGCAGATGGACAACTGCCGGAGCTGGCGCACCAGTACGGCGATCCCGAGCGGGGGGAGGTCCACCTTGACCAGGGCGATCCGGTCGCTCTCCAGCACCGAGCGGATGGAGTGGAGGCGGCGCTCGTGCTCGGGTCTGAGGCCCGACGGGTAGAGGGCGATCACATGGCCGTGCTGTTCGAGCAGCAGGTGCATGTCGCCGATGGCCGGCTCCAGCGCCTGGGCCTGGGGGGCCTGGAGCAGAGCGGCGGTCGGCGTCTGCTGGTCGGTCGGCGGCAGTACCAGGTCTGCGCTCGTCACTGCTATCGCGGTCGGCACGCTCTCCCCGTTTCGGCTCCGGTCGGCGTGGGGACGCCGACCGCAATCGCTCCTGCTCCGTGCTCCTGACCCAGCACTGTAGCCACGTCTCACCAGGCAGAGAACAGTTATCGGAGACCAGTACGACACCATCCGAACGCCGTTCCTGGAGAGACCGGGGGTTAAACGGGATGAAATCGATTTCCCTCCCCTTCCCTTTCATCGCGGAGCGTCACCCCCGGGCAGGTTCGGATTTCACACACTTACCCGTTCCCGCACGTCAGCCCGGATTCCGCAGCGTGCGGCCGCCTTTCCGCAGGGCCGCTTCCGTGACCGACCGGAGATATTGCGCAAGATCACCCGTGCGGGGGGCGAGGAGCGGTCGCGCGGCCTCCGCCGGCCGGAAGGAATCCGGGACGGCACCCCCGTACGGGGGTGTGGCCGCAGGGGCCGCACGGGGGTGGCCGTACGGGTCGCACGGGGTGGCCGTACGCCCGGTCGCGCGCCTTCCCGAACGGCCTCCCCTGCCAGAGGTCTTGACAACTCGAATGGTCTGGACCAACTTGGTGCGCCAAGCGGTGGCCACCGCTCCCAGGACACCACCCCCTGTTCACGCCCCGGCCCAGCACCCCCCGCTCCCCCGCTTCACGCGTCGCCCCGCAGCACCGCGAACCCCCCGCACCACCTACCTCAGCAGCCCGGCCCCCGCACCACCCGCCGTGCGACCGGTCCCGGCGCCCCCCGGCGCCCCCGCACGCTCCGCCACCACCCCGCCAACTCCCCCACCCGGAGGCACCAGTGGAACGCTCCGCAGCCAGCAGTCGCAGAAGAGGGCGCCGCACCCGGCCCGTGCTCGGGTCCGCCCTGGCCGTCGTCGCCGCCGCGGCGCTGACCGTCACCGGACTCGCCGGCACCGCCCAGGCCGCCGACGTCAACAACGCCAAGAACGCGGGCTTCGAGTCGGGCCTCGCCAACTGGAGCTGCACCGGAGGCACCGGCGCGACCGTCTCCACCCCCGTCCGCAGCGGTACGTCGGCGCTGAAGGCCACCCCGGCCGGCCACGACAACGCCAAGTGCTCGCAGTCGGTCAAGGTGAAGCCCGACTCGACGTACACGCTCAGCTCCTGGGTGCAGGGCGGTTACGCCTACCTCGGGGCGAGCGGCACCGGAACCACCGACGTCTCGACCTGGACGCCGGGCTCCTCCAGCTGGACCAAGCTGTCCACCAGCTTCAGGACCGGCGCCAACACCACCTCGGTGACCGTGTACACCCACGGCTGGTACGGGCAGGCCGCCTACTTCGCCGACGACGTCGAGGTGACCGGGCCCGACGGCGGGGGGAGCGAGGAGCCCGGCCCGGTCGTCCCGGCGCCCCCGGCCGGCCTCACGGCGGGCGCGACCACCACCTCCTCCGTCGCCCTGTCGTGGAACGCGGCCTCCGGCGCCACCGGGTACACCGTGTACCGGGACGGCGTGAAGGCCACCACCTCCACCGGCACCTCGGCGACCGTCACGGGCCTGAGCGCCGACACGGCCTACCAGTTCTCGGTGAGCGCCGTCAACGCGGCCGGGGAGTCGGTCAAGTCGGCGGCGATCAGCGTCCGTACGGCCAAGAACGGCACCGGGCCGGGGACCTCCGTGCCCAAGCACGCGGTGACCGGCTACTGGCAGAACTTCAACAACGGCGCGACCGTCCAGAAGCTGAGCGACGTCCCGGCCGACTACGACATCATCGCGGTCTCCTTCGCGGACGCCACGGCGACGCAGGGCGCGGTCACCTTCAACCTGGACACCGCCGGACTGAACGGCTACACCGAGGCACAGTTCCGCGCGGACGTCAAGGCCAAGCAGGCGGCCGGCAAGAACGTCATCATCTCCATCGGCGGCGAGCTGGGCACGGTCCGGGTCGACAGCGACGCCTCCGCCACCGCGTTCGCCAACTCGGTGTACGCGCTGATGCAGGACTGGGGCTTCAACGGCGTCGACATCGACCTGGAGAACGGCCTCAACTCCACGTACATGACGAAGGCGCTGCGCCAGCTCTCGGCGAAGGCGGGCCCCGGCCTGGTCCTCACGATGGCTCCGCAGACCATCGACATGCAGTCGACGTCGGGCGAGTACTTCAAGACGGCGCTGAACGTCAAGGACATCCTGACGGTCGTCAACATGCAGTACTACAACAGCGGTTCGATGCTCGGCTGCGACGGCAAGGTCTACTCGCAGGGGTCGGTGGACTTCCTCACCGCGCTCGCCTGCATCCAGCTGGAGGGCGGCCTCGACCCGTCCCAGGTCGGCATCGGCGTCCCCGCCTCCACCCGCGGCGCGGGCAGCGGCTACGTCTCCCCGTCGATCGTGAACGCGGCGCTGGACTGCCTGACCAAGGGCGTCAACTGCGGCTCGTTCAAGCCGTCCAGGACCTACCCGTCGCTGCGCGGCGCGATGACCTGGTCGACGAACTGGGACGCGACGGCCGGGTTCGCCTGGTCGAAGGCGGTCGGCCCGCACGTCCGCAGCCTGCCGTAGCCCGGACCCGTCCACCCCGCACCACCCCGGCCCCGCAGCGCCGCCGCTCCCCCGGCGGCGCTGCGTCGTTCCGTCGTCACGTCCGGCACATCCGGCACGTCCGGCACGTCCGGTACGTCCGACGCCGACGGGTCACCAGGGCAGTTCCCGCACCTGCTGGACGCACAGCACGACGAACAGCAGGCCGGAGAGGGCGAGCATCCCGTTGCTGACCCAGCCGTTGCGCCACTCCCCGGGCGTACGGGAGGAGTTGAGCAGCCACAGAAGGGTCAGGGCGAGGAACGGCATGAAGAACGCGCCGAGCACCCCGTACGCGATGACCAGGCCGAAGGGCTCGTCCAGCCAGAGCAGGGTCATGGGCGGGAAGGTCAGCCACAGCAGATAGGCGCGGAAGGGCATCGAACGCTGCTGGCGGTCGGCGACGGCGGGGCCGGCCTTCCGCCCGGCCTCGGCCGCCGGGGCCCGGAACCGTTCCACGAAGTCGGCGAACATCAGGCTCACCCCGTGCCAGACGCCGATCAGCGACGAGAACGACGTGGCGAAGAAGCCCACCAGGAACAGCTTGGCGGTACCCGCGCCGAAACGGTCCTCCAGCACCTCGCCCAGGTCGATCAGCCCCCGGTCGCCGGAGGTGAGGGCGGTCTGCGAGGCGTGCAGCAGCTCGGCGCCGACGATGAGCATCGCCACGACGAAGACCCCGGTGGTGATGTAGGCGACCCGGTTGTCGAGCCGCATCACCTTCATCCAGGAGGAGTCGCTCCACCCCTTGGCGTTGACCCAGTACCCGTAGGCGGCCATGGTGATCGTGCCGCCGACGCCGCCGATCAGACCGAGGGTGTAGAGCAGCGAGCCGTCCGGGAGCACGGGCAGCAGCCCGGCGAACGAGGCCCCGACGTCCGGCACGACGCGGAGGGCCACGTACACGACCACCACGAACATGATGCCGATCAGGACCGTCATGACCTTCTCGAAGACGGCGTACCGGTTGAACCAGACGAAGCCCAGCCCGATCAGGCCGGTCACGATCGCCCAGAACTTCAGCCCCGGCCCGTCGGGGAAGAGCGCCACGATGGGCAGGGCGCTGGAGGACATGGCCGTCGCCCCGTAGAGGAAGCCCCAGACGACGACGTAGACCGCGAAGTACACGGTGGTCCAGGGGCCCAGGCTGCGCCAGCCGTCGAAGAGGGTGCGGCCGGTCGCCAGGTGCCAGCGGCCGGCCGCCTCGGCGAGCGAGATCTTGACGACGCAGCCGATCACCGCCGCCCACATCAGCGTGTAGCCGAACCTGCTGCCCGCGATCAGCGTGGCGACGAGGTCGCCGGCCCCGACCCCGGTCGCCGCGACGACGATGCCGGGGCCGATATACCTCCAACTGGACCGACGAGGTCGGGAGGCCGGCTCCCCTGTCCCTGTGGTTGCGCTTGTCTCCGCCATGCGGATCAAGGAAGCGCAATCGGCGGGGCGGCACAAGGGGGCGGGCGGGAATCGGGCGGGCCGGGGGCTGCCCCGGGTGACCCGAGGTGTCGTGGGTCCGCGCCGGGCCCCCGGCCGCCGGTCGGCTAGATCACCAGGCTGAGCAGCGCCGCCACCACGAAGCCCGCGACCGAGAGCACCGTCTCCAGGACGGTCCAGGACTTCAGGGTGTCGCGTTCGCTGATGCCGAAGTACTTCGACACCATCCAGAAGCCGCCGTCGTTGACGTGCGAGGCGAAGATCGAGCCCGCCGAGATCGCCATGATGATCAACGCGAGGTGGGCCTGGGAGAGGTCCTGGCCCTCGACCAGCGGGACCACGATCCCGGCTGTCGTGACGATCGCGACGGTGGCCGAGCCCTGGGCGACGCGCAGGACGACCGAGATCAGCCAGGCGAGCAGGATGACCGGCAGGCCCACGTCGTTGAAGGTGTCGGCCAGCGCGTCCGCGATGCCGCTGCCCTTGAGGACCGCGCCGAAGACGCCGCCCGCGCCGACCACCAGCAGGATGTTGCCGACCGGCTTGAGGGAGGACGTGGAGACGGACTCCAGGGACGTGCGGGACCAGCCGCGCCGGATGCCCAGCAGGTAGTACGCGAGGAACAGGGCGATCGTCAGGGCGACGAACGGGTTGCCGAAGAACTCGATCACCGAGCGGAGGGTGGAGGGGTCCAGGGCGATGGAGGAGAACGTCGCGGCGAGGATCAGGACCAGCGGGGTGCCGATGATCGCGAGGACCGTGGCGAGCGGGACCGGCTTCTCGTGCGGGACGGCCCCGGCGGCGCGCTGTTCGGCGGCGACGGCGGCCTTGGCCTCCCGGGCGGCCTCCACCATGTCCTGCGGCACCTCGACGAAGATCCGCTTGCCGATCCAGGCGGCGTACGCCCAGGCGGCGAGGACGGAGGGGAGGCCGACGACGACGCCCATCAGGATGACCCAGCCGAGCGAGACGTCGAAGAGTCCGGCGGCGGCCACCGGGCCGGGGTGGGGCGGCAGGAACGCGTGGGTCATCGACAGGCCCGCCAGCAGCGGCATCGCGTAGAGCAGGATCGACTTGCCGGAGCGCTTGGCGGCGGCGTACACGATCGGCGCGAGGACGAAGATGCCGACGTCGAAGAAGACCGGGACGCCGAAGACGAGGCCCGTCATGCCCATGGCGAGGGGGGCGCGCTTCTCACCGAAGGCGTTCAGCAGGCGGGCGCTCAACACCTCTGCCCCGCCGGACACTTCGAGGATCGCGCCGAGCATGGTGCCGAGCCCGATGATGATCGCGACATGGCCGAGGATGCCGCCCATGCCGGACTCGACGACCGAGACGGCGGCGGACTTCTGCACGGTGCCGAAGAGTTCGGTGACCGAGAGCCCGGCGCCGAGGCCGACGGCTATGGAGACCGCGAGCAGGGCGACGAACGGCTGGAGCCTGACCTTGATGATCAGGAAGAGGAGGAGGGCGATGCCGAGGGCGGCGACGGTCAGCAGACCGGCGGTGCCGTCGATCAGGAGGAGCAGACCACCGGTGCGCGGTGGGGCCTCGGCCGGCGTTGGAGGGGCGGCGAGCAGCATGGGGACTCCGGTGGTGCTGGAGGGCAGGGAGGAGCGCGGCACGGCGCCCCCGGGGAGCGGGGCGCCGTGCCGTGCGGCGGGCGGGAGGGGTTACGCGGGTGGGGCAAAGCGATCCGGGGGGCGCGGCGTTCGGAGGGGCGGGAGGTCCGGCGGACGGAACGTCCGGAGGGCCGGGACCTTCGGCGGGCCGGGACGGGTCAGCTCAGCACCGCGAGCGCGTCGATCTCGATGAGCAGGCCCTTGGGGAGGCCGACGTAGACCGTGGTGCGGGCGGCGGGGGCCTCCTTGAGGTCCTGCTCGGCGAAGTAGGCGTTGTAGATCTCGTTCATCTCCGCGAAGTGGTCCACGTCGGTGAGGTAGACGCGCATCATCATCACGTCGTCCCAGCTCGCGCCGCCCTCCTCCAGGATCGCCTTGACGTTGGCGAAGGTCTGGAGGGTCTGCTCGCGCAGGGTGGGGCCGGCCGGCGTCGGGGCCCGGCCCTCCACGGCGGGGAGGAAGCCGACCTGGCCGGCGACCTGGAGGATGTTCCCCTTCTTCACCCCGTGCGAGAACTTCGCGGGCGGCGTGGTGTGGGTGGAGGGGGTGAGGGCGGTCTTCTCGGTCATGGCTGATCAGACTTTCTTGGGTCGGGTGGTTCCGGAGTACTCCCGGCTGATGGTCTCGGCGGTGCGCCGGACCAGCGGGAGCAGGGTGAGG
This sequence comes from Streptomyces sp. NPDC017448, assembly GCF_044330565.1. NCBI lineage: Bacteria > Bacillati > Actinomycetota > Actinomycetes > Kitasatosporales > Streptomycetaceae > Streptomyces > Streptomyces sp. NPDC017448. The sequence continues at coordinate 757,224 of NZ_JBIRLM010000001.1, read as the reverse complement.
AGTTCCTCGGCCGTGACGACCACATTGGGCGCGGACATCGACATGGCCGCGACGACCCGCCCGTCCGCGCCGCGGATGGGGGCCCCGACGCAGTTGATGGACTCCTCGTGGCCGCCGAGGTCGGTGGCCCAGCCCTGTTCGCGGACGACGGCCAGCTCCTGGAGGAACGCGGCCGCGTTGGGCGTCGAACGGGGCGTGTACAGGGGGTAGTCGAGCTTCTCGGCGATGACGCGCCGTTCGGGCTCGGGGAGGTCGGCCAGCAGCAGCTTGGCGACGGCGGCGACGGTGATCGCCACGGGCTTCCCGATCCGGGAGTACATCCGGACCGGGTAGCGGCTCTCGACCTTGTCGATGTAGAGGACTTCCTGCTCCTCGTACACGGCGAGGTGGACGGTGTGCCCGCACCGGTCGTTGAGCGCGACCAGGTGGGGGTGGGCGATCTCGCGTACGTCGAGGTTCTCGACGGCCTCCTGCGCGAGGGCGAACAGCCGGGCGCCGAGGCGGTAGCGCTGGTCCTCCTGGCGGTAGACGAGCCCGTGCTCGTGGAGCGTACGCAGCAGGCGCAGCGCCGTGGACTTGTGGACGCCGAGCCGCTCGGCGACCTGGCCGAGGTCGGCGGGCCCCTGGGCGAGCAGCGGCAGGATGCTCAGCGCCCGGTCGACGGTCTGACTCATGGTGTGCGTACCTCCTCGGGGGCCCGTCCGGCCGCGGTCCAGCCGGGGGCGAGACGAAGTCTCCCCCAGGCGTCGTCGTCGAGGGCGACGAGGCGGTCGGCGTGGTGGCGGGCGGGCGGTTCGGTGAGGTCGCCGGGGACGGTGAGGACGGCGGCGGCCATGAGGTGCCCGTGCCGGGCCCGGTCCCGTACGGGCAGCCCGCGCAGGGTGGCGGAGAGGAACCCGGCGGCGAACGCGTCGCCCGCTCCGACGGCGGCGACGACGTCGACGCGGAGGGCGGGGACGGGGGTGACGGTGTCAGTCCCCGTGCCGCTTCCCGTGTCTGTGCCGGTGCCGGTGCCGCTTCCCGCGCCCGTGTCCGTGCCGCTTCCCGTGCCGCTCGCGGCCCCGCCGGCCTCCGTGGGGCCGGCGCCGGTCCGCGAGAACACCGTCGCGCCCGCGCTCCCCCGCTTCACCACCACCACCGAGGGCTCCGGGAGCGCCGCCCGGATCGCCTCCGGGCCGACGATCCCCCACGCCTCCTCCGCCTCGTCCTCGCCGACGAACACCAGGTCGGCCCGCCGGGCCAGCTCCAGCAGCACGGACGCGTCCGCGGCGGACCCGCGCCACAGGTGCGGCCGATGGTTCACGTCGAACGACACCAGCGGCCGGCCGCGGCGGGGTGCCGTCGCCTCCCGCAGCAGGGCGAGGCAGTCGGCCGACAGGGCGGCCGTGATCCCGGACAGGTGCAGGACACGGCCCGCGAAGAGGTCCTGGTGGGGAACGGTGTCCGGGGACATCGCGGACGCCGCCGACCCCGCCCGGTAGTAGGCGACCTCGTGCGTGCCGGTCCCCCGGTCCGCGGCGGTACGGAAGTAGATGCCGGTCGGGCGGTCAGGATCGCGGCGGACGGCCGAGGTGTCGACCCCGTAGGCCGCGATCGTCTCGACGAGGTGGTCGCCGAAGCCGTCCGCGCCGACCCGGCCGACCCAGGCCGCCCGGTGCCCGGCGGCGGCGAGCGCGCAGGCCACGTTGGACTCGGCCCCGCCGATCCCGCGCGCGAAGGAGGGCACGTCGGCGAGGCGGCCGGGCTGCGAGGGCAGGAACGTCACCATGGACTCACCGAGGCAGACGACGTCGGTGGTCGCGGCGGCGGCGGCCGTCCCTGCTGCGGGTCCGGACACGGAAGGGCTCCTCGCTGATCGGGGGGCGGGCCGGTGGTCACCATTGACCGGGCATCGGCTCGGATGTTAGACAACCCTGAGCGATATACGCAATGGGTGTTGCATATGTTGCAACGAACTTCGAGGAGCTCCCCTTGGCAGCCGAACGCCCCACCGGTCACACCTCCGCGCCCTCCGCATCCGGCGCCCCCGGCGCCTCCCCGGCGTCCCCGGTCTCCGGCCTGGCCGACGAGCGCGTCGACCACCGCTTCAAGGCGTTGCCGCCGGACGCGGAGGGCCTGACGGTCGGGGCGCTGGCCGCCGAACGCCGCAACCTCTTCACCGGCGGGTTCACCACCCCCGTGCTCGCCCTCTCCGCCGAGGCGGTGGCCCACAACCTCGATCTCCTGGAGACGTACGCCGAGCGCCACGGCCTCGCGTTCGCCCCGCACGGCAAGACGTCCATGTCCCCGCAGCTCTTCGCGGACCAGCTGAAGCGCGGCGCGTGGGGCATCACGGCCGCCGTGCCGCACCAGGCGCGGGTCTACCGGGCGTACGGGATCGGCCGGATCTTCCTCGCCAACGAGCTGGTCGACGCGGTGGCCCTGCGCTGGCTGGCCGGCGAGATGACCGCCGACCCGGCGTTCCGCTTCGTCTGCTACGTCGACTCGGTGCGTGGCGTCGAGCTGATGGAGGAGGCCCTGAGCGCGGCGGGCGCCACCCGCCCGGTCGACGTGGTCGTGGAGTTGGGCGCGGGCGAGGGCGCGCGCACCGGGGCCCGTACGGAGGCCGACTGCGCGGCGGTGGCCGACGCGGTGGCGGCGGCCGGTTCGCTGCGGCTCGTGGGCGTCGCCGGGTACGAGGGCGAGGTGCCGGACGCCGATCCCGAGCGGGTACGGGCGTGGCTGCGGCGGCTCGTCGCCCTGGCGGCCGGCTTCGACGCGGCCGGCCGGTTCGCCGGGGCCGAGGAGATCGTCGTCAGCGCGGGCGGCAGCGCCTGGTTCGACGCGGTCGCGGACGTCTTCGCCGAGCTCCCCGAGCTGAGCCGTCCGGTGCTGAAACTGCTCCGCTCCGGCGCGTACGTCTCGCACGACGACGGGCACTACAAGCACCTCACCCCGTTCAACCGGGTTCCCGACGAGGGTGCGCTGGAGCCCGCCTTCCGCCTCTGGGCGCAGGTCGTCTCGCGCCCCTCCGGCGAGCAGGCGTTCCTGAACGCGGGCAAGCGGGACGCGGCGTACGACCTGGACCTGCCCGAGGCGCAGGTGGTCCGCTCCGCCCGGGACGGCTCGGTGCGGCCCGCCGCCGGGGTCACGGTCACCGGCCTCTCCGACCAGCACACCTGGGTGCGCACGGAGGAGGGGGTGGAGCTGGAGGTGGGCGACTGGGTCGGCATGGGCCTCTCGCACCCCTGTACCAGCTTCGACAAGTGGCAGCTGATCCCGCTGGTCGAGGCGGACGGCACGGTCGCCGACTACATCCGCACGTTCTTCTAGAGCCGCCGGACCGTACCGCTTCCGCTCCCTGAAAGGTGACCCATGGACCTGGTCCTGCGTGACGCGCTCGTCGTCGACGGCACCGGCGAGCCCTCCTACCGCGCCGATGTGGCCCTCGACGGCGGCCGCATAGCCGAGATCCACCCCGAGGGCTCCCCCGGGCCCCGCCCCACCGCCGCCCGGACCGTGGACGCGGACGGCCTCGCGCTCGCCCCCGGCTTCATCGACATGCACGCCCACAGCGACCTGGCGCTGCTGCGCGACCCGGACCACAGCGCGAAGGCGGCGCAGGGCGTCACCCTCGAAGTCCTGGGCCAGGACGGGCTGTCGTACGCCCCGGCCGACGACCGCACGCTCGCGGAGGTGCGCCGCTCCATCACCGGCTGGAACGGGGACGGGAGCGACATCGACTTCGACTGGCGTACGGTCGGCGGCTACCTGGACCGGCTCGACCGGAACTTCGGCGGCCGGGGGATCGCGGTCAACGCCGCCTACCTCATCCCGCAGGGCACGGTCCGGATGTACGCGGTGGGCTGGGACGACCGGCCCGCCACCGCCGCCGAGCTGACCCGGATGAAGGAGCTGGTGGACCAGGGCATGCGCGAGGGCGCGGTCGGCATGTCCTCGGGCCTGACCTACACCCCGGGGATGTACGCGGACGACGCCGAACTCACCGAGCTGTGCCGGGTGGTGGCCCGCCACGGCGGCTACTACTGCCCCCACCACCGCAGTTACGGGGCCGGGGCGCTGGAGGCGTACCGGGAGATGGTGCGGCTGACGCGCCACGCCGGCTGCGCGCTCCATCTCGCCCACGCCACCATGAACTTCGGCGTGAACAAGGGGCGGGCGCCGGAGCTGCTCGCCCTGCTCGACGACGCGCTGGCCGCCGGGTCCGACATCTCGCTCGACACCTACCCGTACACCCCGGGCTGCACCACGCTGGTGGCCATGCTGCCGAGTTGGGCGAGCGAGGGCGGGCCCGAGTCGGTCCTGGCCCGGCTCGGGGAGCCCGCGAGCGCGGAGAGGATCCGCCACCAGCTGGAGGTACTGGGCTCGGACGGCTGCCACGGGGTGCCGATCGAGTGGGACACCATCGAGATCTCCGGCGTCAGCGCGCCCCACCTGGCCGAGTACGTGGGCCGTACGGTCGAGGAGTCGGCGCGACTGCGCGGCGAGGAGCCCTGGACGACCGCCCGGCGGCTGCTCAGCGAGGACCGGCTCGGGACGACGATCCTCCAGCACGTGGGCCACGAGGAGAACGTCCGGCAGATCATGCGCCACCCGGTGCACACCGGCGGCAGCGACGGCATCCTCCAGGGCGACAAACCGCACCCGCGGGCGTACGGCACCTTCCCGCAGTACCTGGGCCGGTACGTGCGGGAGCTGGGCATCCTCTCGCTGGAGGAGTGCGTGGCCCATCTGACCTCGCGCCCGGCCGCCCGGCTCCGGCTCGCGGACCGGGGGCTGGTGCGCGAGGGGTACCGCGCGGATCTGGTGCTGTTCGACCCGGAGACGGTGGCGGCGGGCTCCACGTTCGCGGAGCCGCGCGCCCTGCCGGTGGGCATCCCGCACGTCCTGATCGACGGCCGCTTCGTCATCGAGGACGGCATCCGGACCTCGGTGCTGGCGGGCCGGGCGATCCGGGGCAGGGGGGCGGGGGCCGCCTGAGGGCGGCGGCCGGACCGCCCGGCCGCCCACGGGGCCGTGCCGCACACGGGGCCGCCGGGCACGCACCCGGCCGCCCGCTCGTGAGCCGCCCGGCACGCGCCCGGCCGCGGGGCGCCCGGCGGCGCGCCCGGCCACGACGCGGCTACGGGGCGGCTACGGGGTGTCGGCCGCGCGCTCGGCCGCCTCGGCGAGGTCCTCCTCGGTCGGTGCGTCGTCCTGGGTGAGCGCACGCCGCCAGTAGCCGCTGAACTCGACGGCCTTCCTGGGCAGTCGGCGCTCCTCGACCAGGTGGCGGCGGAGCGCCCGGACGGCGGACGCCTCGCCCGCCACCCAGGCCGCGTCCACCCCGTCCAGCTCCGGCCCCGCCTCCCGCACCGCCGCCGTCAGCGACCCGCCCCGGTCCCGGTGCACCCAGTGGACCTCGGCCCCTCCGGCGGCGGGCGGCAGCTCCCGCTCCTCCGCCGCGTCCGCGACCTCCGCGTACACCACGGCCCCGGTCCCGGCGGGCAGCGCCTCCAGGACGGTGGCGATGGCGGGGAGCGCGGTCTCGTCCCCGGCCAGGAGCATCCGCCGGGCGACGGGCAGCGGCCGGGCGTAGAGCGAGGACGGGCCGACCATGCCGAGCACGTCGCCGGGCCGGGCGGCGGCGCCCCAGCGGGAGGCGGGGCCCCCGTCGCCGTGCAGCACGAAGTCCACGGCCATCACGTTGCGTTCACGGTCGTAGGAGCGGACGGTGAAACCGCGCATCCAGGGCCGCTCATCCTCCGGGATCGCGAGGTACGCCTCGTACCAGCGCATGCCGTACGGGTCGTCGGCGCTCCGCTCCGGCAGCCGGGGCGCGGCCCGCCCGACGCGCGGCAGGCAGAGCTTCATCTGCTGGTCGGGGCGGTCCTCCAGGAGCGCGGGCAGCTCGTCGGCGGTGAAGGAGATCCGCGCCGTCCCGGGGGTGATCCGCTCGACGTCCACGACCCGCACACAGGTGATCGGCAGTGCCTGACCCATCGCGTCGGCCCCTTTCCCGTGCCTCTTGATAGCTTACGGCGTAATGAATTACCCGACGGACGTTACTTTACAACGTAAGGAGTCGCGCGTGGTGGTCTTCGCCGGACAGGGCGATCCGCGTCGCTCCCTCTCCCTCCTGTGGCGTGCGGAGGTTCCGGCGCCGCCGCGGAGCGGTCCGGGGCCCAAGCCCAGCCTGAGCGTGGACGCGATCGTGGCCGCCGCCGTGGCGCTCGCGGACGAGGAGGGGATGGGAGCCCTGTCGATGCGCGCGGTGGGCGACCGGCTCGGGCGCACGGCGATGGCGCTCTACACCCACGTCCCCGGCAAGGGCGAACTGCTGGACCTGATGTACGACGCCGTCCACGCCGAACTCCCCTCCGCCTACCCGGAGTCGGAGGGCTGGCGGGCGGCGCTGACCGCGTGGGCCGGGGAGGTTCTGGAGTTCTACGTCCGCCACCCCTGGGTGCTCCAGGTCTCGCAGGCGCGGCCGGTGTTGGGGCCGCACGAGTACGCGGGGCTGGACACCCTGGTCACGCTGTTGCGGGCGACCGGGCTGGAGGCGGGGGTCCTGCGGCGGCTGGTGGGGACCCTGTTCCCGTTCGTCCGGGGTTCGGCGCAGGCGGTGGCGGACGCCCGGCTGGCCGCCGCGGCGACCGGCAGCACGGACGAGGAGTGGTGGGCGGCGCGCTCGGCGGCCCTGCTGGAGCTGGTCCCCGACTTCGCGCAGCGCTTCCCCGCCGTGGTCGGGCTGGAGACGGAGGGCGCGGTGGAGCCGTACCCGGAGGCGGACGGCGATCCGGGCTCCGGCGCGGCTGCGGCCGGGAGCCCGGAGGGGGCCGAGCCGGTGCCGTACCTGGAGCGGGAGGCGCGCGAGACGTTCCGGGTGGGGCTCGGCGTCCTGCTGGACGGAGTCGAGGCGGCGCGCGCCCGGCGCTCCTGACCGCGGCCGGGGCCGCCGGGCGGACCTGACCGCGGCCGGGCCGCCGGGCGCGCCCCCGGGGCGGAGGCGGCTGCGGCCCGGCGAGCGCGCAGCCCTCGCGGCCGGGTGGGGCGGCCGGGCCGCCACCAGGGGCCGTCTCCGCCCGCCCCCGGCAGGGCGGGCGGCCGGGCCTACGGCTGTCCGAGCCCCGCCACGGGTTCGGCGGCGCCCTCCGCCCCCGAGGGGACCGGGTCCGCGCCCGCGCCCCGGTAGATGTGGTCGCGCCCCCACGCCCCCAGCGGTTCCAGCGCCGCGTTCAGGGAGAGGCCCAGCGGGGTGAGCGAATACTCCACGCGCGGCGGCACCTCGGCGTACACCTCGCGGTGCACGATGCCGTCGTCCTCCAACTCCTTGAGGTGGGAGCTGAGCACCTTCTCGGTCACCCCGGGCACGGCCCGGCGCAGTTCACCGAAGCGGCAGGTCCGCTCGTTCAGCGCCCACAGGATGAGCACCTTCCACTTGCCGCCGATCACGTCCATCGCCGCGTCGATCCCGCAGACGAAAGCCCCCGGCCGCCGTACGATCCGCATCGCCCACCCCTCCCACCTGGTCACTCACCACGGGGCAACCACCCACTTCCTAGTGCGTACTTGTCGCCCCCGGCGCCTTCGACCAGCCTAAACGCCATGTCCGACAACGCTTCCACCTCCCCTTCGCCCACCCCTCTCACCCTGCTCGGCCTCGGCGCGATGGGCGCCGCGCTCGCCCGTACCTGGCTCGCCGCCGGGCACCCCCTGACCGTCTGGAACCGCAGCCCGGGCCGTACCGCCGAACTCGCCGCGGCCGGCGCGCGGACGGCCTCCACGGCGGCGGAGGCCGTGGCCGCGAGCCCGCTCGTCGTCACCTGCCTCCTGGACGACGCCTCGGTCCGCGAGACCCTGGCCGGCGCCGACCTCACGGGCAAGGACCTCGTCGACCTCACCACCTCCACCCCGGCCGAGTCGCGCGCCCGTGCGGCCTGGGCGAACGAGCGCGGCGCCCGCTTCCTGGACGGCGGGGTCATGGCCGTGCCGCCGATGATCGGGGTGCCGGAGGCCGGGGGCTACGTCTTCTACAGCGGCTCCCGCGAGCTCTTCGACGCCCACCGCGCGGTACTGGCCGTGCCCGCGGCCACCCGGTACGTCGGCGCCGACCCGGGTCTCGCCGCGCTCCAGGACGTGGCGCTGCTCAGCGCGATGACCGCCATGTTCGCCGGGGCCCGGCACGCGGCGGCGCTGGTGGCGGACGCGGAGATCGACCGGAAGGCGTTCGGCGCCCTGGTGGCGGACTGGCTCGCGGCGATGGCCCCGGCGACGGCGGCCTACGCGGGCGGCCCGGCGCCCGCGGAGCCCACCAGCGCGGCCGTGGCGGAGGCGGGGGACGCGGCCCTGCTCCGTACGGCCCGGGAGCAGGGCGTGGACACGGCTCTGCTGATCGCGTCGGCGGGGGCGGTGGAGGGGATGTAGGGGGAGGTAGGCGGACAGGCCGCCCGCACCGGAGCCGGGGGCGGGCCGGGCGCCCGGGGCCGGGCGCCCGGGGCCGGGCGAAACCGGAGCCGAGCGCGGGCCGGACGCGGGCGGAGCGCGGCCCGGACGCGGGCGGACGCGGGCCGGACGCGGGCCGGGCGCGGGCCGGACGCGGGCCGGACGCGGGCCGGGCGATGCCTGGGCCGCCGGCCGGCGGGGCCCGCGCTCCGGCCGGGCGGGTCCGCCCGCACCGGACCGGGCGACGACGGCGGAACAGGCCCGGCCCGCCGGGCCCACGCGTCCACCCCCCCGGGGGGCCTCGGTCCAGGGACCGAGGCCCCCCGGCCGCCCATGTCGGCCCCCGGTCGGAGGCGCGCCCGCCCCCCGGCTGCGTACGGTCGGCGTATGACACTCGATCTCGACGCCTACTTCGCCCGCATCGGCTGGACCGGGGAGCCCCGCCCCACGCTGGAGGTGCTGCGGTCCGTGCACCGCGCCCACCTCGTCGGCATCCCGTTCGAGAACCTGGAACCCGTCCTCGGCTCCGCGCCGTCGCTGGCGCCCGACGACCTGGAGGCGAAGCTCGTCCGCGGCGGGCGCGGCGGGTACTGCTACGAGCACAACACCCTCTTCTCCACGGCGCTGCGGCAGATCGGCTTCACCGTGACCCTGCTGGCCGCACGCGTGGTGGTGGGCGCCGCGCCGGGCGACATCCGGCCCCGTACGCACATGCTCCTGCGGGTGGACGTGGCCGGTGAGCCGCACCCGTACCTGGCGGACGTCGGCTTCGGTTCGGTCGGCTCGCTGCTGGAGCCGATCGAACTGGTGGAGGGCGCCGAACTGTTCGACGCCCCGCGCCACCACCGCCTCGTCCACACCCCGCACAACGGCCCGCTGCCGATGTGGGAGCTCCAGGTGGAGAAGGGCGGGGCGTGGGAGCCGCAGTACGCCTTCACCCTGGAGCCGTACGAGCAGCCCGACCACGAGGCGATCAACTGGTTCATCGCGACCTACCCGCGCTCCCCGTTCCGGCAGGCGGTGTACGCGCAGCGCACCCGCGTCGGCAGCCACCTCGCGCTGTCCGGGCTCGACCTGGTGGAGACGGCCGACGACGGCACGGTCACGGAACGGGTGCTGAAGGACGGCGACGAGGCGCTGCGGGTCCTGAGGGACGACTTCGGCCTCCGCCTCCCGGAGGGCGTCCGCCTCCCCGAGTGACGGCGCCGCACGGGGGCTCCCCGGGCCCGGCGGGCGAAGCGCTCCGGCCCCCGCGTGGCGCATCTCACCCGGCACGGACGCCCACGCCGCCATTCCAAGCCGCGACGCCGCCCCGACCGGGCCATCCCACGGTCCGGGGCGGCGGCGGGCATGGCGATGGAAGACGGGACGGGCGGGCGCCGCGCCCCCGACGGCGTACAACCGGAGCAATCCCCGCGCCCCCCGCCGGACGCCGCCGTAAGCTCGCGGACATGCAGGTCACCCAGTCCACGAAGCTCGCCAATGTCTGTTACGAGATCCGAGGCCCCGTGCTGGAGGAGGCGATGCGGCTGGAAGCGGCCGGTCAGCGCATCCTCAAACTGAACACGGGCAACCCCGCCGCGTTCGGGTTCGAGTGCCCCCCGGAGATCCTGGAAGACATCCTGCGCAACGTGGCGGGCGCGCACGGCTACGGCGACGCGAAGGGCCTGCTGTCCGCGCGCCGGGCGGTGATGCAGCACTACCAGACCAAGGGCATCGACCTCGACGTCGAGGACGTCTACCTCGGCAACGGCGTCTCCGAACTGATCCAGATGTCGATGCAGGCCCTGCTGAACGACGGTGACGAAGTGCTCGTCCCGGCCCCCGACTATCCGCTGTGGACCGCTTCGGTCTCGCTGGCGGGCGGGACGGCCGTGCACTACCGCTGCGACGAGCAGGCCGACTGGATGCCGGACCTCGCGGACATCGAGCGGAAGATCACCGACCGTACCAAGGCCCTGGTGATCATCAACCCGAACAACCCGACCGGGGCGGTGTACGACGAGGAGATGCTACGCGCTCTCACCGAGATCGCCCGACGGCACAACCTGATCGTCTGCTCCGACGAGATCTACGACCGGATCCTGTACGACGGCGCGACCCACACCCCGACGGCGGCGCTCGCCCCGGACCTCATGGTGCTGACCTTCAACGGCCTCTCGAAGAACTACCGGGTGGCCGGCTACCGCTCCGGCTGGATGGCCGTCTGCGGCCCGAAGGCGCACGCCACCTCGTACATCGAGGGGCTGACGATCCTCGCCAACATGCGGCTGTGCGCCAACATGCCCTCGCAGCACGCGGTGGCCACCGCGCTCGGCGGCCGGCAGTCGATCGAGGAGCTGGTACTGCCGGGCGGCCGGATCCTGGAGCAGCGGGACACGGCGTACGACCTGCTGACCTCGATCCCCGGGGTGACCTGTGTGAAGCCGAAGGGGGCGCTGTACCTCTTCCCCCGGCTGGACCCGGCCGTCTACAAGATCAAGGACGACCGGCAGATGGTGCTGGACCTGCTGCGGGCCGAGAAGATCATGGTCGTGCAGGGCACCGGCTTCAACTGGCCGGAGCCCGACCACTTCCGGATCGTCACCCTGCCGACGGTCGAGGACCTGACGGACGCCGTGACCAGGATCGGGACCTTCCTGGACGGGTACGGGCAGCCGTAGGCCGGGCACCCTCCGCCCCCCACTTCCGGATGCCGCACAACTTTAGACTCATTCCAATGTAGGATGGTTCCACGCACCATCGGGAGGCCATCCATGTACGAGCCGATCCGCAGCCCCTCGGTCCACACGCCGGCCGACGACGCGGACTTTCCGCACCGCAGCCGCGAGGAGGAGCTGGACATCCAGCTCGCCGGCCACCTGGCGGCCCTCCTCGCGGTCACCGACGAGCTGGGCCTCGGCGCCGCGGGCGACCGCATCGCCGAGCAGGTGGCCCGGTTGCGCGGCGCCCCGCCCGCCCGGCACGCCGGTCTGACCGACGCCGCCCCCGCGGACCTCCACCGCCGCGCCCACACCCTCGCGGGCCGCGCGCTGCTGGTGGCCGCGTCCCGCGCCGACACCACCGCGGCCATCCTCGCCGCCGAGCGGATGGACGCCCACGCGGCGGCCCTCGCCGACCCCGCCCCCTCCGGGCAGCTGGTCGGCGCCCACTGACGGCCCCGGTCCGCATGCCGCACAGGGCGTGCGGACCGGGCGCCACGGCCTGTGCGCGCCCCGGGCCGGGCACGAGCGTCCCGTCCCACCGCGCACGGACCGCCCCCCGTCGCGCACGAAACGCGTCTCGTCGCACACCGGGGGCGCCCCCGCACCGGAGCGGGACGGTCGGCGGCCCCCGGCATACGGGCCGGGAGCGTCCGGGACATGGGGAGGCCCCCGGAACCGTGAGGGGGTTCCGGGGGCCGGGAGGGTGTCCTTGGTCGGGGACGGCCCTCCGGGGCCGCCGACGACGACGGCAGGCCCCGTACCGCGGCGGGTCGTTCGGCCCCACAGGTCAGGGCGGATGTCCGATGGACCCGGCCGCGGGGTTCGGTGGGGGCGCCGGGATCAGCCCAGGCGCTCGACGAGCGCGTGGTACTCGTCCCACAGCTCCTTGGGCGTGTGGTCGCCGAAGGTGTTGAGGTGCTCGGGGACCAGGGCGGCCTCCTCGCGCCAGACCTCCTTGTCGACCGTGAGGAGGAAGTCGAGGTCGGCCTCGGCCAGGTCCAGGCCCTCGGTGTCGAGCGCCCCCTTGGCCGGCAGGATGCCGATCGGGGTCTCGACGCCCTCGGCCTTGCCGTCCAGGCGCTCGACGATCCACTTGAGGACGCGGCCGTTCTCGCCGAAGCCGGGCCAGACGAACTTGCCCGCCTCGTTCTTGCGGAACCAGTTCACGTAGTAGATCTTCGGCAGCTTGGCCTGGTCCTTGTCGGCGCCGACCTTGACCCAGTGGTTCATGTAGTCGCCCATGTTGTAGCCGCAGAACGGCAGCATGGCGAACGGGTCGCGGCGCAGCTCGCCGACCTTGCCCTCGGCGGCGGCGGTCTTCTCGGAGGCGACGTTGGCGCCGAGGAAGACGCCGTGCTGCCAGTCGAAGGACTCGGTGACCAGCGGTACGGCGGAGGCGCGGCGGCCGCCGAAGAGGATCGCGGAGATCGGCACGCCCTTGGGGTCCTCCCACTCGGGCGCGATGATCGGGCACTGTCCGGCGGGGACGGTGAAGCGGGCGTTGGGGTGGGCGGCCGGGGTGCCGGACTCGGGGGTCCAGTCGTTGCCCTTCCAGTCCGTGAGGTGCGCGGGCGCTTCCTCGGTCATGCCCTCCCACCACACGTCGCCGTCGTCCGTCAGCGCGACGTTGGTGAAGACGGAGTTGCCCCACATGGTCTTCATGGCGTTGGCGTTGGTGTGCTCGCCGGTGCCGGGTGCGACGCCGAAGAAGCCGGCCTCGGGGTTGATCGCGTAGAGGCGGCCGTCCTCACCGAACCGCATCCAGGCGATGTCGTCGCCGATGGTCTCCACGGTCCAGCCGGGGATGGTCGGCTCCAGCATGGCGAGGTTGGTCTTGCCGCAGGCCGAGGGGAAGGCGGCGGCGACGTACTTGGCTTCCCCGCGCGGCGGGGTGAGCTTCAGGATGAGCATGTGCTCGGCGAGCCAGCCCTCGTCGCGGGCCATGACGGAGGCGATGCGCAGGGCGTAGCACTTCTTGCCGAGCAGGGCGTTGCCGCCGTAGCCGGAGCCGTACGACCAGATCTCGCGGTCCTCGGGGAAGTGCGAGATGTACTTGGTGGTGTTGCACGGCCACGGGACGTCCTCCTGGCCCTCTTCCAGGGGGGCGCCGAGGGTGTGGACGGCCTTGACGAAGAAACCGTCGTCGCCCAGCTCGTCCAGGACGGCCCGGCCCATGCGGGTCATGGTGCGCATGGAGACGGCGACGTACGCGGAGTCGGTGATCTCGACGCCGATCGCGGAGAGCGGCGAGCCGACCGGGCCCATGCAGAAGGGCACGACGTACATGGTGCGGCCGCGCATGGAGCCGCGGAAGATGCCGTCCTCACCGGTGAAGATCTCCCGCATCTCGGCGGGGTCCTTCCAGTGGTTGGTGGGTCCGGCGTCCTTCTCCTCCTTGGAGCAGATGAACGTACGGTCCTCGACGCGGGCGACGTCGCTGGGGTCGGACGCGGCGTAGTACGAGTTGGGCCGCTTGATCTCGTCCAGCTTGGTGAACGTGCCCTTGGCGACGAGCTCCCCGCACAGGCGCTCGTACTCGGCCTCGGAGCCGTCGCACCAGACCACCCGGTCCGGCTGGGTGATGGCTGCGATCTCGTCGACCCAGGAGACCAGCTCCTGGTGGTGGGTGGGGACAGTGAGGGGAGCCGCGATGTCGCGCGCCACGATCGCTCCTAGTTGAGGGTGTCAGTTGTTGGGCCCCGTGGGGGCTGCGACCCGGATGCTTCGTACCCTTCGAAATCCCCTGGCGCTCATCCGGTGCCGACTGCACTCATTTGATCATCCAACCCTTGCGCCCATATGTCCAGGGGGCCGCACACGTGAGCATCGCCACTCATTTGCGCCCCATATCCGCTACCTACGGAGGCGTAGGTAGCATGCGAGACATGACTGACGCTGCCACTGACGCCGCGACCCCGGGACCTGTCGTCCTCGACCCCACCCCCGTCAAACCGCGGATGCGCGGCTGGCTGCACGCCGGCATGTTCCCGGCGGTCCTGGTCGCCGGCATCACCCTGATCGCGCTGACCGACAGCACGAGAGCCCGGGTGGCGTGCACCGTCTACGTCCTCAGCGCGTGCCTGCTGTTCGGGGTCAGCGCGGTGTACCACCGCGGCACCTGGGGGCCGCGCGGCGAGGCGGTGCTCCGCCGCCTGGACCACGCGAACATCTTCCTGATCATCGCGGGCACCTACACCCCGCTGACCCTGCTCCTGCTGCCCGGGTCCACCGCCCGCCCGCTGCTGTGGGCGGTGTGGGCGGCCGCGGCGGCGGGCATCGCGTTCCGGGTGTTCTGGGTGGGCGCGCCGCGCTGGCTCTACACGCCGTGCTACATCGCGATGGGCTGGGCTGCGGTCTTCTTCCTGCCGGACTTCATGCGCACGGGCGGCATCGCGGTGCTGGTGCTCGTCGTGGTGGGCGGCCTGCTCTACAGCGTGGGCGGCGTGATCTACGGCCTCAAGAAGCCGAACCCGTCGCCGCGCTGGTTCGGCTTCCACGAGGTCTTCCACTCGCTGACGCTGGCGGCGTTCATCGCGCACTACGTGGGCATCTCGCTGGTGGCGTACCAGCACGGGTGAGCACGGGCAGTACGCACCACGAGGCCGCGGGCGGGCACGGGAAGTACGCACCACAGGACCACAGGTGAGCACGGGAAGTACGCCCCACAGGACCACAGGACCACAGGTGAGGGGCCGGTCGCACGGGACGACCGACCCCTCACCGCTGTCCGCGGCGGCGCTCAGCCCCCCAGCTTCGCCGCCAGCTCCCCCGCGTCCGTGGTCGGCGCGTCGCACACGAAGTGCCGGCAGACGTACGCGGTCGGCTCCCCGCCCACCGGCGGCCGGTCCACCAGCAGCGGGAACTCGGCCGCCGCCCCCGGCCCCTCCCCGGCCGCGACCACCGCTCCGGGGGCCCGTCCGAGCAGCGCCGTACGGTGCAGTTCCCCGCCGACCGGCCCGGCCACGGCCACCTCGCGGGGCCCGTCCAGCAGCGCCTCGGCCACCGCCAGCCCCCACCCGACGAACCGGGGAACACGCGGCCCCAGCGCCTTCACCACGCCGAGCGCGCCCTCGGCGGCGGTGCGGTGGGGCTCGGACCCGGTGTACGCGGCGTACGAGAGGAGCGCGCCGGCCGCGGCGGACCACCCGGACGGGGTGGCGCTGTCGGTGGGGTCCTGGGGCCGCCGGATGAGCTGCTCGGCGTCATGAGCGGTGTCGTACATCTGCCCGCCCTCGCCGGTGAACTGCTCCAGCACGATGTCCAGCAGGAACCCGGCGAACTCCAGCCAGGCCCCCTCCCCCGTCACCGCCGCCAGCGCGAGGAAGCCCTCGGCGACGTCGCCGTAGTCCTCCAGCACCCCGGCGTTGTCCCCGGCCCGCCCGCCCTTGGAGGTACGGGTCAGCCGGGCCACCTCGCCCAGGTGGACCCGGACCAGCAGGTCGGCGGCCTCGGTGGCCCGCTCGACCAGATCCGGCCGGTCGAAGTACGCGCCGGTCTCGGCGAGGGCGGCGATGGCGAGCCCGTTCCAGGCGGCGACCACCTTGTCGTCCCGCCCCGGCCGCGGCCTTTCCTCCCGTGCCGCCAGCAGCCGGGCCCGTACGGCGGCGACCCGGTCGGCGTCCACGGGCCCCGCGTCCCCCGCCAGCCGGAGCACGGAGGAGCCCTCCTCGAAGGTCCCCTCCTCGGTCACCCCGTAGTACGCGGCGGCGAAGGCGGCGTCGTCCTCCCCCAGCGCCTCCCTCAACTGCGCGGGCGTCCACACGTAGTAGGCGCCCTCGACGTGCTTGCCGTCGGCGTCCTCGCTGTCGGCGTCCAGCGCGGAGGCGAACCCGCCCTCGGCCGTGCGCAGCTCCCGCACCAGGAAGTCGGCGGTCTCCAGAGCGATCCGCCGGGCCTCGTCCGACCCGGTGGCCCGCCAGAGGTGGGCGTACACCCGGCACAGCAGGGCGTTGTCGTACAGCATCTTCTCGAAGTGCGGGACGACCCACTCCCGGTCCACGGAGTACCGCGCGAACCCGCCGCCGAGCTGGTCGTAGATCCCGCCCCGGGCCATCGCCGTACAGGTGTCGGCGGCCATCTGGAGCGCCCCCTCCGACCCCGTACGGGCGTAGTGGCGCAGCAGGAACTCGACGGCCATGGACGGCGGGAACTTGGGCGCGCCCCCGAACCCGCCGTGCTGCTCGTCGTACTCCCGGGTCAGCCCGAGCAGCGCCTGAGCGGCCTCCGACTCCCCCGGCGCCCCGTCGCCACCGTGGACCAGCGACCGCCCCGCCAGATCGGCCACGATCCGCCCGGCCACCTCGGCGACCTCGTCCCGCCGGTCGCGCCAGGCGGTGGCCACCCCTTCCAGCACCTGCCGGAAGGAGGGCGACCCGTGCCGCGCCTCGGGCGGGAAGTAGGTCCCGAAGTAGAACGGCTCGCCGTCCGCCGTGAGGAACACGGTCATCGGCCACCCTCCGTGCCCGGTGGCCGCCTGCACGGCCTCCATGTACACGGCGTCGACGTCGGGCCGCTCCTCCCGGTCGACCTTGACGGACACGAAGTGCTCGTTCAGATACGCGGCGGTCTCGTCGTCCTCGAAGGACTCGTGCGCCATGACGTGGCACCAGTGGCAACTGGAGTACCCGACGCTGAGCAGCACGGGCACGTCCCGCCTTCTGGCCTCCTCGAACGCCTCGGGCGACCACGGCCACCAGTCGACGGGGTTGTCGGCGTGCTGGAGGAGGTAGGGGGAGGTGGTCTGAGCAAGTCGGTTGGCCATACACCCCATCCTCGCGCACCCGCCCTCACGACACCCGTACGCCACAGGGCGGTCGGTCCGGAGCGGCTGCCCACAACGGCGGAAGCGTCGGCAGCGGCCAGAGCTCCTTCTCGGTCCAGGTCCCCCGCTGTTCCATCTGGTCCAGCCCAGCCCTCCCGCACCTTTACGCAAGGCAATACGGTCAAGTGCAGGTGTGTTCAGCAGGGACGCGGCGCCATGGCCGCGGCGGGGTTCACTCGCACACCGGTGAAGCAGGCCTGCGCTGACGTTGACTACTTCGAGCTGCAACAAGAGCAAGACTGCATTCAGCGGTCCGGGTTCCGGCTACGCCCGTACCGCCACACCTTCCGGCGGGGAAGTCCATCCGGGTTCAGGGCAGCTCCAGCCTTCAACCAGTTCACGGGAAGGGTCGAAGCCCTCCCTCTGTAATAGTGCTTGTCCTACACTCTGAGCATGAAGCCGACCCGAGCCGGGACCACTGAGAACATCTCCGTGTCCATGCCCACCGAGCTGGTCAGCGAGCTCCGTTCCCGAACCGGCCGTCGCGGGCTGTCCAGCTACATCACCGAAGCCGTCAGGCACCAGCTCGCCATGGACGGACTCGCCGAGATCGTGGCGTCCCACGAGGAAGAGCACGGCGCGCTCACGGAGCAGGAGATCGAAGCCGCTCGACGCGAGCTGTTCGGAGACGTGACCGCCGAGGATCTCGAACGGGGCGCTGCGTGAAGGAGCAGCCGGCCCGCTCGCTGGTGCTCGACTCCGAGGCGCTCTCTCTGCTCCTGCGCAACGACCGTGGCATGGCGGCTCGCATCGAGGCGTCCCGGCAGGCTGGGCTTCCCGTCCTCGTGTCCGTGCTGACCATTGTTGAAGCCGTGCACGGGAAGACCGATCTGGCGCGCTTGAAGTGGGTGCTCTCCCGACTGCGGGTGGAACCGGTCAGTCAGGAGGACTCCCTGACCGCAGTGCAGCTGCTTCAGGACGCAGGCGGGCTGCATGGGCACAAGTACGCGATCGATGCCCTCGTCGCCGCGCTCGCGCTCCGCGTCCCGGCTCCCGTGATCGTTCTGACCTCCGACCGCGACGACTGGTCCAAGCTCTGCGGGAACCGTGTGGTCCTCAGAGAGGTGTGAGCACCGTCGGCTACGGGGTTCGCGAGTTCACTGTCACCAGTGACAACTGGAGTACCCGACGCTGAGCAGCACGGGCACGACCCGCCTTCCGGCGTCCTCGAACGCCCCGGGCGGCCACGGCCACCAGTCGACGGGGTTGTCGGCGTGCTGGAGGAGGTAGGGGGAGGTGGTCGGCGCAAGCCGGTCGGCGATACACCCCCTCCTCGCGCACCCGCCCTCACGACACCCGTGCGCCACGGGGCGGGGCGTGAAGGGGCAAGTGGGGCCTGTGGGCGCCGCGGAAGCCGGGTGGTGCGGCATCCGCGGACAGTAGGCTGACTTCCAGCAGTAATGCGCCTGCCGAGGCCCCTCGAAGGAGGTAGACCATGACCGCCGAGATGGTGGCGCCCGCGTGGATGCACAGCCAGATCAGCGCGGAGCAGTACGACTCCTGGTCCGAGGAGCAGTGCGCCGGCATCGAGATCGTGGACGGGATGGTCGTCGTGAGCCCGAGCGCCTCCAAGCGCCACAACCGGCTGGCCCGGATCCTGGCCAACGCCCTGGACGCCGCCGCGGGCCCCGACTGGAACGCAGACACCGACTTCGACGTCCGCCTGCAGGACGTCCCGCTCACCAACCGCCGTCCGGACGTCATCGTCTACCGAGCGGAGACGATCGACCTCACGCCCACCCGCCCCGAGCACGTACTCCTGGTCGTCGAGGTCGTGTCGCCCGGGTCGGAGACCACCGACCGGATCGTGAAGGTGGACCAGTACGCCAAGGCCGGGATCCCCTTCTACTGGCGGGTCGAGCAGGCCGCCACCGGTGTGCCGATCGTCTATACCTACGTCCTCGACCCCGCCTCCAGGACGTACAGGGACGGCGAGATGTTCACCGGCACGGTGAAGGCCACCGCGCCCTTCTCCCTCACTGTGGACTTGGGCGTCATCTAACGACCGGCAAAGGGCAGTGGCTGAGACCAGCTGTCGGTGCCCAGGGCTGCAACGACGAGTTTACGAGCGAGGGTAGTTCCCCCGGCTCGTGTGGGGCGCAGCTGCCGCACTAGAACACGGAGCATGGACAAGTGCTCTCCGCTCGAGCGGAGGTGATCCGCTCACCCGCCCCACGGGCGCTCGTGGGGTCTCCCGGTGTCGGCCGGGGTCTTCATTCGGGTGACATCGGCGGGGTGGGGCGTTCCCCGGAGGGGGTGGCGTCGTTGGGGAGTCTGGAATTCTCGAACGATCACCACCGCCCCCCTCGGCCGTTGCTCGTCCGAGTCGTCGCGTCGCCTCCGCAGGAACGTATCTGCTGCGGTGTCGCGGGATGGCTCGGCAGCAGTGAGCCCCGGACCCCACGTGGCCCCCGCCACCGTCACGACGGATACGGACACCGTGAAGAAACTCATCGCGACCGCACTGTTCGCAGGCGCCTTCGCCGCCGGTACGGCCATGACCGCCCCCGAGGAGCTGACCAGCCGCACCTCCGAGCTGCCGGCGGCCGACGCGCTGTACGACCTGTTGCAGGAGGACCCCGTCGAGGAGGCGCCGCCCTCGCCGCAGGCGTGAGCCCGGGCGCGGGCTGCCCCGTCCTCGCTCCTCGGCCCGCCCCTCCCCCTCTCCCCCTCGCGTCGGAGCGCGCCAGGCAGGACACTTGGCGCTGATATCCGACGCTCGGCGTCGGGCGCCCCGGAGACCGAGGTCCGGGGCGCGGCTCTCGGAGGGGGACGCATATGCGGGACAGCCATCGGGCGGAGGCCGAGAGGCTGTTGGTGCGCGCTGTGGAGGAGGAGGCGCGGCGCACCGGTGGGCGGACCGACGCCGGTGCGCTGATGTCGCGGGCCCGTGCGGCGCTCGACACCATCGCGGCGGGTGCGGCCGAGGAGTACGCCGCGTACACGCGGGCGCTCGACTCGGCGGCGGGCGACCGCCCGCCGGCGGAGCGCTTCAGCAGAGCGGCGCTCGGAACACCGTTGCTGGTGACGGGGGTTGCCGCCGCTGCCGCGTTCGGGGCCGACCTGGCGCTCGGCGCGACCACCGGTCTGGCGTTCGGTGCGGGTGCGGCCGTCGCGGTGGCCGGTACGGCGACGACCGTGGTGAAGGCGACCGCCTCGCACTGGCCCGCCGCCCACCGTCGCGCGGCGGCGGCCGGACAGCCGGGCGGGGCCGAGCAGTTGAGGCTTCAGTGGCTGACCGCCCTGGAGGTACGGGGCATCCGCCCGTACCTGGACCAGCAGCGGATGCTGACCCCGGCGGCCCGCTCCCCGAAGAAGCAGAACGCCTCCGCCGTACGCCAGTTGCGCGGCGGTGACCGCAGCGCGGCGGCCCGCACCCGGGTGGTGCTGGAGCAGTCGTTCGGCCATCTTCCGCAGCCGGAAGGCCCCTTCACCGGTCGGCGGGCCGAGCTGGCGCAGATCGCCCAGTGGGTGCACGCGGCCCGCGCCTCCACGCAGACCCGGCCGACCGTCGTCGTTCTGCACGGCGAACCGGGGTCGGGGCGTACGTCGCTGGCGGTGCGGGCGGCGCACACACTCAAGGACCAGTTCCGGGGTGCGTGCGTGGTCGATCTGCGCGGCCAGGTGGCCGGGGAGAGCCCGCTGCCGACCCGGGACGCGCTGCTGCACCTGCTGAACCGGCTGGGCGCCCCGCGCGAGCAACTGCTGTTCCGGGAAGGGGCGTCGGCGGAGCAGCAGGTACGACGGCTCGGTGAGCTGTACCACCAGCACCTCACGGGAACGCCGGTCACCGTCGTGCTCGACGACGCGACCGACGCCGAGCAGGTGCGCACGTTGGTGCCGGAGCGCTCGGACAGCCTGGTGATCGTCACCGCCCGTACGCCGCTGGAGCTGCCTGAGGAGCTGGCGGCCTGGGTGCACCAGCTGCCGGTGGGGCCGCTGGACGCGGCGGGCGCGGAGGAGCTGCTGCGCGAGGTCGCCGAGGGGCAGGAGTCCGGGCCCTACGACTACCCGTCCACCGAAGCGATCGTGGAGCTGTGCGGCGGGCTGCCGCTGGCGCTGCGGGTGGCCGGCTCCGCGCTGGGGGCCCGTAGCCGTCACACGCTGGCGGAAGACCTCGGGGCGGCCCTTCCGGCCGGACCGGCGGAGCCGCTTGCCGGGGCGCACGGGCCGGGGGGCCCGGTGGAGCGGGCGTTGTGGCTGCGCTACACCGACCAGGGCGATCAGGCGCGCCGGCTGCTGCGGCGGCTCGCGCTGGCGGGCCGGGCCAGTCTCGGTGCGGCGGCCGCCGCCTCGCTGCTGGCGGCGGACGAGCAGGAGGCCGAGCGGCTGCTGACCGTGCTGGCGCGGGCCGGGTTGCTCACCCGCGTACGGGGTTCGCGTTACCGGCTGCACGACCTGGTGCGGGCCTTCGCGCTGGCCCGGCTGCTGGACGAGGAGGAGGCGGCCGAGCGGACGGCTGCGCAGGAGCGGCTGCTGACGAACTACGCGGAGCTGGCCGACGCCGTGATCCGGATGGTCGACGGGAAGATGTCCACCCGCGCGGGGCAGTTCGGCTCGCACGGGTTCGGGTCGCTGGACGCGGCGCTGCGCTGGCTGGACGACGAGTCGAGCTTCATCACGGCGGCGCTGCGGCACGCGGAGGGCGTCGACCAGGCCACCGTGCTGCATCTGCTGGGCGCACTGTGCGACTACTGCCTGCTGCGCGGCGACCTGTACCGCCTCGGTGAGATCAGCGAGCTGACGCAGGCTGTGGACCAGGGGCTGCTGGAGCGGTCGGTGCAGTGGCGTACGGGGATCGCGGCCCGGCAGCTCGGCGAGCTGGACAAGGCCCGCACCACGCTCTCCTCCGTCGTCGGGCTGTACCACGAGGCACAGAACGACGCGGGTGAGGCGCTGGCCCTCTGCTCGCTCGGGATCACCCTGCACCACCAGGGCAATCTGGCCGAGGCGGCGGCCCGGCTCGGGGAGGCGCTGGCGCTCCAGTCCTCCGAGGCGCAGGCGGAGGACCGGGCCTGGACCCTGCACGCGCTGGCCGCCGTGGAGCGGGACCGGGGCGATCTGCCGAGGGCGCTGGCGCTGCTGGCCGACGCGCTGCGGCTGCACCGGGAGGGCGAGTCGCTCCACGGTGAGGCGTGGACGCAGTTCCAGCTGGGTCAGGTGCGGCTGCGTACGGGCGAGGTCGCCCTGGCCGAGGAGGCGCTGAGCACCGCCCTGGAGCTGTACCGGCGGACCCGCGACGGGCGCGGCGAGGCGTGGGCGATCACCCAGCTGGCGCGTGCCCGGCTGGTGGACGGCGACCCGGCGGCCGCGCTGGAGCAGCTGCGGGAGGCGTTGGAGCGGCACCGGCACAACGAGGACGCGCGCGGTGAGGCGTGGACCCTGTTCTACCTGGGCCAGGCGCTGGAGGAGGACGGGGAGACCGATCAGGCGGTACGCGAGCTGGAGCGGGCCCGCACGATGTTCTCCCGGATGCGGGACGTGTACGGGCTGGCCTGCGCCCGGCACCACTCGGGCCGGGTGACCCGGGACCAGCGGGCCGCGCAGACGGGCAACCTGCGCAATTCGGGGTTCGCCCGGCAGCTGTTGACGGACGCGCGGGCGGATTTCCGGCGGATCAAGGTGCCGTACGGGGAGGCGTGGGCCTGCGTGGAGCTGGCGTTGATCGACGCGGGCAACGGGCGCGCGGCGCAGGCGCTGGAGCTGTGCGGGGAGGCGGCGGGGCTGTTCGCCTCGTACGGGGACGCGCGGGGCGGCGACTGGGCCCGGTTCCTGCGCTGCACGCTGCTGCCGTACGCCTCGCCCGGCGGCAGCGAGGTGGGCACGGTGGTCGCCCAGCAGGAGCTGGCCGAGCTGATCGAGGCCCGGCACCCGGCGCGGGACGTGAAGCTGGAGCAGTCGGCGGCGGCCTTCGCGGTGGCCCTGGAGCGGGGCGTGGACCTGGAGGACGGCTGGCAGGCGTGGCGGCTCGGGCTGACCCCCGCGCGGGGCGCCGGCCAGATCATGGGCGTGCCGCTGGAGTCGGCGCAGCCCTGACGGGGGCGGGGACGGGAGGGAGGCGGGGGCGGGCGCGGCCGTGACGGAGCGAGCGGGGGCCCTTGCCCGCACCCGCGCAGCGCCACAGGCGCCCGCGCAGCGTCACAGGCTCCCCGCCCCTGCACAGCGCGCCACAGACCCGCGCACCCGCGCGGACGCGCAGCGCCACAGGCCCGCGCGCCGCACCCGCAGGGCACGGCAGGGCACGGCAGGGGCAGGGCAAGGCCGACCGGAGCCTCGGCCCCCGTACCCCGGGTACGGCGTCGCCAGTCCCCACCCGCACCCGCACGGCAGCAGGTCCGTCCCCCCGCCCGTACAGCAGGGGGCGTCCGCGCCCCGCGCCGGGAAGCGGGGCGAGCGCCCGCCGCCCCGCCCCGCCGGGCGCGGCGGGGCGGTCCGGTGCGTCGCCTACTTCCCGGAGGAGGTCGCCGCCCCGGTCCCGGCCGGCTCCGCGTCCGGGTCGGGGGCCTCCTCGAAGTTCACCCGCCCCATGTGCCGGTTCATCGACTTCATCAGCGCCCACACGCCGACGGCGAGCGCGGCGAAGACGAGGAAGCCGAGGACGCCGGGGGTGACCTTGTTCTTGTCGAGCTCTTCGGCGGCGAGCGGGACGAGGTGCGTCAGTGCCTGGGTCGCGTACATATCAGGCATTGTCGCGGATGCCCGCGAAGAGGTCGCTCTCGGGGAGGGAGGTATCGACCAGAGACTTCGCCAGCTCGTACTCCTCGGTCGGCCAGACCTCGCGCTGGACGTCCATCGGAACCCGGAACCAGCCGCCCTCGGGGTCGATCTGCGTGGCGTGCGCGATCAGCGCCTTGTCGCGGATCTCGAAGAAGTCGTCGCAGGGGACGTACGTGGTCAGGGTGCGCTCGACGCGCTCGAACTCCTTCCACCGCTCCAGCCACTCCCCGTACGGGGACTCCAGGCCCCGGGCGAGGAGCGCCTCGTGCAGGGCGACGGTGCGCGGGCGGTTGAAGCCCTGGTTGTAGTAGAGCTTCTGCGGGGTCCAGACCGGCCCGAACTCGTCCTCGGGGAACCGCTCCGCGTCGGCCGCACCGTCGAACGCGATCATCGAGATCGTGTGCGTCATGATGTGGTCGGGGTGCGGGTAGCCGCCGTTCTCGTCGTACGTGGTGATGACCTGCGGCCGGAACGCGCGGATCTTCGCCACCAGGCGCCCCGCGGCGTGCTCCGGGTCCTCCAGGGCGAAGCAGCCCTCGGGGAGCGGCGGCAGGGGGTCGCCCTCGGGCAGCCCCGAGTCGACGAAACCGAGCCACTCCTGCTGGACGCCCAGGATCTCCCGGGCCTCGTCCATCTCCTTCTTGCGCACCTCGTGGATGTTCTTCTCGATGTACGCGTCGCCCTGGAGCTTCGGGTTGAGGATGGAGCCGCGCTCGCCTCCCGTGCAGGTCACGACCAGCACGTCCACCCCCTCGGACACGTACTTGGCCATGGTGGCCGCGCCCTTGCTCGACTCGTCGTCGGGGTGGGCGTGAACGGCCATCAGTCGCAGCTGCTCAGTCAAAGCTCGATCCTCAGTCATTGGTCGCTGGTCGCTCCGGTCGAAGGTCGCCGGAGACCGCCGAAGGCTCCGGAGGTCCTCGACGGTCCCCGTCGGAGGGGGCCCGGCCCGTGCCGTACCGGTGTGGGGCGCGATCGGGTGACGGACGGACGGCTTCTATAGTGACTGAACGAGGGGCCGGAAAATTCCTCGATGCCCGGTCCGAAGGGAACGATCATGACGACGGTTCGCCAGGCCGCGCCCGAGGGGCGTTACGGCCGGACCGAGGATCAGCGGGCGGACCGCAAGCTGAAGATCGTCGGATCGGTCCTGGGCGCCGTCCTGCTCGGCGTGATCGCGTGGATCGGCTTCGACTACGTGGGCGGCCAGGGCATCAGCGGCGAGATGATCAAGTTCAAGGTCGTCTCCGACACCCGGGCCGACGTCCACCTGGAGGTCCGCAAGGACCGGGACGGCCACGGGTACTGCGTGGTGCGGGCGCTCAGCGAGGACGGCGCCGAGGTGGGCCGCAAGGAGGTCCGGTTCGACCGGGCCGCGGACCGGATCGACGAGGTCGTGACCGTGGTGACCCGGTCCCGGGCGACGGCGGTTGAGCCGATGGGCTGCACCGCCGACGACGGCCCGCAGGGCTGACCGCGGTCGCACCCCACCTGACCTGCGGTGATACGGGGCGCGGCACGCGCCCCCGGCATGTGATGTTTTACCTTCTCCCCCTTTTCCTGCGGAATTGTTAGGCTCGTGGTTTCGCCCACCCGAGGAAGCGGTGCTTCCGGGTAGGGCGATCCTTTGTATTCCCAGTACCGATGTATTCCCAGTACCGACGAGGAGCACCTGTGACCCAGACCAGCGAAAACGTCACCTGGCTCACGCAGGAGGCGTACAACCAGCTCAAGGCCGAGCTGGAGTACCTGTCGGGTCCCGCGCGCACGGAGATCGCCGTCAAGATCGCGGCGGCCCGTGAGGAGGGTGACCTGCGGGAGAACGGCGGGTACCACGCGGCCAAGGAGGAGCAGGGCAAGATGGAGCTGCGGGTGCGCCAGCTGACCCAGCTCCTGGAGCACGCGAAGGTCGGCGAGGCGCCGGCCGACGACGGCGTGGTCGAGCCCGGCATGGTCGTCACCATCGCCTTCGACGGCGACGAGGACGACACGCTGACCTTCCTGCTCGCCTCCCGCGAGTACGCCAGCGGGGACATCGAGACGTACTCCCCGCAGTCCCCGCTCGGCCTCGGCGTCAACGGCAAGCGGACGGGCGACGACGCGGACTACGAGCTGCCGAACGGCAAGACCGCCACGGTGAAGATCCTGGCGGCGAAGCCCTACACCGGCTGACCCCGCCCGCCACGGCGCACCACCCACGACGACGCGGGAGCCCCGGCCTTTCCGAAGGCCGGGGCTCCCGCGTCGTTCCGTGCGCGGACGGCGGCGGTACGGCGCTCTCAGGCTGCGGCCGAGCGGTACTTGCGGACCGCGAGGGTGCGGAAGACCACGATGATCAGCACGGACCAGAGGAGCGAGGCGAGGACGGGGTGCTCCATCGGCCAGGCCCCCGTCACGGAGTTCGGCACGCCGGGCATCGTGTTGCCGAACAGCTCACGGGCCCCCGCCACCGTGGCGCTGAACGGGTTCCACTCGGCGACGTGCTGGAGGAAGACCGGCATGCCGGTGACCGGGACGAAGGCGTTCGAGATGAACGTCAGCGGGAACAGCCAGAT
Source organism: Streptomyces sp. NPDC017448 (assembly GCF_044330565.1). Classification (NCBI taxonomy): domain Bacteria; kingdom Bacillati; phylum Actinomycetota; class Actinomycetes; order Kitasatosporales; family Streptomycetaceae; genus Streptomyces; species Streptomyces sp. NPDC017448. The sequence goes on along the minus strand of NZ_JBIRLM010000001.1, from coordinate 731,002 downwards.
CAGCCCGCCGGAGGTCGCCGCCTCCGGGGTGCGCACGGAGAGGCCGATCAGCGCCCCGATCCAGGAGAAGGCGTAGCCGAGGAAGAGCAGCAGCAGGAAGCCGCAGAGCACCTTGCCGATGTTCTCGTGGGTGCGCCAGCCGACGAGCAGGGCGACCCCGGCCAGGACGACGAGGGTCAGCGTGGTCTGGACGAGGTCGGCGAGCGTCCGTCCGGTGAGGACCGCGCCCCGGGCCATGGGCAGTGACCGGAAGCGGTCGATGAGCCCCTTGTGCATGTCGTCGGCGATGCCCGCTCCGGCGCCCGCCGTGGCGAAGGTGACGGTCTGGGCGAAGATGCCCGCCATCAGGAACTCCTTGTACAGCTGCGGGTCGGTGGAGCCGCCGATGGAGATGGAGCCGCCGAAGACGTAGGTGAAGAGCACCACGAACATGATCGGCTGGATCAGCCCGAAGATCACCATCTCCGGGATGCGGGTCATGCGGATCAGGTTCCGCTCGGCGACGACCAGCGAGTCCTTCACCGACTGCGTGAGGCCCCCGGAGGGGCGGGGGGCCGACGTGGGGGCGTCCTTGGCGGTGGCGCTCACCGGTTCTCCTCCTTGCCGCGGGCGCCCCGGGGGCGTTCCGCTCCGGCTTCGCCGGGCTCCGCGTCCCCGTTCTCCCGGGCCTCGGCGGCGTGGCCGGTGAGGGAGAGGAAGACGTCGTCGAGTGTGGGCCTGCGCAGGGCGATGTCGTCGATCTCCACGCCCTGGGCGTCCAGGTCGCGGATGATCTCGGCCAGCAGTCTGGCCCCGCCGCTGACCGGGGCGGTCAGCTTGCGGGAGAGCTGGGCGACGGTGGCCTCGCCCTTGCCGAGGGCGGTCAGCACGGTCCGGGCGCGCTCGATCTCCTCCGGCCGGCGCACGACGACCTCGACGCGCTCGCCGCCGGTACGGGCCTTCAGCTCGTCGGAGGTGCCGCGCGCGATGACCCGGCCGTGGTCGATGACGCAGATGTCGTTGGCGAGGCGGTCGGCCTCCTCCAGGTACTGCGTGGTCAGCAGCAGGGTCGTCCCGCCCGCCACCAGGTCCTCGATCACGTCCCAGAGCTGCTGCCGGTTGCGCGGGTCGAGTCCGGTCGTCGGCTCGTCCATGAACATCACCGGCGGCGAGACGACCAGTGCCGCCGCGAGGTCGAGGCGGCGGCGCATCCCGCCGGAGTACGTCTTGGCGGGGCGGTCGGCGGCGTCGCCGAGGTTGAACCGCTCCAGCAGGGCGGTCGCGCGGGCCTTCGCGTCCCGGGCGCCGAGCTGGTAGAGCCGCCCGACCATCTGGAGGTTCTCGCGGCCGGTCAGATACTCGTCGACCGCAGCGAACTGGCCGGAGAGCCCGATCGAGCGGCGTACCTCGTTGGGCTTCTTCAGCACGTCGATCCCGGCCACGACGGCGGTGCCGCTGTCCGGGCGCAGCAGCGTGGTCAGCACCCGTACGGCGGTGGTCTTGCCCGCGCCGTTGGGACCGAGCAGCCCGAGGACGGTGCCCTCGGGGACATCGAGATCGACGCCGTCCAGGGCTCGTACGTCGCCGAAGGTCTTCACCAGACCCTCGGCATGGATCGCACCTGGCATGGAGGGGCTCCCCCGTCACTCATGGATGACCGCGCGCGTACGGATCCGGTGCCCGTACGGGCCTACCCGGCGATCCTAGGATTGGCGGGGCCGCACCGCGCGGTGAATGGCGACATCCGGCCAATCGGCGCGGAGCGCGCCTCAGCTGATCACCCGGTAGCCGGCCTCGCGCAGGGCCGCTTCGACGTCCGCGCAGTGCTGCGGTCCCTTCGTCTCCAGCCGCAGGTCGACCTCCGCCTCGGTCAGCCCCAGGCGCGGGTCGGTGCGCACATGGCTGATGTCGAGGACGTTGGCGTCGGCCACGGTCAGGGTGGCCAGCAGGGCGGCCAGCGCCCCCGGCCGGTCGGTGAGGCGGAGCCGCAGGCTCAGGTGGCGGCCGGCGGCGGACATGCCGTGCCGCAGGATGCGCTGCATCAGCAGGGGGTCGACGTTGCCGCCGGACAGCACCGCGACCACCGGCCCCCGGAACGCCTTCGGGTCGCTGAGCAGCGCGGCCACCGGGCTGGCGCCGGCCGGTTCGACGACCAGCTTGGCCCGCTCCAGGCAGAGCAGCAGCGCGCTGGACAGTTCGTCCTCGGTGACGGTGCGGATCTCGTCGACCAGCTCCTCGATCAGCGGGAACGGTACGTCGCCGGGCCGGCCCACCTTGATGCCGTCGGCCATCGTGGTCGGGGAGTCGAGCGCGACGGGGTGCCCGGCGGCCAGCGAGGGCGGGTAGCAGGCGGCTCCCTCGGCCTGGACGCCGACGATGCGTACGTCGGGGCGCAGGGCCTTCACCGCGACGGCGACGCCCGCGGCGAACCCGCCGCCGCCGACGCCGAGGACGATCGTGCGGACCTCGGGGCACTGCTCCAGGATCTCCAGTCCGACGGTGCCCTGGCCCGCGATGATGTCGGGGTGGTCGAAGGGGTGGATGAAGACCGCGCCGGTCTCCTCGGCGTACCGCTGGGCCGCTTCCAGGGTCTCGTCGACGACCTGGCCGCGCAGCCGCACCTCGGCCCCGTACTCCCGGGTCGCGGCGACCTTGGGCAGGGGCGCCCCGACCGGCATGAAGACCGTGGAGCGCACCCCGAGGAGGGAGGAGGCGAGCGCGACGCCCTGGGCGTGGTTCCCGGCGCTGGCGGCGACGACCCCGGCCGCCCGCTCCACCGGGGTGAGGCCGGAGATCCGGACGTAGGCGCCGCGCAGTTTGAAGGAGCCGGTGCGCTGGAGGTTCTCGCACTTGAGGTGGACCGGGGCGCCGACCAGCTCGGTCAGGTGGCGGCTGCCCTCCAGGGCGGTCGTCCGCGCCACTCCGGACAGCATTTTCTGCGCGCCCCTGACGTCGTCGAGGATCAGGGCCGGGTGGCGGGCGGTCGCGCGGAAGTTCATACCGCAAGTCTTGCAGCTCCGAGGGGGCGCGGCCGACTGGTTCCGTGGCGGCCTGCGGGGATGTCCGCAGGTTTGTGCGGCACTGGTACCCGTTGCCCCGGGGCCGCGTACTCTGTCCCCCACCCATCCGACTCCGCACGAAGAGAGCCCCCGGCCATGCCCCCACAGGACATGACGACTGCTGCGTCTCCTTCCGGGGGCGCCGTCCCCGAACACCCGGGCCCCGAGGGCCTGCTGGACGCGCTCCAGCACCAGGTGGCGGTCTTCGCCCGCCGTGCCGAGCAGACCCGTCTCGGCGGGGTCGGCCAGGTGCGCAACTCGATGGACCGGGCCGCGTACCTGCTGCTGAACCGGCTCGACCGGGAGGGGCCGATGGGTGTCAAGGCGCTGGCGGCCGGGATGGGCATCGACTCCTCGACGGTGACCCGGCAGGTCGCGCCGCTCGTCGACACCGGACTGGTCAAGCGCACCTCGCACCCGGAGGACGGCCGGGCCGTCGTGCTCCAGCTCTCGCCGCGCGGCCAGGCCCGCCTCGACGAGGTGCGGGCCTCGCGGCGCGAGCTGATGTCCCGGGTGACGGACGGCTGGACCGAGGAGGAGCGGGACACGTTCTGCGCCCTGCTCACCCGCTTCAACGGATCGCTCGCCGCCCGCCAGGCCGCGCACCAGCCGCCGCAGCACGACTGAGCGGACAGCCGGCCGCCGCAGCACGACTGAGCGGCCGGCCGGCCGCCCCGCACGGCTGAGCGGCCGGCCGGCCGCCGCTGATCGCCGGGAGCGGGGGCGGGTACGGGGGCGGGGGCGGCTCCCCGCCAACCCGTCGTGTCGCCCCTCTTGACCGCGCCCGGGCGGCGGGGCTCGGATGTGGTCGTGAGCGATCGGGCTGAGCACCGGGACCGGCTCCGCGCCCTGGAGTTCGATGCCTTCGTGGCGGGCGCGGGCGGCCGTCTGCTGCACACGGCGACGCTGCTCACCGGCGAACCGCCGCAGCCGCCCGGCGCGTACCCGCGGGCCGAGCGGCTGCTGCACGCGGCGCTCGCGCGTACGTACGCGGACTGGGACCGGCTGCACGGCGGCGACCCCTACGACCTGGCCCGCCGGGAGCTGGTCCTCCGCTTCGCCCGGGAGGCCCGGCGCCATCGGCGGCCGCGCGGCGGGCTGCTGGACCGGCTGTCCCCCGTCGAACGGCTGGTGCTGGTCCTGCGGCTGTACGAGGAGGTCGGCGAGGAGCAGGCGGCGGCGCTCCTCGGGCTGCCGGACGACCGGGTCCGCGCGGTGTGCGCCCGCGCGGTGGCGGCGCTGCGGTCGGCCGGGCGGGGGCGGGGCGCGGCGTCCGCCGCCCGGAGCGGTACGGAACGCCCCGCCCCCCGCAGTACGGCCCCGGGCCCCCGCAGTACGGCCCCGGGCCCCCGCGGCACGGCCCCGGGCCCCCGGGAGACGGCATGAGCGAGGACCGCCGGGATCCGCGCGAGGAGCAGGTCCGCCGGATGCTGGACGGCCCGCACCCGGTGCTGCCGCCGGACCTGGCGGCGCGGGCGGCCCGGCGGGGCGGGCGCCGGCTGCGGTGGCGCCGGGCGGTGGGGCGGGCGGCGGCCTGGTCGCTGGCGGCGGCGCTGGTCGCGGTCCTCGTCTGGGCCGGTGTCGAACAGCCGTGGACGGCCGAGCCCGCCCAGGTGACTCCCCCGCTGGAGGGCTGGTGAGGGGCCGGGGCCGTGGTGCGGAGGGCCCGCCGGGAGCGGCGTGCCCCACCGCACCACGGCCCCGGGGTGGCCGGGCGCCGTAGGCGCGCCCGGGGTCAGCCCAGTGCCTGGGTGAGGTCGGCGAGCAGGTCGTCGCCGTTCTCGATGCCGACGGAGAGGCGGACCAGGTCGGCCGGGACCTCCAGCGGGGAGCCCGCGGCGGAGGCGTGCGTCATCCGGCCCGGGTGCTCCAGCAGGGACTCCACCCCGCCGAGGGACTCGCCGAGCGTGAACAGCTTCGCCCGGTTGCAGACCTCGACCGCCGCCTCCTCGCCTCCGGCGACGCGGAAGGACACCATCCCGCCGAACGCCCTCATCTGCTTGGCGGCGACCTCGTGGCCGGGGTGCTCGGGCAGCCCCGGGTAGAGGACCGTGGAGACCTTGGGGTGCCGGGTCAGCAGGTCGGCGACCTTGGTGGCGTTCTCGGTGTGCCGGTCCATGCGGACGGCGAGCGTCTTGATGCCGCGCAGCACCAGCCAGGCGTCGAACGGTCCGGCGACCGCGCCCATGGCGTTCTGGTGGTACGCCAGCTCCTCGGCCAGCTCCGGGTCGTCGACGATCAGCGCGCCGCCGACGACGTCGGAGTGGCCGCCCATGTACTTGGTGGTGGAGTGCACGACGACGTCCGCGCCGAGCGCGAGGGGCTGCTGGAGGTAGGGCGAGGCGAACGTGTTGTCGACGACGAGGCGCGCCCCGGCCTCCCGGGCGACCTGGGCCACGGCGGCGATGTCGGTGATGCCGAGCAGCGGGTTGGACGGGGTCTCCACCCAGACCGCCTTGGTGCGCGGGGTGAGCGCGGCCCGTACGGCGGCCACGTCCGAGGTGTCGGCCACCGAGAACTCCACGCCCCACCGCGAGGCGACCTTCGCGAACAGCCGGAACGTGCCGCCGTACGCGTCGTTCGGGATGACCACGTGGTCGCCGGGGGTCAGCAGCGTACGCAGGAGGCAGTCCTCGGCGGCGAGGCCGGAGGCGAAGGCGAGGCCGCGGCGGCCGCCTTCGAGGGCCGCGAGGTTCTCCTCCAGGGCGGTGCGGGTGGGGTTGGCGCTCCGGCTGTACTCGTAGCCGGAGCGCAGTCCGCCGACGCCGTCCTGCTTGTACGTGGACACCTGGTAGATCGGCGGGACCACCGCGCCGGTGAGGGGGTCGGCGGTGTTCCCCGCGTGGATGGCGAGGGTCTCGAAGCTGTGCTGGTCGCTCATGGCCCCGAGCGTAGTTCGTCGGGAGGGGGTATCCGGCGATTCCGCGTCGCCCGCCCCCCGGGGGATCGCCGGAGGCCCCCTGGGGCGCTTACCGGCCACTCGCCGTTCCGGGGACAATGGGCCCATGGAGATTCTGTTGTTCCTGCTCGCGATGTGCATGCTCGCCGCCGTGATCGGCCCGTGGGTGATGCGCCGTCGGGGCGGTATCCGCCAGGTCGCCCCCGGTTCGCCGGACGCGGCCGACCCGGACGCGTACGGCTTCGCCCGCCAGGAGGAGCTGGACGTCCGGATGCCGGGCCCCGACCAGGACCTCCTCGACGTGCTCGCCGTGGTCCAGGGCACCCAGCAGTGGCGGGCCGCCTCCCAGCTGCTGGCGGGTACGCCGAAGGAGGGCGAGGTGCGCTGGCAGCGGGTGCAGGCGTTCGCGGGCGCGGCCTCGCTGGAGCTGGCGCAGCGGCCCGGGGCCGGCGGGGCGTGGCTGCGGGCCTGGCGTGCGGAGGCCCCGAAGGACGCGGGCGGTGCGGCGGTGCACGCGGAGTTCCTGGTGCAGCAGGCGTGGCGGTCCTCGGCGGCGGGGAGCGACGACTTCCGGATCATCCTGGAGGAGGCCCGTACGGTCTGCGGCGAGGCGGCGCTGCTGGCGCCGGGCGACCCCGTCCCGTACATCGTGGAGCTGGCGGTGGCCCGGGGCCTGGGCTACACCCCGGAGCAGTTCGACCGGCTCTGGGCGAAGATCATCGACCGCGCCCCGGCCCACATGGGCGCGCACATCGCGGCGCTGCACTTCCACTGCGAGAAGTGGCACGGCTCGCGCAAGGAGGCGGAGGCGTTCGCGACGGCCGCCGCCGCCCGCGCCCCGCAGGGTTCGTTGCTCGCCGCGCTGCCGCTGTTCGCGGTGTACGAGCATCTGCCGGAGGTCAACCTGGTGCAGGGCTTCTACCGCAGCCAGGTGGTGACGAAGGCGGTCGAGGGCGCGATGTTCGCGGTGCACGCGGCTCGCCCGGACGACCCGATGCTGGCGCACGTGCGCCATCTGCTGGTGCTGTTCCTGGTCCACATGGAGCGCTGGTCGGAGGCGATGCACCAGTTGGTGCGGGTCGACGGCCACGTGGGCGCGCTGCCGTGGACGGCGGAGCCGGATCCGGCGGCGCAGTACGCGGTCTACCGGGCGCTGGCGGTCGCGGGGTACGAGGCGAACGGCGGCAGCCCGGCGACGCTGCCGCACTGATCACCGGGCCTTCGCTTCCGTTCGCGGCGCGGCGGGCGCGGAAGTCACCTCCTGCCCGCGGCGCGGCGGGCGCGGAAGGCCGAGGGGTCGGTCGAGACCAGCCGCTTGAGCAGGCCCGGGGTCCGTCCGCCCCGGTCCTCGTGGTCCTCCACGGCGCGGAGGGCGGGCAGCAGGAGGCTCGCTCCCGCGGACCGCAGCGGGTCCGGCGGTATCCAGCCCCCGGGCGTACGGGCCAGGGCCGAGCGGCTCCAATCGTCGGTGACCCCGAGCGCGAACGAGGCGAGGACCCGGGCCATCAGGCGCGAGGGCCCCACGCCGTCACCGGAGTAGCCGGTCGCGTAGCAGGCGTTCGGGACGGAGCGGAGCCAGCCGGCGAACGGCAGCGAGGTGACGGAGTACTCGACCGGGGCGGTCCAGGCCGCGTCGACGGGCGCGTCGGCGAGCGAGGGGAAGAGCCTGGCGAGGTGGCGGCGCATCTCGGCCATCCGCAGGGGCGGCCCCCACTGCGTGCTCGGGGAGGAGTCGCCGTACGTCATGCCGGCGCCGCCCTTGCCGAAGAGCAGCCGGCCGTCCGGGGTCCTGCGGTAGTAGTTCAGCCGCCTCCGGGCGTCGCAGACCGAGACGCCCTCGTCCCAGCCCAACGCGTCCAGCTCGGCCGGCACGGGGGAGGTCAGCAGGGTGTCGCTGGCTATGGTCACCATCTTGCGGCCCAGGTCCTCCAGGGAGGACGCCCAGGCGTTGATGGCCAGCACCACCTTGTCGGCGAGGACGCTCCCGTACGGAGTGACCGCCCGGGTCCTGCGGCCCGGCCGCAGGGCGAGCAGGGGGGTCCGCTCATGGATGCGGACGCCGGCGTCCAGGGCCACGCGGCGCAGTCCGCGGGCCAGCTTGGCGGGCTGCAGGGTCGCGCAGCCCGGATCGATCACTCCTCCGTAGTGGCTCTCGACGCCGACCGCGGCCCTCGCCTCGGTCGCGGAGACCTGGTGCAGGGGCTCGACGCCGGCCCGGCGCAGGTCCACCAGGGTCTGGCGCCAGGCCCCGCGCTGGGCGGGGGACGACGCGGCCAGCAGCCACGCCCCCCGCCGGTGCTCGATGTCGATGACGTGCTCGTCGGCGAAGTCGAGGATCTCGTCGACCGCCCGTGCCGAGGCCTCCGCTATGCGCCGGGCCTCCTCCACGTCGCCGATGGCGACCAGGCTGCTGAACCGGGCCCACATCGGCATCAGGAAGCCCGCGTTGGCACCGCTGGCGCCGCTGCCGCAGAGGTCCGCCTCGATCAGCACCACATCGGTGCCGGGTGACCTGCGGGCAATCTCGATGGCGGTCCACAGGCCGGTGAACCCTCCGCCGACGATGCAGACGTCGCAGGTGAGTTCGTCCTCCAGCGCAGGCGACCGGCCGTCCTCCGGCTCCTTCGCCAGTGCGTCGCGCAGCCAGCCGGAGCGGCGGTCCGCGGCGGGTACGTCGTGGTGGGGCCAGGTACGGGGCAGAAGCAGATCGGTCACAGCGGTCTCTCCGTCGGGCAGGGGTACGGGGAAGGGGGGCGGGTGGACGGGGGCGGGTGGCGGGTGGGCGGGGACCGGCTCATTCCCGCTCAGGCGGGTCCGGGACGACCGGGGGGCCCGCCCTCCGGGCGGCGTTGAGCAGGTCGATCCTGGAGCCCACGCCGAAGGCCCGGAACAGTTTGCGGAGGTGGTAGTTCACGGTGTGGGGGGACAGTCCGAGCCGGGTGCCCATCTCCTGGTTGGTCAGGCCCTCGGACACCATCCGCAGCATCAGGACCTGTCTCCCGTCGAGGAGCGGGCCCGGTTCCTCGGTACGGGGCGGTCCGGCCGCGGGCGGCCGGGCCAGCGCCTCCCGCTCACGGCACAACGCCGTCCGCAGCGCGCGGGGGACCGTCTCGGCGACCGTGGAGCGCGCGAGCACGCTGACGAAGGCGGGCCGGCCGTCCGCGTCGTGGAGCAGCCCGGTCGTGTATGCCTCCTCCAGCACCGGGATCAGGGCGACGGTGGAGATGCCGAGCAGCGGGGCGAGGACCTCGGGGCCGGACTCCTCGTCCAGCACCGCTACGAGGCACAGGAGTTGACGGCAGAGTCCGGAGCACTCGGCGAGGGCGTCCCGGACGTAGAAGCGGGCCTGTTCGGAGACGCGGCCGGTGACGAGCTCGGCCACGCCGGAGACCGTCCGGAGGCTGCCCTCCTCCTGGAGGCCCCGCACGAGTTCGGTCAACAGCCCGGGGTGCCCGCCGGCCTGTTGCAGCATCCGCCGCAGCGGGGCGGCGGGCCGCGCGTCGAGGAGGTCGGACGCCAGGGCGCGCGCCGCGCCGTCGGAGAGCGGGCCGAGCACGAGGCGCATCGTGCAGAGGAAGGGCGGCACGTCGATGCCGTGGGCCCGGCGGGGCGGCGTGCCCGGCGGGGTGGCCGTCATCCACACGGTGCGGCCGCCGGGGCTGGGGCGGAGACGTTCCCGGCCCGGCTCCCGCCCGGGCCGGGAGGGCTCGTCGACGACGACGAGCGTGGGCACGTCGTGGCCGGCTGCTCCGTGCCCGGACGGCCGCGGCTCCTCCCGCAGCAGGCGGAAACCGCGCCTGCGGGCGGTCTCCGCCGCCTCCTGGAGCATCCGGGTCTTGCCCATTCCCCGGGGGCCCACCACGTTCACCAGGGTGCTGACGCCCGAGCAGGCGCAGTCGAGCGCTTCCTGCACGCGCCGGGTCTCAAGGTCCCTCCCTCGCTGGGGCAGAGTGCTGGTCAGGGGTCTCTCCTCGTGCGGACCGGCCGGAGCCGGGGTGGTGGGTACGGTCGGACTCGGTTCCCCGGGGCGGGGTCAGTGGGAGCTGTCGTAGCGGCGCACTCCCACCGTGCGGAAGCGTTCGACCACGTAGGCGGCGTCGCAGTAGACGGAGTTGCCGGAGGGGTTGAGTCCCGTGCTGTGCAGGTCGGAGTAGACGGCGGACTGGGTGATGAACCAATCGCCCATCAGGTTCACCGAGAGCATCACGCCCGCGCGTTCGCAGACGTCGGCGACGAGGGCCTCCACCTCCCGGGACGTGGTGTGGACGCCGACGGACAGCGCGCCGGCCCGCTGGGTGACGCCGCGCATCAGCTCGGCGCCGTGTGCGGCCGAGTCCACGGCCACCGCGAAGGCGACCGGACCGAACCACTCGCGCCCGAAGACCTTCCGGTCCTCCTCCCGGGAGGCGTCCAGCGTGACCAGGACAGGGGTACGCAGGGTCGCCGACGGGAAGTCGGGGTGCCGGACGGCGCGCGGCGCCAGGGCCACCGGGCCGATCCGGCCGGACGCGGCGTGCTCGACGCTCTCCAGGACGTCGGGCCCCACCAGCGCCCCGAGTACGGCGACCGCGGACGCGTCGTCGGCCAGCAGGCCGGTCATGGTGTCCGCCAGGTCCCGCACCACCTCGGCGTGGCTCCGGTGGCCGTCCTCCGTGGCGATCCCGTTCCTCGGGATGAGCAGGTTCTGCGGGCTGGTGCAGAGCTGACCGCTGTAGAGGGCGAACGAGAAGGCGATGTTGTGCAGCATGCCGCGGTAGTCGGCGGTGGATTCGACGAGGATGGAGTTGACGGCGGACTTGGCGGTGAAGACCCGGGCCTGGCGGGCATGGGCCTCCAGCCAGTCGCCGAACTCCGACGTGCCGGCGTAGTCGACGATGCGGACCTCCGGGCGCAGCGCCAGCGTCGCCGCCAGCTGTTCGTCCGGGTACTCGGGGGCGAGGGCGACGAGGTTCGGGTCGAAGCCGGATTCGCGCAGGACCTGGCGGGCGATCCGGACGGTCAGTGCCAGCGGGAGGACGGCGCCCGGGTGCGGTTTGACCAGTACGGCGTTGCCGGTGGCGAGAGAGGCGAAGAGGCCCGGGTAGCCGTTCCAGGTGGGGAAGACGCGGTTGGCGATCAGCAGGCTCACCCCGCGTGGCAGCACGGTGAAGGTCTTGGCGAGGGAGAACATCCGGCCGTCCGGCATCGGCTTGCTCCAGGTCGCCTCGGCCGGCATCCGCGTCTGTTCCAGCAGCGCGTAGGCCACGGCCTCCATGCCCCGGTCCTGGGCGTGTACGGCTCCGGCGTGGAAGGCCATGAGGAAGTTGTGGCCGCTGGTGTGGACGGCGGCGTGGGCGAGTTCGAAGGAGCGGGCGTTGATCCGGTCGAGGATCTCGGCGCACACGGCCGCGCGTCCCCACGGGCCGGCCTCCCGCCACCCGGGCATGGCCGCCTCCATGGCCGGCAGCAGCACGTCCGGGTCGGCGTGCGGGTAGGTGATGCCCAGCTCGATTCCGTAGGGGGAGCGTTCGCCTCCGTCCGCCGGGGCCGGCCCGACCGTGCCGTCCCGGCCCGGCTGGTCCGAGGTGAACTCCCGGTCCAGCAGCTCCTGGAAGGTCTTGTGCCCGGCGGCGCTGACGGCCTCGCCGTAGACGTCGGCCTCGTCCGGATAGGGGGACCAGTACTCCCGGGTGCGGATCGCGGTCACGGCGTTCTCGAGGGTCGTACGGTGACGCTCCAGCAGTTCCTGCGCGCGTTCGGCGGCTGTCCTCGCGGGCGGGGCGGTGATCATGCGGGTTCCCTCCAGGGGGCCGGATCGGATGAGACGCCGGTGCGCCCCGCCCCGCGCCGGCATCGGTCCGGCTTCTCGCGGGGCGGAGGGGGCGGCCGGCGGGGGGTGATCCCGCCTGCCGCCCCGGTCGGGGCCGGTGCTCGTGTCGTGTCGGGTCGGGCCGGTCAGTCGGTGATCGCTCGGAGCCGGCGGTCCATCGCCCGGTCCGACAGCACCCGCTTGAGGAGGTACAGCGAGCGGGCGTCCTTGCCCACCTGGTACCGCGTACGGGGCCGGTCCGACGTCAGCGCGCGGAAGACCGTCCGGGCGAAGTCCTCGGGACGGGTGCCGGTGTCGGTCTGCTGGTCGCTCGCGTCGAGGAAGCGGCCGAAGGCGGTGCGGTAGGGCGCGGCCGCCTCGGGAGGGACGTCGTCGAAGTCCCGGCGGGCGGCGTCGGTCAGCTTGCCCCAGATCGGAGTCGTGATCGCCCCGGGCTGGACGACGCAGACGCCCACACCGGACCGCCGGAGCTCCCGTCGCAGTACGTCCGACATGGCCTCCTTCGCGAACTGGGCCGCCGCGTAGGCGCCGAGGAAGGGCATGGCGACGCTGCCGAGCCCGGAGGTCACGTTGACGACGCGGCCGCCGGAGCGGCGCAGCAGCGGCAGGGCGCCCTGGGTCACGGTCAGCTGTCCGATGACGTTGGTGTCGAACTGCTGCCGCATCCGCTCCGGGGTGACGCACTCCAGCGGGGCGGACACCGCGATGCCCGCGTTGTTGACGAGCCCCCAGAGTCCGGCCCCGCCGGTTTCCCCGGTGATCTCCTTGACCGCGGCGGCCACCGACTCCTCGTCGGTGACGTCGATCCGTACGGGCCGGATGCGCCCGGACGGCGACAGGGCCGCCAGCTCCTCTCCCTGCGGGAGCCTGCGGACGCCGGCGAAGACCCGGAAGCCCACCCGGGCCAGTTGGAGTGCGCAGGCACGCCCGAGGCCGGACGACGCCCCCGTCACCAGGACGCACTTGTCCCCGGGAGGGAGGAATTTCGCTGGGCGGGGGGTCACGGTCGCTCCTCGGTGTCGGGCCGGCCGGTGGCGGGGGCGGGGTAGGTGAGGGCGCTCTCCAGCGTGCGGACGAGCCGTCGCTTCGGCAGGAACTTGAAGTAGGCGTCCCGGACCGGCCTGCGGACGGGGTTCTCGGACTGTTCGAAGGTGCTGATGGCACGGGAGGCGGCCACCAGGGCGCGGGTCCGCTCGCGGCGGTCGTCCTCGTATCGACGCAACGCCGCCGGTATGTCGGCGGCCCCGGCGAGCCGTTGTCCGAGTACGACGGCGTCCTCGATGGCCATGCACGAGCCCTGGCCCAGGCTGGTGAGCATCGGGTGTGCGGCGTCGCCGAGGAGGGTGACCGGCCCCTCCCCCCAGCGCTCCAGAAAGACCCGGTCGCGGGAGGGTACGGCCAGGATGTCCTCCTCGGGGGTGGCCCGGACGGCTTCCTGGACGACGTCGGCCCACCCCGCGTAGGCCCGTTGCACGTCGGCCTTGGAGCCCTTCCAGTCGTGGGACTCCTCCGTGGGCATGTTCTTGGTGCCCCACCAGTACAGGCGTCCGCCCCCCATGTCGACGAGGCCGAAGCGGCTTCCGCTGCCCCAGTAGTGGGTGACCGAACCGGGGGCGAAGTCGGGGTGGGAGAAGGGAACGACGGCCAGCCAGCAGATGTAGCCGCTGTCCATGGACTCCTCGGGTCCGGCCAGTTGACGGCGGACCACCGAGTGGAAGCCGTCCGCGCCGATGAGGACGTCCCCGCGCGCCTCGGAGCCGTCGGCGAAGTCGACCCGTACGCCGCCGCCCGCCTCGTTCTCGTATCCGGTGGCCTGGGCGCCGAGGTGGACCGGGATGCCCGAGGCCGCGTCGAGCAGTGCCTGCTGGAGGTCGGAGCGGGTGATCAGCACGCTGGGCACGCCCAGCCTGCCGATGATCTCGGGGAAGGGGAACTCGCGGATGAGGCGGCCCTTCGCGGTTCGGACGTGGTACGACTCCAGCACGCTGCCGCGTTTGGCCAGGTCGATGCCGAGGCCGAGCGATTCGAGGGCCGTGACGGCGTTGCTCATCACGGAGAGGCCCGAGCCCGCGGCCCTCAGCTCGCCCGCCCTCTCGTAGACCTCGACGTCGAGGCCCGCCGCGCGCAGGGCGACGGCGGCGGTGAGCCCGCCGATCCCCGCGCCGACGACGAGCGCCCTGCGCCGTCCGGATGCTCCGCCTGCCGTGTGGTTCGTTCGCGGTGTCGTCATCTCAGTGCCCGATCAGTTCGTTGACGGTCCTGACCATGTGGCCGATGTGCGGCTCTTCCATGATGGTGAGGTGGTCTCCGGGGACGACGACGACGTCGAGTTCGCCGCTCGTACGCTCCCGCCATCCGTTCGAGGGGTCCCTGTGCATGCTGTCGATGGCGGTGTGCATGGAGTCGAGGACCTCGGGCAGCGGTTCCGTGGCCCGGATGAGCACCATGTCCTGCTCGACCGGCTCGGGCCGGTAGTCGAACGCCGCACGCCAGTTCGCCTCGTACACGTGGAACAGGCGCCGCACGATCGTGCCCGTGCTGCCGACGGGGAGCACGCCCTCGTCGATGGCGAGCTGGGCGATGAAGTCGAACTTCTGCTCCAGCGTCACCAGGTCGGCGGGGATCAGCTCCAGGGGCGAGTCCCCGCCCCGCTGGAGCCACAGCAGCTCCCAGAAGAACCAGCCCAACAGGGCGTCGTCGTCCGTCGTCAGCCGGCGGCCCGGGTTGAGGGCTGTGGTGTCCAGCAGGACCAGACGCTGGATCTCCTCCCCCGCCGCACGCAGCTGACGGGCGATCTCGAAGGCCACGAACCCGCCGAAGGACCAACCGCCGATCACGTACGGGCCGGTGGGCTGGACCCGGCGTATCGACTCGATGTACCGGGCCGCGATCTCCTCGACCGTGCCCAGCGGTTCGGTGCCCGCGTCGACACCGGCCGCCTGGAGCGCGTAGAAGGGCTGGTCGGCGGGGAGGTGGGCGGCGTACCGGAGGTAGCAGAGCACGTTGCCGCCCATGGGGTGGACGAAGAACATCGGCGTCTTGGAGCCGTCCTGGCGGATCGGGACGAGCGGGTCGAACTCCTTCGCCGCCCCGCCGTCCCGCAGCTTCGCGGCCAGGGCCGCGACGGTCGGCGCCGAGACGAACTCCGACATGGGGACGTTGATGCCGTAGCGCTGCTCGATGACGACCACCAGGCGCATCGCGGTGAGCGAGGTGCCGCCGAGGTCGAAGAAGTTCTGGTGCACACCGAGCTCGGGCAGCTGGAGGTGGTCACGGACGATCTCGGCCAGCGTCCGCTCGTACGCGTCGCGCGGCGGGGTGGCGTCATGGGTGGTGCTCGCGGCGAGCGGGGCCCGCCGCAGGCGCGCGTCGTCCCGCTTCCCGCTCGGGGTCAGGGGCAGCGCGTCCAGGACCTGGTAGTACGAGGGCACCATGTACTCGGGCAGCACGGTGCGCAGTTGCTTGTCCAGCAGGTCCCGTCCGGTGTCGGAGAACCGGCCCACCAGGAAGGCGGCCAGGAACACCTCGTCGTCCCCCCGCCGCCGGGCGACGACGGCCGCTTCGGTCAGTCCCGGGTGGTCGGGCAGGAAACCGGTGATCGCCAGCTCCACCTCGGAGGGCTCCACCCGGTAGCCGCGCACCTTGACCTGGGAGTCCGCCCGGCCCAGGCAGACGATCTCCCCGCCCGGGAGCGTGAAGCCGAGGTCGCCGGTCCGGTAGAGCCGCTCGCCCGGGGCCCCGAAGGGGTGCGGGAGGAAGCGTTCCTCGGTCAGCTCGGGCAGGCCCACGTAACCGTCGGCCAGGCAGGACCCGGCCAGGTAGATCTCGCCCTGCACCCCGGCGGCCACCGGTCGCAGCCGGCCGTCCAGGACGTACGCCCGGCTGCCGTCGATGGCGGTGCCGATGGGCGGCATCGCCGGGAAGCCGGCCGGGTCGCCGGTCATGGTGTGGCTGGTGACGACGTGCGACTCGGTCGGACCGTACTGGTTCTCCAGGATCACCCCGGGTATTCCGGCGCACAGGGTGCGGATCTCGTCGGTGATCCGCAGTTGCTCGCCGGAGGAGAGCAGCGCCTTGAGGTGGCGGGGCACCAGTCCCAGCGCGACGGAGGTCTCCGCGAGCTGCTGGAGTGCCACATACGGCAGGCAGACCCGCTCCACGCCCTCGTCGTCCAGCAGCCGCAGCAGAGCCGGCATGTCGCGGCGCTGCTCCTCGGCGAGGACGAGCAGGGCGCCGCCACCGCAGAGCGTGGAGAAGATCTCCTGGAAGGAGACGTCGAAGCTCATCGGCGCGTACTGCGCGGTGACACCGCCGGTGACCCCGCTGGGGATGCTGTTCTGCCAGGCGATCAGGCGTCCGAGGGTCCGGTGCGACTGGACGACGCCCTTGGGCCTGCCGGTGGAACCGGAGGTGAAGAGGATGTACGCGGTGTCCTCCGGCGCGATCGGAGGGAGCCCGTCCGGGGCGCCGTCGCTGTCCCCTGGGGCGGCGGCGAGCAGGTCGGCCGCCGGAACCAGGGGCGTGCGCCTTCCCAGGCCGTCCGGCTGTTCGACTCCGGTGATGATGCGGAAGGGGTCGGCCTGCTCCACCATGTCCAGGAGCCGCTCGACCGGGTAGCCGAGGTCCAACGGGACCGTCGCGGCGCCCGCCTTCATCACCCCGAGGATCACCGCGACGGTGTCGGGCGAACGGCCCACCGCGATCCCGATCCGGTCCCCCGGCCGGGTGCCGAGGGCGATGAGCCGACGGGCCACCCGGTCGGAGTCCGCCGCGAGTTCGGCGTAGCTCCGCTTCTCCCGGCCGAAGATCACGGCCGTCGCGCCGGGGGTGCGCAGCGTCTGCTCCCGTACGGCTGTGACCACGTCCCTGAACGGCTCTTCCGCGGTACGGACGGGCACGGCGGCGGCGGGCGCCCGCAGCAGCCCCACATCGGCCGGCTCGTCCGGGTGGCGGACCAGGTGTGCCAGGACGGCGGTGAAACCCTCGGCGTACAGGTCGGCCTGCGCGGGGGTGAAGGTGCGGCCGTGGCAGTCGATCCGCAGCCTGATGCTCTCGTCGACCGGGCTGGTCATGGCGTTGACCAGGAGCTGGAAGTTGGTCTCCTCCCAGGTCCGGAAGGACCTCATGGACACCCCGGGCAGCTCGAACACCTCGGTCAGCTGCCGGAAGTGGATGTAGTTGAAGGCCGTCTCCAGGACCGTGGCGCCCAGGTCCTCCTGGATGGCGCTGAGGGGGTAGCGGCGGTGCGGGTAGGTGGCCCGCTCCTGGCGCAACGCCTCCTCCACCACGTCCGACCAGGTGGCCTGCGCGGTGTTGACGCGGACCGGGAGGGTGTTCAGGAACAGCCCGGCGATCCGGTCGGCGTCCTCGTACTCGGGACGTCCGTGGGTGACCAGGCCGGTGGTGACGTCCTCGGTGCCGGAGTAGAGGCGCAGCGCCAGGACGTGCACCGCGAACAGCACGGACTTCATGGGCAGTTGCCGGCTCCGGGCGAAGGCGCGGGCCTCGGCGGTCAGGGCGTCCGGCAGGTCGATGACGCGGGTGATCAGGTCGTCGGGGCCGGGCGCCTCGTGCTGCCGGAACGACTCCAGGCGCAGCAGCTCGCTGCCCTCGACGTAACGGCTCCAGAACTCCTTGCTCTGCGGGGACCCCAGCGCGGTGCGTTCGGCGAGCGCGTGGTGGGCGGGCGAGGGCAGATCCCGTACGGGGACTGCCGGGATGTCCAGGCCCAGGCTGTACAGGTAGTCCTGGAGCAGTTCCCGCACCAGGTTGGCGACGCTGCCGCCGTCGAGGATCGCGTGGTGGAAGCTGAGCACCAGCTCGACGGTCTCCGGCAGCACGTGCACCCGGAAGTGGTGGAGCGGGGGCCGCTCCATGTCGTACCGGTGGTAGCGGCGTTCGTCGACGTGGGCGTCGATCTCGGCCTCCGCGTCCGCCGCGTCGCGGTCGCGCAGGTCGACGATCCGCAGGGCGTCCGGGACCGTGCGGTCCACGATCTGGAGCGGCTCGGTGAGGCCGCCGAGGTCGAACGCGGAGCGCAGGACGGGATGGCGCGCCGTCAGCCGCTCGAACGCCTGCCGGAACTTCTCCGCGTCCCATCCGAAGGTGAAGCTGTACCGGAAGACGTCGTGGTAGACGGCGGAGCCCTCCTGCGCCCGGCTGTGGTAGATCAGCCCGAGCTGCATCCGGGTGAGGGGGTAGGCGTCCTCCCTGCCCGCCAGCCGGGCCCGGTCCACACCGGAGACCAGCTCGAACGGCTCAAGCCGCCTGGATCCGCCGGGCGGTCCCGTGGTGGCCCGTTCCGCCAGCGCCGCGACCGTGGGGTGCCGCACCAGGTCGTCGAGGGCGAAGTGGACGCCCTGCTTCTCGGCCAGCGCGCGGATCCGCAGCATGGTGATGGAGTCGCCGCCGAGCGCGAAGTAGTCGTCGTGGATGCCCACCGCGTCCCGTTCGAGCACGTCGGCCCAGACGGCCGCGAGCGTCTCCTCCACGGCGTTGCGGGCGGGTTCCGCCGGGGACTCGGGCGCGCGGGCCGTCACCGGTTCCGGCAGCGCGCGCCGGTCGGCCTTGCCGTTCGGCGTGAGCGGCACCCGGTCGATCCGTACGAAGTGGGCGGGGACCATGAAGGCGGGGAGCACCGCGGCGAGTTCGGCTTCCAGGCGGTGCCCGTCCAGCTCCGCGTCGGAGACGTAGTAGGCCACCAGGTGGGTGCCGCGCCCGGGGGTGTGGCGGTCCACCACCAGAGCGGTGCGGACGCCCGGCACCCGGGCGAGCTGGTGCTGCACCTCGCCGAGCTCCACGCGGTTGCCGCGGATCTTCACCTGGCCGTCCATCCGCCCGAGGTACTCGACGGTGCCGTCGGCGAGCCACCGGGCCAGGTCACCGGTGCGGTAGACGCGTCCCCCGGGAGTGAAGGGGTCGTCGACGAACTTCTCCGCGGTGAGCTCCGGGCGGTCCAGATAGCCGCGGGCGACCTGGACACCGCCGATGCACAGCTCGCCCGGAACCCCTGCAGGCTGCAGGTTTCCGTGCGGGTCGAGCACGTACAGCTGCGTGTTGTCGACCGGCCGGCCGATGGGCACCCGGGTGACGGGGGTCCCGGCGCCGGTGGGGCAGTCGTAGAAGGACACGTCGACGGTGGCCTCGGTCGGCCCGTAGAGGTTCACCAGCTCCGGGGACGTTCCGTGTCCGCCGAAGACGCGGCCGAACTGCTCGACCAGTGCCGCGGGCAGTGCTTCGCCGCTGCAGAACACCTGGCGCAGCGAGGCCGCCCCCGCGCGCAGGTCCGGGCGGTCCTCCAGCAGGTCCAGGAACGGTCCGAGCATCGAGGGAACGAAGTGCGCCGTGGTGACCCGGTCGCGGGCGACGCTCTCCAGGATGACGCGCGGGTCCTTCTGGCCCTCCGGCGGCAGGAGCGACAGGCCGGCGCCCTCGATCGCCCACCAGAAGAGTTCCCACACCGAGACGTCGAACGAGATGGGCGTCTTCTGCAGCAGTACGTCGTCGGCCCCGATCGGGTACCGGCTCTGCATCCAGGCCAGCCGGTTGACCACCGAGCGGTGCTCGACCATGACGCCCTTGGGCGTGCCGGTGGAGCCGGAGGTGTAGATGACGTAGGCGAGGCCGCGGGCGTCCGCCGACGGTGCGAAGGGGGCGGCGGGGCTCTCCACCAGTTCGTCGACGCTGAGCACCGGGGCCCCGTCCCCGGCCGGCGGAAGCGGCGATCCCGCGTCCACGAGCACGGCACGGGCGCGGCTGTCGCGGAGCAGCAGGGCGATGCGCTCGGCCGGGTACCCGGGGTCCACCGGCACGTAGGCGCCGCCGGCCTTGAGCACCCCGAGCAGTACGGCGATCAGTTGCGGGCTGCGTTCCATCACCACGGCGACCCGGTCCTCGTCGCCGACACCGCGGGCGCGCAGCCCTCGCGCCACCCGGTCCGAGAGGGCGTCCAGCTCCCCGTAGGTGAGCGGGGCGGAGCCGTCGGCGGGCCGTACGGCCACCCGGCCCGGCGTCCGGGCGGCCTGCTCGGAGATCAGGTCGTGGAGCGTCCGGTCCCGGGCGTGGGGGACCACGGGGCCCCGGCTCCGCGCGAGGATCCGCTGCCGCTCGGCCTCGTCCGTCAGGGGCAGGGCCTCGGCGGGGCGCTCCGGGTCGGCGGCCCCGCTCTCCAGCAGGGTGAGGAGGTGTCCGGCCACGGCGGGGAGGGGGAGATCGTCGTCGAAGACGTCGGCGGCTCCGTCGAGGTCGATCCGCAGGCTCCCGTCGTCGAGGACGTTGACCATGACGGACAGCGCGTCCTGGACGTGCACCGGAGCGAGCACGATGCCGTGGGACCGTCCGTCCGGACGGGGGTGGCGCATGTACGAGAGCGTGACGTCGAAGAGCTTCCGCGAGCCGTCCGCGGCGGCCGGGACTTCGCGCAGGACGTCGCCGAGCGCGAGCCTCGCACGGGCACGCAGCGCGTCGGTGTCGGCGCGGACCCGCTGCGCCAGTTCACGCAGGCCGGCCCCGGGACGAGGTGCGACGCGCACCGGGAGGCTGTTCGCCCGCTGCCCGACGGTGGTGAGTTCGGCGTCCGTGGACCGGTTGCGGAAGGGGATGCCGAGGACGACCTCCTCGGCGCGGTGAATCCTGGCCAGGTACGTGCCGAGGGCCGCCGCGAGGAAGGCGAAGGGGGAGCCGCCCTGCCGGCGGACGCGGGCGGTCAGAGCGGCGTCCACGGTGAACGAGTGGCGGACCCGGGGCCGGGCGTCGGCCGTCCGCGTCCGGTTACGTGCGAAGAGGGCGGGGGCGGCGCCCCGCAGCGCGGTGCGGTGGAAGGCCCGGTCGCTCTCGTACGCGCCGGAGCGGCGGTAGGCGAGGTCCGCCTCGGCCAGTCGGTGGAAGGACGGGGTCGCCGCGGGGCCGTCCGTGGAGGTGCCGGAGGTGTCACCGGCGGCCCGGGCGCGGTCGTACTCCGTCCACAGCTGGAGGCTGACCTGGTTGAGCGCCCAGGCGTCGGCTATGAGGTGATGCGCCTTCAGGTGCAGCAGCGCGGGTCCCGCACCGGTCGTTAAGAGCGCGGCGTCGACCATGCGTGAGCGGCGCAGGGCGAACGGACGGGTCAGTGAGCGTGCCTGCCAGGCGGCGCGCGCCGCGGCCGGGTCGCTCGCACCGGAGAAGTCGACGACCGTCACCGCCGCACCGTCCTCCGCGCCGTCCGCGTCCGCGCCGTGGTGGAACCACTGGACGGGCACTCCGTCCTGTTCGTCGAAGCGCAGGGCGAAGGCGTCGTTGCGCCGGAGGACCCGCTCCAGGCAGACCGCGAGGGTGCCGGCGTCCACATCGGATCCGATCTCCTCCTCGTAGACCACGTTGAACTGCGGGTCGGGGTTCTCGACGGACTCCGATACCCAGATGTCCCGCTGGTAAGAAGTAAGCGCAAAGCCATGATCGGACATCACTGCAACACCTTCCACAGGAATTCTCGCCGACTCTTTCGGCCACACCGGAGGCCGGGACCAACCCGAACCCCGTCGAACACCATACTGATCAACCTGGTCAATAAAACTACTTATCCGAGTAGCTTTATTGAAGGTGTCACAAACTTTTCATCAAGACGTCGTACGGTGGACCGGGGAGCACTTAAGATCCCTGCATGGACACTCATGAAGACGCGACGCCTCAGCCGTTAAGGTTGGGCAAAGGCCCAGGTCTACTGCTTGCGCACGGAGCAGGAAGCGACATTCTGGACAGCTTCGGGCCGATCCTCGAAAGGCTCGCACAAGTCAGCACCGTAATCGGGCCGGAATTCCCCGGGTCCGGAAATCAGCCCATGCCGGACGGGCCGCTCACCCTTGATGGATTAGCGGATCACCTGGTGGCGAACGCCGTAAGATCAGGCGTCGAATCCTTCGCCATATCCGGATTCTCCATGGGCACCACCGTGGCCGTCCGGGCGGCGACCCGGCATCCCGAACGCGTGACGGGGCTCATCCTTTCATCGGGTTTCGCCCGTGCGAATTCCCGGCTCCGGCTGGTGATCGACACGTGGCGCGCTCTCGCGCGGAACACGGACGACCCCAGGACTCTCGCGGCCTACCTGTCGCTCGTTGTGGGAGGCCCCCAATGGCTTGACGAGCGCACCCCCGAGGAGGTCGAGGAGCAGCTCGCCGCGTTCTCGGCCGGGATGCCCGCCGGCGCCGACGCGCAGCTGGCCCTGTTCGACGACATCGATGTTCGCGAGGATCTGCGGGCGATCACCGTTCCCACGCTGATCGTCTCCCCCCTGGCCGACCTGATCACCACACCCCTCCACTCGCGGGTACTCGCCCGA
This sequence comes from Streptomyces sp. NPDC017448, assembly GCF_044330565.1. NCBI lineage: Bacteria > Bacillati > Actinomycetota > Actinomycetes > Kitasatosporales > Streptomycetaceae > Streptomyces > Streptomyces sp. NPDC017448. Next base: position 708,941 of record NZ_JBIRLM010000001.1, on the reverse strand, counting down.
GGCATCCCGCACGCCGAACTGGTCACGCTCGACTGCGGACACGCCATCGCCGCCGAGCGGCCCGAGGAGTGGGCCGACGCGATGACGAAGTTCCTCGCCGCACTGCCTCCGGGCCCGGACGAACTCCCGTAACCCCGACCGCGACGGCGCCCGGGGGACGCGGGTCCCCCGGGCGCCTTACGCGTGCGGGGCGCGACCGCCCCGTGCGTCCGGGCGGTCAGGACGTGGCGGCGGCCGGAGCCCGGCCGGCCGCCGTGGTCACCAGCGCGCCCACCGCGAGCGCTCCGCCGACCCACATCACCGCCGTGATGCCGATACCGTCCGCCGCGAGTCCGCCGACCAGCGCACCCAGCGCGATGGCCCCGTTGAACACTCCGACGAAGAGCGAGGAGGCCGCCTCGCGGGCGTCCGGGGAGGCGAGCAGGATCCAGGTCTGCGTGCTCACCGAGACTCCGCCGTAGCTCAGGCCCCAGACCGCCATCAGCACGGCCGCGAGAGCCGGCGACCCGCCCAACCACGGCAGAGCGATGACGGTGGCCGCCATGACCGAGCTGATCACCAGCAGCGTCCTGCGCGGTGAACGGGCGGCCCCGGCCCCGGCCAGGAAGTTCCCGGCCACACCGGCGACCCCGTACACCAGGAGCAGCGTGCCGATCATTCCGGCGCCGACTCCGGCGACGTCCTCCAGTACCGGCCTGATGTAGGTGTAGGCGGCGAAGTGACCGGTCACCACGAAGCCGACGACCATGAGCCCCGTACGCACTTGGGTGTTGCCGAACAGTCCCATCACACCGCCGAGCGGGATCACACGCTCCGCGGGCAGCCGCGGCAGCAGGACCGCCGCCGCGATCAGCACCACCAGCCCGAGACCGGCGGCCGCGAAGAACGCCGCGCGCCAGCCGGCCGCGGCTCCCAGATACGTTCCGGCCGGGACGCCCAGCACGGACGCCACGGCGATGCCGCTGAAGACCAGCGAGGTGGCGGGGCCGACCGATTTCGCCGGCACCAGCCGCACGGCGAGGCCCGCGGCGATGGCCCAGACGCCGCCCATGCCGATACCGACCAGGACACGCGCGATGACCATCACGGCGAAGTTCGGCGCCCAGGCCGAGCCCAGGTTGCCGATCACCAGCACGGCGACCAGCGCGCAGAGCGCGATCCGCCGGTCCACCCTGCCCAGCATGGAGACGAGTAGGGGCGACGACACCGCCGCGACCAGACCGGTGATCGTCAGTGTGAGACCGGCCACGCCTTCGGAGACCTTGAGCGACTCCCCCATCGGGGTCAGCAACCCGACGGGGAGCATTTCGGAGGTGACCACCGTGAACGTGCCCAGCGCCAGGGCCACCACCCCCAGCCAGCCGCTGAGTGGCGACCGCGGGGCCGCGGGTGGTGTGCTTGTGGATTCCTCAACCTGCGTCATGTCTCCAGCCAACAGACCGCGGGTCGCCGGAACAACAGCCGACTTCTCATCCTTCCATGAGCTGAGCTCATCGATAGATTGGCAGTCCGCGAGCACCCACGCCGCGATTGGGGGAGGAACCGCTGTGAGCAGTCTGGACGCCCGGGAACTGGAAGCGTTCCTCGCACTGGCAGAAGAACTCCACTTCGGCCGGGCCGGAGAGCGCATGTACCTCTCGCAGAGCCGTGTCAGCCAACTGCTGCGGTCGCTGGAGAGCAAGATCGGGGCGCGGCTCGTCGAGCGCACCAGCCGCCGGGTCCGGCTCACCCCGCTCGGCGAGCAGCTCGTCGCCGGACTGCGCCCCGCCTTCGACACCATCGTGGAGACGATCGACGAGGTCCGGGGCGTGGCACGGGGGATCTGCGGAGTGCTCCGCATCGGCTTCCAGGGCACGGCCAACGACCAGGTCATGAACGCCATCGCGCTCTTCCAGAGCAGGTACCCCGACTGCGCCACGGAGATCGTGGAGATGCCCTATTCCGACCCGTTCGGCCCGGTGCACCGGAGGGAGGTCGACACGGCGGTCGTGCTGATGCCGGTCCAGGAGAGCGAACTGGTGACGGACCGGGTCTTCTCCAAGCAGCGCCAGTCCCTCGCCGTGTCCAGCCGGCACCCCTTCGCGAAGCGCGACGCGCTCGACGCCGAGGAGCTGGCCGCCTGCTCCCTCATCGGCGTCCACGGCCCGGCCCCGGAGTACTGGCGACGCGCCCAGGCTCCGCTCGTCACCCCCGAGGGCCGCCCCATCCCGGCCGGCCCCACGGTGAGCACCCTCCAGGAGGGTTTGGCCACGGTGCAGGCGGACCGTGGGGCGATGCTCCTCTGCTACCCGACCGCCGACTACTACGGCCGCCGCGCCGTCACCTTCGTCCCCGTGACCGGCCTGCAGGACTCGTTCCTGGCCCTGGTGTGGCACCGCAATCACGAAACAGCCCGCACGCGCGCCTTCTCCCAGGCCCTCGCGGCCGTCGTCGAGGCCGCCGGGTAGGGGGCGCGGCCTCGAAGACGACGCCGGGCGGCCGGTGCGGGCGGGCGGGCCCGGCGGCCCCGGCCGTTCGCCGGGCCGGCTGCCCGGAATCCCGGCGGCGACGCGCGTGTTGTACGTACCGGACACCGACCCCCGGAGGAGCCCCCGCATGTTCCTGAACCACCGCACCCCCGAGCTCCCCACCCCGGAGCAGGCCCTGCGCGGCCGCCCCGTCCCCGAGTTCACCGTCCCCTCCCGCCACACCGTCCTCGGCAACCCCCTGCTCGGCCCGTACCCGGAGGGCCTGGAAGTGGCGGACTTCGCGCTCGGCTGCTTCTGGGGCGCGGAGCGGAAGTTCTGGCAGACCGAGGGCGTGTGGACGACGCTCGTCGGCTACCAGGGCGGCTACACGGAGAACCCCACGTACGAGGAGGCCTGCTCGGGCCTGACCGGGCACACGGAGGCGGTACGCGTGGTCTTCGACCCGGCCGTCGTGCCGTACACGGAGTTGCTGAGGCTCTTCTGGGAGTCGCACAACCCGACCCAGGGCTTCCGCCAGGGCAACGACGTGGGCACCCAGTACCGCTCCGCGATCTACACCCACTCCCCCGCCCAGGCAGCGGCCGCCGACGCCTCCCGTGAGGCGTACCAGAAGGTCCTGACGGCGTCGGGCCACAAGGAGATCACCACGGAGATCCTCCCGGCGGAGGGCCGCCCGTTCTGGCCGGCGGAGGCGTACCACCAGCAGTACCTGGACAAGAACCCGGGCGGCTACTGCGGGATCGGCGGCACGGGCGTCTCCTGCCCGATCGGCGTCGCACCGGCCGAGAGCTGATCCCGACCCGGGCGGGGACTGATCCGTAGTCCCCGCCCGGAGCCGACCGCAGCCCCGGGCCGGGGCTGATCCGCAGCCCCGGGGCGGGGACTGATCCGACCCCGGGCCGGGGCTGCCCCGACCCGGGCCGGGGGCTGACGCGGTTCGGTCCGGGGGCCGGGTCGGCCCGGACCGGGGTTACGCGGGCTCCTGGCCGAGCATCGCCGGGAGCAGCCGCCGCAGCAGCCGTACGAACAGGGCGTCCCGGTCCGCCGGGCCGGCGCCCGGCGGCGCGCCGGCCGAGGTGAGGGCGGCGAGCAGGTGGGGGTGGCGCCCCTCGGCGGCCACCGCCGCCAGACGCGCCGCCTGCGCCGCCCGGCCCGGCGGATCGCCCGCGGCCGCCGCCGCGGCCTCGCGGCGGGCGAAGAGGGCGGCCAGGGCGCCGACGAGGCCGATGGCCTCCAGCTTCTGGGCGGCGGTCCCGGGAGCGTGGGCCAGGACGCCGAGCGCGTGGTCGAGGTAGTCGATCGCGTGCGGCCCCAGCACCTCGCCGCGCCGGTCGTTCAGATCGGCGAGCCACGGGTGCCGGACGTGCGCGGCCCTGGACTGGAGGGCCAGCCCGACCAGGCCGTCCAGCCAGTCGCCCCCCTCCGCCCCGGAGAGGTCCAGCTCGGCCGCGACCGCGTCCGCCATGAGGTCCAGCAGTTCGTCCCGGCTCCCCACGTAGCGGTAGAGCGAGGCGGGGCCCGTACCCAGCCGCTGCGCGAGCGCGCGCATCGACACGGCGGCCAGGCCGTCCGCGTCGGCGAGGGCGAGGGCCGCCTCGGTGATCTGGGCACGGCTGCGCTCGGGCGCGGGTCCGCGGGCCCCCCGCTCGGGGCGTGACCAGACGGTCGCCGGCCGGGGCTCTCGATCAGCCATGGTCCGCCACCTTCCCTCCGGGGCCCCCGGGGTCCGGGGTCCGGCTGTAGTCTAATACTGCGAACACCGATCGCAGTATGAGTCCGCCGTACGGGGACGCCGCGTCCGAGCGGCGCACCGGCCCCCGTGTTCCGACCGCCGTGTCCGCTCACGGCACCCGCCGAAGGAGTCCGCCATGACCTGGACCGAACGCCGCTTCGCCCGCAACGGTGCGGTCGAGATCGCCCACGACCGGCTCCGGGAAGGCGCGGACGGCGAGCCGCTGCTCCTGGTGATGGGCCTCGCCGTCTCCCGGCACTGGTGGCCCGGAGAGCTGTGCACCGCCTTCGCGGACGCCGGGTTCGCCGTCGCCCGCTACGACCAGCGGGACGCGGGCGAGTCCACCCGGCTGCCGACGCGCACCGGCCGGGGCAACCCCTTCGCCGCCCTGGCCGCCGGGCGGAGCGCGGCCTACACGGCCGAGGACATGGCCGACGACGCGGTCGCCGTCATGGACGCGCTCGGCTGGGAGTCGGCGCACCTCTTCGGGCACTCGCTGGGCGGGGTCGTCGCCCAGCGCGTCGCCCTGCGCCACCCGGACCGGGTGCGCACGCTCACCTCGTCCGCCGCCCTGCCCAGCGACGTCGGCGGGCTCGGCGCCTTCCGCCACCTGCGGCTCTCCACGCTCGCGAAGTTCGCCCGGATCAAGCCCGCCCGGGAGCGGGAGGCGCGGATCGCGGCGGGGCTGGCGGTGGCGCGGATCTGCGCGTCGCCCGGCTACCCGTTCGACGAGGCGGGGACGCTGGAGCGGATCACCGCCGACGTGGACACCGGCATCGCCGACCCGGACGCCCAGTCCCGCCAGATCGGCGCGGCCTGGCACGGCCCGTCCCTGGCCGCGCTGCGCGTGCCCGCACTGGTGCTGCACGGCACGGACGACCCGTTGCTCCGGCCCTCCGCCGCCCGGGCCACCGCCGCGGCGATCCCCGGCGCGCGGCTCGTCCTCCAGCCGGGCGTCGGCCACGACATCCCCCGCGAGCGGCACACCGCCGTCGCCGCCGAGGTGCGTGCGCTCGCGGACCACGCCGCCGGGACGGACGGCCTCGCCTGAGGCCCCCGGTCAGGCCGCCGGCAGCCTGAGACCCCCGGTCAGGCCGCCAGCAGCACGCCGCCCATCGGACCCGCCGGGGCCCCGGACCGGTGTCCGCCCGACGCCCCGAGGGACCGGGTCCGGGCCCGGGCCGCGGTGAGCCGGACCAGCCGCTCCCCGGCCAGCGCCAACACGTCGGCGAGGGTCAGACCGAGCGCCTGGGCGGCGGCGGCCAGCACCTCGGAGGAGGCTTCCTTGCGGCCGCGCTCCACCTCGGAGAGGTACGCCATGGAGATCCGGGAGGCGTCGGACACGTCCTTCAACGTCCGCCCCTGCGCCTTGCGTTCACGGCGCAGCACCTCCCCCACGAGGTCCCGCCACAGCGGCTCCCGGGGCAGGGCGCCGCTCGGGCCCGGGGCGGCCGCCGTCGGGAGCGGGCGCAGGGGGATCACGTCGGCCTGGTTCGTCGCTCGGATGCTCACCGCTCCAGCCTAGGAGCGCCGCACCGTCCGCGCACGGGCCCGGCGTTGCGCTCCGGGCGAATCCGCTGTCGGCGAAGTTCCGTGACGGGGAGCGGCGTTGGGGAACGGAGCGGGTCCAGCGAGGCCCCGGCCGGGTGGTGCGGTGCCGGCCGGGCGCGCCGGGGCGCCACCCTCGCGAACCGGCCCCCTCCCCCGCGCGGGGGAGACCGCACGAGCGGCCTCGCCCCCGCGGGGCGGCGGGCGCCGGGGAGGCGCCTCCCCGGCCTGCGGTCAGATCAGCCCCTGCGCCAGCATCGCGTCCGCGACCAGCTCGAAGCCCGCGATGTTCGCGCCGACCACGTAGTTGCCGGGGCTTCCGTAGCGCTCGGCGGTCGTGTGGCAGGAGTCGTGGATGTGCCGCATGATCTCCGCGAGCCGCTCCTCGGTGTGGGCGAAGGTCCACGAGTCCCGGGAGGCGTTCTGCTGCATCTCCAGCGCGCTCGTCGCGACCCCGCCCGCGTTGGCCGCCTTGCCGGGCGCGAAGGCGACGCCCGCCTCCTGGAAGACGCGGACCGCCTCCGGGGTGGTGGGCATGTTGGCGCCCTCGGCGACCGCCTTGACCCCGTTGCGCACGAGGTCCAGCGCGTCGGACTCGTGGAGCTCGTTCTGCGTGGCGCAGGGCAGGGCGACGTCGACCGGGACCGACCACACCCCCGTACCGGGGACGAACCGGGCGTGGGCGCCGCGCCGCTCCGCGTACTCCGAGACCCGGCCCCGGCCGGTCTCCTTGATCTCCTTCAGGAGGGCGAGGTCGACGCCCTTCTCGTCGACGACATAGCCGCTGGAGTCCGAGCAGGTCACCACGGTCGCGCCGAGCTGCTGGGCCTTCTCGACGGCGTAGATCGCCACGTTGCCGGAGCCGGAGACGGCCACGGTCTGGCCGTCCAGGGATTCGCCGCGGCTGCGCAGCATCTCCTGGGTGAACAGGACCGTGCCGTAGCCGGTGGCCTCGGTACGGGCCTGGGCGCCTCCCCAGCCGAGGCCCTTGCCGGTGAGGACGCCGGACTCGTAGCGGTTGGTGATCCGCTTGTACTGGCCGAAGAGGTAGCCGATCTCGCGTCCGCCCACGCCGATGTCACCGGCCGGGACGTCGGTGTACTCGCCCAGGTGACGGTGGAGCTCGGTCATGAACGACTGGCAGAACCGCATGATCTCGGCGTCGGACCGGCCCTTGGGGTCGAAGTCCGAGCCGCCCTTGCCGCCGCCGATGGGCATGCCGGTCAGGGCGTTCTTGAAGATCTGCTCGAAGCCGAGGAACTTCACGATGCCGAGGTTGACGGAGGGGTGGAAGCGCAGGCCGCCCTTGTAGGGGCCGAGCGAGCTGGAGAACTCCACCCGGAAGCCCCGGTTGACGTGGATGTCGCCGGAGTCGTCCGACCACGGCACCCGGAAGATCAGCTGGCGCTCGGGCTCGCATATGCGCTCGATGATGCGCGCGTCGACGAACTCGGGGCGCCGGGCCAGCACCGGTCCGAGGGTCTCCAGGACCTCCCGGACGGCCTGGTGGAACTCCAGCTCGCCCTGGTTGCGGCGCAGGATCTCGGCGTAGAGCGGCTCGATGAGGTGGGCCGCGTCATGCGTGCGGGCGGAGTCGGGCGAGTGGGGGATGACCGGCATCTGATCAAGACCTTCCGTGGTCGGCTCGTGCGCTTCGGCGCCCCCGTCCCGGAGCGCCGCCGGTCCGCTTCCCCCGCCGGAGCTCCGCGGACCCCCGGGTCGGAGGGCCGTGGGGCCGTCGCCCGGCCGGACGACGCGCTGGACCGTCGTACGGTTCGATTCTCCAGGGATGCCCGATGATCTTCGAGGACCATCCACATAATGGCCATGATCAGCCGTTTTGCTCAGCGTCCGGACCGCCGCGCCGAGCCCCTCACCGGCCCCGCGCCGCTGTTCCGGGCCGCGTGCGCGGCTCGGACCCGCTTTCCGGTTGCACGGGCAGACGTGATGAAGGTCACATGGCGGAGCGGTCCCGAAGGGGCCCGGAGGCGACGCGCACGGCGTTCCTCCGGTGCCCGTCGCGCCGCCCGGGGGTGATCGGCGGCGGCCCGGGCGGCGTCTCCGGGAGGCGAGGAGGAGGGGTCCGCGAGGGAACGGTGAAATCCTCGCCGAGGCAGCGGGGTTACCCGTCAGGAACAGGGACATCCCGGCCGGTGATCCGTCATGATGCCCCCATGTCGAAGCCACGGGGGCGTCGGAGGAGGCAGCCCCCTGATCAGGCGCGGACGCCCTGGGGCGGTGCCGCCCGGTCCCGCCGGGGCCCGCCGCCCCCGTCCCCCTTCGAGGGCCCGCCGCCCCCGTCCCCCTTCGAGGGCCCGCCGCCCCCCTCGCCCTTCGAGGGCCCGCCGTACGGGCGCCGGCCCGCCCGGGCGTCCTACCCGGCGTATGTCCGCTCCTCCCCGCACCCCGTGCGGGGCCTCCGGGAGCCGCGCGTCCCCAAGGGCGCCGGCGACATGCGGCGCTTTCTGGCGGTCGGCCTCGACTGCTACCTGTGTCTGCTGGCCGTCGGGCTCCTGGTGCGGTCCTGCCTGGACTCCGGCGGCACGGGCCGCGCGGTCGCCCTGCTGGCCGTCCAGCTGATCGCGCTGTCGTTCGCCAACCAGGTGCTGCTGACGATGGCCGTCCGGGCGAGCGCCGGAAAGCTGATCATGGGCGTCCGGGTGATCCGGCTGCCCGACGCCGGCCGGCCGGGCTTCCGCCCGCTGGTGCTGCGCTGGCTCTACGGGCTGCTCTGGCTGCCGACCCTGCCGTGGCGCCGCCTCGGGGCCCCGGCGCCGGTCCGCCCCCCGGAGTGCTCCCCGGGACGCCCCGCCGAACCGCACGAGGACTTCGCGGGGGTGCGCCAGGTCCGCCGCAGCGACCTGCTGTCCTACCGGGCGGCGGTGCGGGGGCGTACGGACTGAGCCGGCTCCCCGGCGTCCCCCGGACCGGAGGGGCGGCGCGTCCTCAGCGCCAGTCGCCGACCACCCAGGCGACCAGGCGGGGGCGGGACGTGTACGGGTCGCACGCGACGACCGCCTCGGTGGAGACGAAGTCGTAGGTGGCGACCTGTCCGATGTCGCGGGCCGCCCGGCTGAAGCCGCCGGAGAGGTCGCCGGGCTCCCCGATCGCGACCGGGGCGGTGGAGGGGGCCGACGCCTCCTCTTCGCAGCCGACGCGGGGAAGGGGCTGGCCCAGGTACCAGCCGCCGACGAAGACGGCGTACAGGACGGCGGCGGCGCCCAGGCGGCGCGGGGTTATCCAGTGAGGCACGTGCGGGAGTGTTCCACGCCCCGGCTCCGGCGGGCCCTCCGGCTCCCCTGCGGCGTCCGGGCTCGCCCCGCGGTGGCCTCCGGGCTCGGTTGCACCGTCCCGGCCGGACCGGCCGCCTGCGCCCCGGGCGCCGCGGCCCACGGCTCGACGGCCGGCCCGGGCTCCGGCGCCTCCGTCAGGAACCGCCGCGCTCCCCCTGCCCGGCCGCGCGGTCCCGCGCGTTCCGCATCGCCGCCGCCGTGGCCGTGGCGTCGTACTCCGGGCCGACGCCCGGCACGATCACCACGTCGCCGACGAGGTGCCGGGTGCGCAGCGGAAGGATCTCCTGATAGGCGGGGGACGCGTACCAGGCGCGGGCCTCCTCGATGCCGGGGAAGGCGACGACGACCAGCCCGCCCGGCCACACCCCCTCCACCACCTCCACCTCGGAGCCGTGCACCAGGAAGCGGGCTCCGTAGGGCGTCATGGTGGCCTGGATGCGCTCGATGTAGTTCAGCACCTCGTCGTCGACGGGGCCGTCGGTGGGGCGCAGGTGGGCGATGGCGTACGCGGTCATGGTCCGGTCCTCCGGGCGGTCGGGGCGGTGCTTCGGCACACCCGCGATGCTGCCGGGCGGGGCGGAGGCCGTCGATTACCCGCGAGGTCATGGCGGTGTGCCCGCGCACGTCGAAGGCGGCGGCCCCGGAACGCTTCGGGGCCGCCGCCTTCGGGCGGGGACGGGGGTGGTGCGGAGAAGGGGACGGACCTGCGGGGGATCAGGTCCGGGGTCGGATCAGGCCTGGGAACCGGCCGTCCACTCGGCCCAGCTCATGTTCCAGCCGTTGAGGCCGTTGTCCGGGGTGATGGTCTTGTCCGGGGAGTTCTTGACGATGACCACGTCGCCGATGAGCGAGTTGTCGTAGAACCAGGCGGCGGGGGCGTTGGGGTCGTTCGCGCCCTTCACGTCGGCGAGGCCCACGCAGCCGTGGCTGGTGTTGGCGTTGCCGAAGATGCCCTTGCCCCAGTAGTTGCCGTGGATGAAGGTGCCCGAGGTGGACAGGCGCATGGCGTGCGGCACGTCCTTGATGTCGTACTCGCCCTTGCCGTCGTCATCGGTGAAGCCGACGGTGGCGCCGTTCATCCGGGTCTCCTTGTGCTTCTCGGAGATCACCATCTGCCCGTTGTACGTGGGGTTCTCGGGGGAGCCCGCGGAGATCGGGATCGTCTTGACCGTCTTGCCGTCGCGGACGACCGTCATCTGCTTGGTCTTCACGTCGACGGTGGAGACCTGGTTGCGGCCGATCTTGAAGGTCACGGTCTTCTGCTGGACGCCGAAGACGCCGTCCGCGCCCTCGACGCCGTCGAGGGCCAGCTTCAGGGTGACGGTGGAGCCGCCCTTCCAGTAGTCCTGCGGGCGGAAGTCCAGGCGCTGGGCGTTGAACCAGTGGCCGACGACCTCCTGGCCGCTGCTGGAGTTCACGGTGATGCCGGCCTGGACGGCCTTCTTGTTCGTGATCTCCTTGTTGAAGTTGATCGAGACGGGCATCCCGACGCCGACCGTGGAGCCGTCCTCGGGGGTGAAGTTCCCGATGAAGCTGTTGTCGGGCGAGACCGTGGTGAAGGAACTGTTCTCGTGGGCCTTGCGGCCCTTCGCGTCCTCCGCCGTGGCGTCGATCTTGTACGTGGTGGACCGCTCCAGCTGGGCGGCGGGCTTCCAGCTCGTCCCGTCGGCGGAGACCTTGCCCTCGACCGCGGTGCCGTCCTGCGTGGTCATGACGACCTCGGTCAGCTTGCCCTTGGCGACGGTGACCTGGGCCGCGTTGTTGATGCTGGCGTTGGTCGCGCCGTTCTTCGGCTTGATCGTTATCTGCGCCTCGGAGGCGTCCTCGGCCGCGGCCTTGTCCACCTCCTGCTGCGACGACTCCGAGCTGCCGGTGCTGGTCCTGCCGCCGTCGTCGTCGTTACAGGCCGAAAGCACCAGCACGCCACCGAGCAGTGCGGACACGGCCACCAGGCCCCTGCGCCGCTTGCTGTCCGTCATCACACGCTTCTCCATCGTCGCCGATTCCCCAAAATCCCCGGACGGGAACGCCAGGCGGCTATTCCCCGTCAATGTTCCAAGAACACCCGGAAAGGGCACTCCGTTCCGCATCCGCGACGGATGTGGGGAACACCACTCATCGACGCATCCCCGGAAGCGGCGGTTCCCGCTACCGGGAGCCGGTTTCCTCCGTCGCGCGGTGCGGCCCCGGTCCGCCGGTGAGCGGGGCCGGGGCCGGTGTTCTCACACGTCACGCCCGTTGCGCAGGGCCACCGTCCCGGCCGTCGTGCCTCCCATTGTGCGCGACCGTGTCGCCGTACCCCTCCTCCTCGTCCCCGTCCTCCGGGAGGAACAGGCCCTCCTCGCCGTCGTCGGCGTCGTCCCAGTCCTCCGCGTCGGGGTCGTACTCGATGCTCTCGCTGCTCCAGGACGCTTGGGCCAGCTCAACCCCGGGCACCTCGCTGACCAGATCGAAGGGGTCGACCAGCGAGGCGAGCGCCTCTGCTCCGTCTGCCCGGACCGTGGCCTCGGCATGCGTCCGCTCCTCGGCGGTGTCGCCTCCGGCGGCCCCCGCGACGGGCTCCCCGTACTCGGCGGCGATGGATTCAAGGGCGGTACCGGTCAGGGCGTCGAGGTCGGTGACCTCCAACACCATCTCCACGCGAAGCCGAACAAACCTGGATGTCTCATCTGTGTTCATGGCCGGAGCGTACGGCCCGGCGGGGCCGCGACTTTCCACCGACCCGCTGCTTTGCTTAGCATCGGCCCACGGGGCTAACTCATGGTTGTCGCAAGGGGATCGAATCTGTGTCCGTCGCTCGTCGCACACTGCTGACCGCCACCGCCTCCGGCACGCTGCTGGCCGCTCTCTGGTTCGTCCCGTCGGCCAACGCGACCGGTGAGCACGCCGTCCAGGACGCCCCGGCCGCCGCGCCCGCGAAAGCCGCCGGAGAGGCCGGTACCACCTCCGACCTGCGCCTCGCCGACACCGGCCCGGGTCTGGACACCACCCCGTATCTCATCGGCGGTACCGCCCTGTTGGGCATCGGCACGGGGTTCGTCGCGTATGCGGCGCGCCGCTCCGGACCGCGCCCGGCCTGCTGAGCGGAGCCGGCACCGCGTAGGGAGGTGGGGCCCCCCCCCCCCCGGGGGGGGGGGGCCCCCCCCCCCCCGCCCCCCCCCGGGGGGGGGGGGCCCCCCGGCGGTGCGGGGGGTTGGGGGCCCGCCGCCCCGGCCGCCCCCCGGCCGGCGGGGGGGGGGCGCCCCCGGGGGGGGGGGGGGCCCCCCCCCCCCGGGGGGGGGGGCCCCCACCTCCGTACGCGTACGCGAGCGGGGTCTCAGGCCAGCGGGCCGGTGACCGGCTCCACGGCCGCGACCAGACGCCCTTCCCGTACGAAGGCGTCGGCGGCGGCCAGGTCCGGCGCGAGGAAGCGGTCCGGTCCCGGGCCCTCCGCCCCGGCGGCCCGCAGCGCGGCCACGGCGGCCTGCGAGGCGGGGGCGGGGACGAGCCCTTCGGCGGCGCGCAGTTCGACCGCGCGGGTCGCGGCGTACAGCTCGACGGCGACGATCCGGGTCAGGTTGTCCACGGCGGTGCGGAGCTTGCGCGCGGCGGACCAGCCCATGGAGACGTGGTCCTCCTGCATCGCGGAGGACGGGATGGAGTCGGCGGAGGCGGGGACCGCGAGCCGCTTCATCTCGCTGACCAGGGCGGCCTGGGTGTACTGGGCGATCATCAGGCCCGAGTCGACCCCGGCGTCGTCCGCGAGGAACGGCGGCAGGCCGTGCGAGCGGTTCTTGTCGAGCAGCCGGTCGGTGCGGCGCTCGCAGATCGAGCCGAGGTCGGCGGCGACGATCGCGAGGAAGTCCAGGACGTACGCGACGGGCGCGCCGTGGAAGTTGCCGTTGGACTCCACCCGGCCGTCGGGGAGGACCACCGGGTTGTCGACGGAGGAGGCCAGTTCGCGCCCGGCGACGAGGGCCGCGTGGGCGAGGGTGTCACGGCCCGCGCCGTTGACCTGGGGGGCGCAGCGGACCGAGTAGGCGTCCTGGACCCGGGGCGCGTCGTCCTGGTGATGGCCCGTCAGCCCGGAACCGGCCAGCACCCGCAGCATGTTGGCGGCGCTGGCGCCCTGGCCCGGGTGCGGGCGGATGGCGTGCAGCTCGGGGGCGAGGACCTTGTCCGTGCCGAGCAGCGCCTCCAGGGAGAGGGCGGCGGTGATGTCGGCCGAGGTGTAGAGGTTCTTCAGGTCGGCGAGGGCCATGACCAGCATGCCGAGCATGCCGTCCGTGCCGTTGAGGAGGGCCAGGCCCTCCTTCTCCCGCAGTTCGACCGGGGCGATGCCGTGGGCGGCGAGGAGTTCGCCGGCGGGCCGGACCGTGCCGTCGGGGCCCTCCGCGTCGCCCTCGCCCATCAGGGTGAGCGCGCAGTGCGAGAGCGGCGCGAGGTCGCCGGAGCAGCCGAGGGAGCCGTACTCGTGGACGACGGGGGTGATGCCCGCGTTGAGCACGTCGGCCATGGTCTGCGCGACCTCGGGGCGTACGCCGGTGTGGCCGGAGGCGACGGTCTTCAGCCGGAGGAACATCAGCGCGCGGACGACCTCGCGCTCCACGCGGGGGCCCATGCCCGCCGCGTGCGAGCGGACGATGTTGCGCTGGAGCTGCGCCCGCAGGTCGGTGCTGATGTGGCGGCTGGCGAGGGCGCCGAAGCCGGTGGAGACGCCGTAGACCGGCTCGGGTTTGGCGGCGAGCGCGTCCACGATGAGGCGGGCGGCGGCCAGGGCGTCCACGGCGGCGGCGGAGAGTTCGACCCGGGCGTCGTGGCGGGCCACGGCGACGACGTCATCGGCGGTGGTTCCGGACGTCCCCACCACGACAGTGTGCATATCCATATTCAGCAGCCTACGGATTGAAACCCTTCATGTCACTAGTGGTGCGGCGCAGGGCCCCTTACGCGCAGGACGCCTTAGGTGCGGGGCGCCTTACCTGCAGGACCCCTTACCCCCGGGGCTCCTCACGGCACGGGCCGCCGGCTCCCCTGCCGCTCGCACCGCCGCGACGTCCGGAGCGCCAACCTTCCCGGCGCCCCGGCGTCCCGGCGTCCGCGCCTCACGGGCGGTTGCCGCGCAGCCTGCGCCGGTCGTGGGCGGGCCGCGGCGGGGAGTCCGCGAGCCGGACGACCTCGCCGTCCCGCCCGGCCACCACCGGACCCGGGGAACGGGCCGCCTTGGCCCGGTACTGCGCCGCGTCCGCGAGCCGGAACAGCCGGCGGGCCGACCGGACCGGGCCGATCGGGTCGCCGGTCGACGCGACCCCGCAGGCCACCCCCTCGCCCAGCTCGATCACCGCGGCCCGGTCGCACAGCTCGGTGGCCGCGCCCACCACGGCGTCCGCCGAGGGCCCGGCCGCCAGCAGGCAGAACTCGTCGCCGCCCAGCCGCGCCGCCAGCGCCTCCGGGAGCATCGCCCCGCACCGCGACAGCACCGAGCCGAAACGTTCCAGCAGACGGTCGCCGACGGCGTGGCCGAGGGTGTCGTTGACCGCCTTGAGGCCGTTCAGGTCGCAGACGACGAGGCTGACGACCGTGCCGTCGACACGGTGCCGCTCGACGGCCTCGTCGAGCCGGATGTCGACCGCGCGCCGGTTGGCCAGCCCGGTCAGCGGGTCGGTGAAGGCCAGTTTGCGCACCTCTTCCAGCCGTTCGGTCTGGGCGATCCCGGAGGCCACGACGGCGGCGAGCACGGTCGCGAAGTCCGCGTCGGCCCGGTCGAACACGGGCCGGCCGGCCGGCCGTGCCACGTACAGCTCGCCCCAGGCCCGGCCGTGCAGCACGATCGGCGCGACCACGCAGCAGCCCCGGCCGCGCCGCCGCAGCGCGGCGACCCGCTGGTGGCAGTACGGGCGGGCGCCGCGCGCGGGCCCGCCCGCACCGGGCTGCCCGTCCGCGGTCTCCACCCAGGCGTCGGGCTCACCGCCGCCCGCCCACCGCTCGTGCAGGAACTCGGTGATCTCCGGGAACTGGTGGACCGGGTAGGCCTCCTCCTCGGGGAACTCCTCCTCCCCCTCGGCCCGTTGCCCCGCGTTCACCAGCACCCGCAGCCGGCCCCGCTCCCGCTCCCACACCGAGAGCGCGGCGAAACTGCCGTGCAGCGCCTCGCAGGCGCCGAGCGCGGCCGCCCGCCACGATTCCCGCGGCGTATAGGCCGCGGCCATGGTCTGCGCCAGCGAAACCACGGCCCGCAGCCGTTCGTCGTCACCACCCATTTCTACAGCTTAGGTAGATTTGTTCGCCTTTGATCAGTTTGATGCGTAACCCATATCAACCATTCCACCCTGGAATGATCACGCTCGGTGACGCACGCCCGTCGTCACTCGCCGGGCCACGCGGGGCGCCGCTTCTCGTTGAACGCGGCCACCCCCTCCGCCCGGTCCCCGGAGAAGGCGACGGACCGCCAGGCCGCGTCCTCCACCTCCAGGCCGGCCCGCAGGTCCAGCCCCTGCCCCAGCCGGAGCGCCCTCTTCGCCGCGCGCAGGCCGACCGGCGAGTTGGCGGCGATCCGGCCGCCCAGCGCGAGGGCCTCCTCGCGGTCCCGGCCGGCCTCGACCAGCTCGTCGACCAGCCCCAGTTCGCGCGCCTCGGCGGCCTCGACCCGGCGGGCGCTGAACACCAGCTCGGCGGCGCGGGCCGCCCCCACCCGGCGCGGCAGCAACTGCGTGCCCCCGCCGCCCGGGATGACGCCCACGGACACCTCGGGCAGCCCGACCACGGCGGTGGCGTCGGCGACGATCACATCGCAGGCCAGGGCGAGTTCGAAGCCGCCGCCGAGGGCGAAGCCGTGGACGGCGGCGATCACCGGCATCGGCAGCTCCAGGACCCCGGTATAGGCGGCGCGGGCCGTGGGCCGCTGGCGGACGAGTTCCGCGTCGGTGAAGGAGTTGCGCTCCTTGAGGTCCGCGCCGACGCAGAAGGCCCGCTCGTGGCTGGAGGTCAGGACGGTGGCCCGGACGTCCCGGTCGGCGCCGAGCGCGTCGCAGGCGGCGGCGATGGAGCGGGCCATGTCGGTGGAGACGGCGTTCATCGCCTTCGGCCGGTCCAGCACCAGCTCGGCGACGTGGTCCTGCCCCGCGTGCCGCCGCACGACGACGAACTCCCCGTACCGCTGCTCGGACGTGACGGTCATGGCTGCACCCCTGTCGGTCGACGGCGCCGGCGGTCGACGACACCCGGTCGACGCCGCCCGCTGCCGTTAACGAGCGTTATCCGGCAGGAATCCTAGACAGGGCGGCCCGGCCCCCGACAGGGCCGGGCCGCAACGGCTGCGGGACGGCGTGCGGGCGGGGCGGCTCCCCGCCCTCGGGGAAACGCCTCAGGAACCGGTCCGGCCGCGCCGGGCCAGCAGCCACGGCTCCACCACGCCGAGTCCGCGCACGGGCCGCTGCCACATCGGCTGGAGCCCGAAGCGGTAGGTCGGCAGCGGCGGCTCCTCCGCCGGCTCGCGGCCCTCCTTCTCGGCGAGCCGGGCCCGCTCGGCGGCGGCCGCGACGGCCTCGGCCGCCTGCGCCTCGGACTCCGGGGCGTCGCCGTGGCGGACCAGCTCCGCGGCGAACGCCCCGTCCACCAGGACGGCGTCCTTCGGAGCTATCGAGGTCAGCCGGCTGGCGAGGTTCACCGTGGTGCCGAAGACATCGCCCATCCGGGTGGTGACCGTGCCGAACGCGATGCCGACGCGCAGGGCGGGCATCGTCTCGTCCTGGCCCATCGCCTCGATCAGCCGGAGCGCTATCTCGGCGGCCGTGCCCGCGTCGTCGGCGGCGAAGAGGACCTCGTCGCCGAGGGTCTTGATGAGCCGCCCGCCGTGCGCGGCGACCAGGTCGGCGGCGGTCGTCTCGAAGGACTCGACCAGTTCGCCCAGCTCCTCCTCCTCCAGCCGCCGGGTGAGCCGGGTGAAGCCCACCAGGTCCGCGAAGCCCACCGCGAGCCGCCGGTCGACCATCTCCTCGTCGTCGGCCGCCTGCACGACCCGCCCGGTGGCGGCGGCGAGCTGGCGCCGCCACACGTAGACGAGGAACTCCTGGAGCTCCGGGAGCAACAGCTCGACCAGCGGATACGTGACCTCGGTACGGGTCATGCCCGGCTCGGGCGGCTCGGTCAGCCCCTCCAGGAACGAGTCGATCTGCCACTCGGCCAGCCGGGCGGTGGTCTGACCGGTGGAGCGGGCCACCTGGATCGCCATCGGCTCGCTGAGCAGCCCCGCCTCGACGAGGCCGGCGAGCCGCCGCAGGGCGAGCACGTCGGCCTCGGTGAGCGCCTTGGCCTGCCCGATGTCCGCGAACCCCATGGCCCGCCAGAACCGGGAGGCCAGATCCATGGAGACCCCGGCGGTGCGGGCCGCCTGGAAGGGCGTGTACCGCCGGTCGGCCCCCAGGATCAGCGCTTCGAGGCGGATGGCGAGGGGGTCGTCGGTCGGTTCCACCGTGTGGTCGACCTCGTGGTGGGGTGTGGCGTGGACCGAGGAGTCCGTGCCGGGCTCCTCGCCCGCACCGGACGTCGTGTCGCCGACGGTCACCAGCCGCCTCCTGCCCGTTCCCTGCGCACTTCCCTGCCGATCTCTCTTCGGATCGCCTCAACGATACGGCAGGTGTGCCCTGGCTCACGTCCTCGGCCGCCCGTCCCCGGTGCGTCGCGCGTGACATCACGGCGTACGTCGTATCCGGCCCGCGCGCCCCCGGCCTCCGGGCCCCGGCCCCGGCGCCGCTCCTCCCGCGCCGCTCCGGCCCCCGGCCCCCCGCTCCGCACCCCCGTCAGGTCAGGCCGCCCGCCACGCCCCGCAGGTGGACGATGTCCCCGGCCGACACCGGCTGCCGGAGTCCGTCCTCGGTGGAGAGGACGAGCCGGCCGTCCCCGTCGATCGCGACCGCCTCGCCGACCAGGGCGTCACCGCCCGGCAGCTCGGCCCGCACGGTCCGGTCGAGGGTCGCGCACCCCGCGGCGTACGCGGCCTGGAGCCCGCTCGCGGCCGCGTCCCCGCCGGTCTCCTTCCACGCCCCGTACCAGTGCTCCAGCGAGCGCAGGACGGCGCGCAGCAGCGTCTCGCGGTCGGTGGAGACCGCTCCGGCGAGGACGAGCGACCCGGCGGTGGGGGCGGGCAGTTCGTCGGCGCGCAGCGAGACGTTGATCCCCATGCCGACGACGATGCCGTCCCCGGCGAACTCCCCGAGGATGCCGCCCGCCTTGCGCTCCTCCCCGTCCACGGAGACCAGCAGGTCGTTGGGCCACTTCAGCGACGTGTCGACCCCGGCCGACTTCGCGAGCCCGGTCGCGGCGGCCACCCCGGCCAGCAGCGGCACCCACCCCCACCGCTCCACGGGGACGTCTCCGGGCTCCAGGTACACCGAGAGGAACAGTCCGGAGCGGGGCGGGGCCGTCCAGGTCCGCTCCAGCCGCCCGCGCCCGGCGGTCTGCTCCTCGGCGATCAGCACCGTGCCCGCGGCGACCGCCCCGGCACGGGCCCGCCCGGCGAGGTCGGTGTTGGTGGAGCCGGTGGACTCCACGACCTCCAGCGACGTCCACAGCGCGTCGGGCCGCAGCAGTCCGCGGCGCAGCGCGGTCGCGTTCAGGGGCGGCCGGTCGAGGTCCGACCAGCGGTTGTGTGGCGCATCCGGGGGTGTCATGCAACCCAGCCTAGGTGTGGCAAAGGACGCACTGCCTTTCCGGAGGCACGCCGTTACCCTACGAGTCAGTAGCCAAGCGGCGCACCGCGGCGAAGGACGCCGTGTGACCGCGTGACGAAGCAGAGCCGCACAACCGCGTTACGAGTCAGTAGCCGCAGAGCCGGACAGACGACCGCCCGTCCCCCGTGACCGCCACCGGTCGTCGTCCCCGTGACCAGGCAGGGAGCCGCCCCCCGATGTCCGAGCCGCAGATCGACATCCACACCACCGCGGGCAAGCTAGCGGACCTGACGCGCCGCATTGACGAGGCGACGCACGCGGGGTCGGCCCGCGCGGTCGAGAAGCAGCACGCCAAGGGCAAGCTGACCGCCCGTGAGCGGGTCGAGCTGCTGCTGGACGAAGGCTCCTTCGTCGAGCTCGACGAGTTCGCCCGGCACCGCTCGACCAACTTCGGCATCGAGAAGAACCGCCCGTACGGGGACGGCGTCGTCACCGGTTACGGCACGGTCGACGGCCGCCCGGTCTGCGTGTACTCGCAGGACTTCACCATCTTCGGCGGGTCGCTCGGCGAGGTCTACGGCGAGAAGATCGTCAAGGTCATGGACTTCGCGCTGAAGACCGGCTGCCCGGTCATCGGCATCAACGACGGCGGGGGCGCGCGCATCCAGGAGGGCGTGGTGGCGCTCGGCCTGTTCGCCGAGATCTTCCGGCGCAACGTGCACGCCTCCGGGGTGATCCCGCAGATCTCGCTGATCGTCGGCCCGTGCGCGGGCGGCGCGGTCTACTCCCCCGCCATCACCGACTTCACGGTGATGGTCGACCAGACCTCGCACATGTTCATCACCGGGCCCGACGTCATCAAGACGGTCACCGGCGAGGACGTCGGCTTCGAGGAGCTGGGCGGGGCCCGTACGCACAACACCACCTCCGGGGTGGCGCACCACATGGCGGGCGACGAGAAGGACGCCATCGAGTACGTCAAGTCCCTGCTGTCGTACCTGCCGTCGAACAACCTCTCCGAGGCCCCGGCCTTCCCGGAGGAGGCGGACCTCGCCACCACCGACGAGGACCGCGAGCTGGACACGCTCATCCCGGATTCGGCGAACCAGCCGTACGACATGCACACCGCGATCGAACACGTGCTGGACGACGGGGAGTTCCTGGAGACCCAGGCCCTGTTCGCGCCGAACGTCATCACCGGCTTCGGCCGGGTCGAGGGGCACCCGGTCGGCATCGTCGCCAACCAGCCGATGCAGTTCGCCGGCTGCCTCGACATCAACGCCAGCGAGAAGGCGGCCCGCTTCGTCCGCACCTGCGACGCGTTCAACGTCCCCGTCATCACCTTCGTGGACGTGCCGGGCTTCCTGCCGGGCGTGGACCAGGAGTACGGCGGCATCATCCGGCGCGGCGCGAAGCTGATCTACGCCTACGCGGAGGCCACGGTCCCGCTGATCACCGTCATCACCCGCAAGGCGTTCGGCGGCGCGTACGACGTGATGGGCTCCAAGCACCTGGGCGCCGACCTGAACCTCGCCTGGCCGACCGCGCAGATCGCCGTCATGGGGGCGCAGGGCGCGGTGAACATCCTGCACCGGCGCGCCATCGCCGCCGCCGAGGACCCGGACGCGACCCGCGCCGAGCTGATGGCGGACTACGAGGACGCGCTGCTCAACCCGTACGTGGCGGCCGAGCGCGGTTACGTGGACGCGGTGATCATGCCGTCCGACACCCGGGCCCACATCGTCAAGGGGTTGCGTCAGCTCCGTACCAAGCGGGAATCCCTCCCTCCGAAGAAGCACGGCAACATCCCGTTGTAGGGCGCCGGACGCGCCCGGCCCATCCGTTCCAGCCGCCTTTCCCCGAGAGGTCCGCCCATGATCAAGGTCGTACGGGGCAACCCCACCCCTGAGGAGCTGGCCGCCGCCGTGGCGGTGGTCCAGGCGCGCGCCGCCGCCGCGTCCGCCGTACCGTCCGGGCCGCCGCTGCCGCCCGAGCAGTGGTCCGACCCGGGCCGCATCGCCCGCTCCGGAAGCCCGCGGCCCGGCCCCCGGGCCTGGGCGCGGACGTACTGGCCGGCCTAGAGGGCGTCCGAGGCCGTCCCCGGTCCGCCGGGGGCGGCTTTGAGTACCCGTACTCAGGCGGCGGGGCGGGGCGGGGCGGCAGGATCGGAAGCATGCTGTGGTCCGACCCCGAGAACAAGCCGCCGAAGGAACTGCGCGACGCCCAGGCCATGATGCGCAGAGCCGGCGTCCTGCTGGCGCTGGCGATGCTGGTGGCGATGTTCGTGCTCGGCGTCCACTGACCCGTCGGGTCCTGGGCCCTTCTACGATGGCCCTCATGACTGATCAGCGCCGTCTCGTGCTCGCCTCCGCCTCCCCCGCCCGCCTCGGCCTGCTGCGCCAGGCCGGGTTCGCACCCGAGGTGATCGTCAGCGGGGTGGACGAGGACGCTCTGAGCGCGCCGACCCCCGCCGAGCTGGCCCTCGTCCTGGCGCGGGCCAAGGCCGCGGCGGTCGCGGAGCGCCCCGAGGCCGCGGGCGCCCTGGTGATCGGCTGCGACTCGGTGCTGGAGCTGGACGGCGAGGCGCTGGGCAAGCCGGCCGACGCCGAGGAGGCCACCGCCCGCTGGAAGGCGATGCGCGGGCGGTCGGGCGTCCTGCGGACCGGGCACAGCGTGATCGACACCGCTTCGGGCCGCACCGCGTCGGAGACGGCGTCCACGGTCGTACGGTTCGGGGAGCCGACCGACGCCGAGGTCGCCGCCTACGTGGCGTCGGGCGAACCGCTCCACGTGGCGGGGGCCTTCACCCTGGACGGCCGCTCGGCGCCGTTCGTCGACTCCATCGAGGGCGACCACGGCAACGTCATCGGCCTCTCGCTGCCGCTGCTGCGCCGCCTGCTGGGCGAACTGGACGTCTCCGTCACGGAGCTGTGGGTCTGAAGACCCCGCGGGGGCCCGGGCCCCCGGCGGGTGTGGCGGGCTCAGACCGCCGCCGGGGCCGGCCGCTCGCTCGGACCGTCCTCGGCCCGGGCCCGGGGCCCGTACGCCTGCAGGGTGAGGACCAGCAGGGCCAGCACCAGCGTCAGGAACGCGAAGGCGCCCCAGCCGACCAGGCCGACGGTGACCGCGCCGAGGACGCCGTGCGCGACCGCGCAGCCGATCAGGACGATCCGCCCGAACCGTCCCGGGGAGCGGTCGCGGGCCCCGGCCAGCAGGGCGATCAGCCCGCACAGGACCAGCAGCACCCCGAAGACGCCGCCCATCGCCCAGGTGCCGGCGGCCATGGCTCCCGGGTCCATACCGGCGAGGGACATGTTCTGGTTCCCCGCGACCGTGGCCAGGGCGGCGTTGACGAGCACGATGCCCACCGCCTCCCCGAACAGCACGAGCGCGGTCACGACCGCCACCGCTCTGCGCATCAGCGTCCCACCCCTGTTACCTCCGGTACGTGCGTAGCGCGGACCCTACTCATGGGTATTCCTTCGGACAAGGGGCTGGGCCCGCCCGCACGCCGGGCAAAGAATCCACCGGCCGTTCGTAGGGAGTCCACAAAGAATCGCCGTGAGGCGTTGACCATCAGGACAGAGACCTGGACCACACCGGATGGTTACTGTGCGGTTGAGGATCGCGGCGTACCGTGGTGCCACAAGGGATTTCACTACTGGGGCAAGCCTCGGATCACACTCCGTGTGGGCAAGCTCACCATTGGGGACAGGTCGTACGGCCGTGTCGGTAGTCCCTAAACTCAGCTTGTTTCGAGGAGGGAGTCATCGTGCGCAAGGTGCTCATCGCCAACCGTGGCGAAATCGCTGTCCGCGTCGCTCGGGCGTGCCGGGACGCGGGGATCGCGAGTGTCGCGGTCTACGCCGAGCCGGACCGCGACGCGCTGCATGTCCGGGCCGCTGACGAGGCGTTCGCGCTGGGCGGTGACACCCCGGCCGCCAGCTACCTGGACATGGCCAAGGTGCTGCGGGCCGCCGCGGACTCCGGGGCGGACGCGGTCCACCCCGGCTACGGATTCCTGTCGGAGAACGCGGAGTTCGCCCAGGCCGTCCTGGACGCCGGGCTGACCTGGATCGGCCCCCCGCCGCAGGCGATCCGCGACCTCGGCGACAAGGTCGCCGCCCGGCACATCGCCCAGCGCGCGGGCGCGCCCCTGGTGGCGGGTACCCCGGACCCGGTCTCCGGCTCCGACGAGGTCGTCGCCTTCGCCGAGCAGAACGGCCTGCCGATCGCGATCAAGGCCGCCTTCGGCGGCGGCGGGCGCGGCCTGAAGGTGGCCCGCACCCTGGAGGAGATCCCCGAGCTGTACGACTCCGCGGTCCGCGAGGCGGTCGCCGCCTTCGGCCGGGGCGAGTGCTTCGTCGAGCGCTACCTCGACAAGCCCCGCCACGTGGAGACCCAGTGCCTGGCCGACTCCCACGGCAACGTGGTCGTCGTCTCCACCCGTGACTGCTCGCTCCAGCGCCGCCACCAGAAGCTGGTGGAGGAGGCCCCGGCCCCCTTCCTGACCCAGGCGCAGAACGAGGAGCTGTACGCGGCCTCGAAGGCGATCCTCAAGGAGGCCGGCTACGTCGGCGCCGGCACGGTCGAGTTCCTGGTCGGGCTGGACGGCACGATCTCCTTCCTGGAGGTCAACACCCGCCTCCAGGTCGAACACCCCGTCACCGAAGAGGTCACGGGCATCGACCTCGTCCGCGAGATGTTCCGCATCGCGGACGGCGAGGAGCTGGGGTACGGCGACCCGGCGGTGCGCGGCCACTCCTTCGAGTTCCGGATCAACGGCGAGGACCCGGGCCGCGGCTTCCTGCCCGCCCCCGGCACGGTCACCCTCTTCGCCCCGCCGACCGGCCCCGGCGTCCGCCTGGACGCGGGCGTCGAGTCGGGTTCGGTCATCGGCCCGGCGTGGGACTCCCTCCTCGCCAAGCTCGTCGTGACCGGCGCGACCCGCGAGCAGGCGCTCCAGCGCGCCGCCCGCGCGCTGGCGGAGTTCCAGGTCGAGGGCATGGCCACCGCCATCCCCTTCCACCGTGCCGTCGTCGCCGACCCCGCCTTCACCGCGGACCCGTTCACCGTCCACACCCGGTGGATCGAGACCGAGTTCGTCAACGACATCAAGCCCTTCGCCGCGCCCGCCGAGGCGGACGCGGAGGACGAGTCCGGGCGCGAGACCGTGGTCGTCGAGGTCGGCGGCAAGCGGCTGGAGGTCTCGCTGCCCTCCTCGCTGGGCATGAGCCTGGCCCGTACCGGCCTCGCCGCCGGCGCCAAGCCGAAGCGCCGCGCCGCGAAGAAGGCCGGTTCGGCCGCCTCCGGAGACTCCCTCGCCTCGCCCATGCAGGGCACCATCGTGAAGATCGCGGTGGAGGAGGGGCAGGAGGTCAAGGAGGGCGACCTCGTCGTCGTCCTGGAGGCCATGAAGATGGAGCAGCCGCTCAACGCGCACCGCTCCGGCACCATCAAGGGCCTCTCCGCCGAGGTCGGCGCCTCCGTCTCCTCCGGCGCCCTGATCTGCGAGATCAAGGACTGATCTCCGGCACGCCCCCGCAGGGCCCGGTCCGCGTCCTCACGACGCGGGCCGGGCCCTGCCGCGATCGCGGGCCCCGGACCCCACGCGACCGCGGGACCGGGCCTGCCGCGACCGCGGTGCCGGGCCTGTCGCCACCGTGGCACCGGCCGTTCCCCGCAGTGGCATCCTGGAAACCGACGACGGGTCCGAGAGACCGCCGGTGTCCGAGGCGGTCCGAGGGCCGAGGGAGGGGTGGGAGCCATGACAGGGGCGATCCCGATGGAGACGAGCACGGCGCGGCCGATGCGCGCGGACGCGCGGCGGAACCACGACCGGCTGGTGGGCGAGGCGCGCAGGTCGTTCGCCGAGCACGGCACGGACGCCTCGCTGGAGGACATCGCCCGGCGGGCGGGCGTGGGGATCGGCACCCTCTACCGGCACTTCCCGAACCGGGACGCCCTGATGAACGCGGTCTTCCAGGACGCCCTGTGCTCCCTGCTGGACCGCTCCCGTGAGCTGGCCGCGGCGGAGGCTCCGTGCCGGGCGCTGGTGGACTGGCTGGGCTCGATCGTCACTCATGCGGGTGAGTACCGCGGGCTGGCCCACGCCCTGATGTCCGCCTCGCGCGACGCGACGTCGCCGCTCACGCAGTGCCACCGGCCGCTCCGCGAGGCGGGCGCCGGGCTGCTGCGCCGGGCCCAGGAGAGCGGAGCCGTACGGGACGACGTCTCCATCGACGACCTGCTCCAGCTCACCAACGCGATCGCGCTGGCGGCCGAACAGTCGCCCGACGACCCGGAGTTGACGGAACGGTTGCTGCGGCTGACGCTGCGCGGGCTGAAGTAGCCGCCGGTCGGCCGTCCGGAGCCGCCTCCGGCGCGACGCCCCCAAGGCGGCGCTCCAGCGGTGGGACCGCGTCCTGACAGCGGCTCATCTCCCGGTGGGGGAGGGCGAGTCCGCCGCGGCGGCCGACGGCTTCCGGGCACTGGACGCACGTGGCCCGGAGAGCCCGGAGCGCGTAGGCGCCCCACTTCTCCCGGAGCCGTCGCTGGGGTTGGATGACGGGATGCGAAGATCCACGGTCTGGACACGCGGGTGGGGGACGGCGGCGCTGATATGCGCGGCGGCGGTGGTCCTGCTCCCCGTCGTGCGGTTCACTGCCACGACCCCGCGCTTCGACATGCTGGTCGCGGTGGGAGCGGCACTCGTGTGCGGCCTGGGATGGGTGGCGGCCACCTTCCGGGCGCCCGCAGTGGAGCCGGGCTCACTCGATCCCGGAGTCGACGAGGAGCTCCCACCGATCCCCTCGGCGCTCCCCCGGCCCTTCCCCTTCCCGCTGGGCCCCGCGGTCGCCATCGTGCTCGCCGTCACCGCCATCGCCTCGGCCTTCCTGGTGGGACTGCGGCCGGACGGCGCCCAGGGCGCGGCGCTCGACGCGATCCAACGGGCGCACCCGCACGTGTCGACCGGGACCGTCGTCCAGGCCGGCGAGGGTGAGCACACCGGTGTGGGCAAGGGCAAGCGCGGCGCTTACTACTACGCCGATCTGCGGGTCGAACTGGCCGACGGCACGGTGCTCGCCGTGGACCGCGGGATCGTCGGCTCGTCGCCGGAGGAGGGCATGGACGTCCGGGTCCTGCACGCGCCGGGCCGCCCCGATCTCGGCGGCTGGGTGGACGACAGCGTGGACATCTCGTCGTACCTCTCGCCCTGGCACGTGCCCCTGGAGGGCGGGACGCTGGTGCCGTTCGCGTTTCTGCTGTTCGTGGCGGGCTGGGCGGTCGTCGGCATCGTGAACTCGGAGCGCGTCTCCGAGCACGGTCCGCGCAGGCTGCTGACCGAGGACGCGGCGGCGGGGGAGGTGAACGCCGGGTATGTGGACCGGCTGACCGCCGTCCACGAAGCGCGCACCACGGTCGGCAGCCGGGCCGGCAGCACCAAGGTGGTCGACAGAGTCTGGCTGAGCGCCGACGTCGACGAGGTCATGGGGGTCGAACTCTGTGTCGACCGCGCCGACATCCTCGCCCTGGCGACGGAGTTCGGCGAGACGACGGGCTGGCTGCTCTGGGCCCGGCGGTGGAACATGGTGAACGGCACGAACCCGGTTCCGGCGGTCTTCGTCGCCCCCGGCGGCCGGAGCTTCACCTGCTCCGTCCTCCGCTCCGACATGCGCCGTCTGACCAATGCCGCCCCGGTGACGTGGGAGGCGACCACCCCCGGCGCGGCGGCCCGGCCCTGGAAGGGCGTCTGCCACACCTCCCCCGGCGCCCGGCTCACCGTTGTCGGGCTGTACGCGGTGGTCGGGGCGTCGCTGCTCCCGGCCCTGACCGGGAGCGCCGGCCACCTCACCGGCTACCTCCCGCTCGCCCTCGCGGCCGTGGCCTCCCTGCTGACGGCCGTGCTCGTGGCTCCCGCCTGGCGCCGCACCCTGCCGCTTCCGGGCTGGGAGCGGCGGAGGACACGGGACGCCCGCGTGCCCGCCTGACACGGCGACCGGCCGGCGGCTACCGCCTGCGGAGGTCCGCCACCCGGGCGCGCTCGCCCGACGGCGGCTGGTCGGAGAGGGGGGCGGCGCTCCGCAGCTGCGGCCCCAGCCCCCCGTTCCGCGTCGTGGTGCGCCGCTGTCCCGGCAACGGCATGTCGCGGCGCGGACGGCGCTCTCCGGGGGGGCCTTCCCCGCCGGTCGCCTCCGCGTCCGGACCGGCCACCGTGATCTCCACGCCCTGGTCGGCCAGGGCCTGGAGCTCGGCGGCGGCCCGCTCGTCGTGGAGCGGCGGCTCGTCGGTGACCAGCCGGGTGATCAGCTCGGTGGGCACCGTCTGGAACATGGTGTCCGAGCCCAGCTTGGTGTGGTCCGCCAGGACGACCACCTCCGCGGCGGCCTGGACGAGGGCCCGGTCGACGCTGGCCGAGAGCATGTTGGAGGTGGACAGGCCGCGCTCCGCGGTGAGGCCGCTCCCGGAGATGAACGCCCGGGAGACCCGCAGCCCCTGGAGGGACTGCTCCGCCCCGCTGCCCACCAGCGCGTAGTTGCTCCCGCGCAGGGTGCCGCCGGTCATGACGACTTCGACCCGGTTGGCATGGGCCAACGCCTGGGCCACCAGCAGCGAGTTGGTGACGACGGTCAGACCGGGTACCCGCGCGAGCCGGCGGGCCAGCTCCTGGGTGGTCGTACCGGCGCCGACCACGATGGCCTCGCCCTCGCCGACGAGGCCGGCGGCCAGGTCGGCGATCGCGGTCTTCTCCGCCGTGGAGAGATGGGATTTCTGCGGAAAGCCGGACTCCCGCGTGAGACCGCCCGGCAAGACCGCACCGCCGTGCCGGCGGTCGAGGAGTCCTTCTGCCTCCAGTGCCCGCACGTCCCGCCGTACGGTCACTTCGGAGGTCTGGACGACGCGGGCGAGCTCACGGAGCGATACCGCCCCGTTGGCACGCACCATTTCGAGGATCAATTGACGACGTTCTGCAGCGAACACGGAACTGACAGTAACCTGACCGGCGGTGGGTTTTCAGCAGTTTGCGCCGAATAACAGAAGTTGTACTTCAAAGGGGCCTCCAAGTGGTATAGGAGGCCCCTTTGTCGGTCGGGGTCGATCGCGGGCGGCCCCCAGCCCGGTCCGGGCTGCCGGGGGTTGCCGGGGATTGTCCGGTTCCCCGGCCCCTCAGCCCTCGCCGGTGAGCTTGCGGGTGTGCAACTGCCGGGCCACTTCGGCGATCGATCCGGACAGGGACGGGTACACGGTGAAGGCGTTTGCGATCTGTTCCACCGTCATGTTGTTGTCGACGGCGATCGAGATGGGGTGGATCAGCTCGCTGGCGCGCGGCGCGACGACGCAGCCGCCGACCACGATCCCCGTACCGGGGCGGCAGAAGATCTTGACGAAGCCGTCGCGGATGCCCTGCATCTTGGCGCGCGGGTTGCGCAGCAGCGGCAGCTTGACGACCCGGGCCTCGATCCTGCCCGCGTCGACGTCGGCCTGGCTGTAGCCGACGGTGGCGATCTCCGGGTCGGTGAAGACGTTGGCGGAGACCGCCTTGAGGTTCAGCGGGGCCACCGCGTCGCCGAGGAAGTGGTACATCGCGATCCGGCCCTGCATCGCGGCGACCGAGGCCAGCGCGAAGATCCCGGTGACGTCGCCGGCCGCGTAGACGCCGGGGGCGCTGGTGCGCGAGACCCGGTCGGTGAGGACGTGCCCGGAGTCCTTGAGCCGTACGCCGGCCTCCTCCAGGCCCATGCCCGCGGTGTTCGGGATCGCGCCGACCGCCATCAGGCAGTGCGAGCCGGTGATGACCCGGCCGTCGGCGAGGGTGACCTCGACCCGGTCCCCGACGCGCTTGGCGGACTGGGCGCGGGAGCGGGCCATGACGTTCATCCCGCGCCGCCGGAAGACGTCCTCCAGGACGGCGGCGGCGTCCGGGTCCTCGCCGGGCAGCACCCGGTCGCGCGAGGAGACGAGGGTGACGCGGGAGCCGAGCGCCTGGTAGGCCCCGGCGAACTCGGCGCCGGTGACGCCGGACCCGACGACGATGAGCTCCTCGGGCAGCTCGTCGAGGTCGTAGACCTGGGTCCAGTTCAGGATGCGCTCGCCGTCCGGCTTCGCGTCCGGGATCTCCCGGGGGTGGCCGCCGGTCGCTATCAGCACGGCGTCGGCGGTCAGCCGCTCCTCGGTGCCGTCCGCGGCGGTGACGACGACCTGGCGGGACCCGTCGGCGGCCTGGAGCCCGTCCAGCCGGCCCCGGCCGCGCATCACGCGGGCGCCGGCCCGGGTGACGGAGGCGGTGATGTCGTGGGACTGGGCGAGCGCGAGGCGCTTGACCCGGCGGTTGACCTTGCCGAGGTCCACGCCGACGACGCGGGCGGCCTGCTCCACGTGCGGGGTGTCGTCGGCGACGATGATGCCCAGCTCCTCGTAGGAGGAGTCGAAGGTGGTCATCACCTCGGCCGTCGCGATCAGGGTCTTCGACGGCACGCAGTCGGTGAGGACCGACGCTCCGCCGAGACCGTCGCAGTCGACGACGGTCACCTCCGCACCGAGCTGGGCGCCCACCAGGGCTGCCTCGTAGCCGCCGGGGCCGCCGCCGATGATCACGATCCGGGTCACGAAAAGTCCGCCTCGCGTTGGGTTGCCCCGCGGCCGCCCTGCCGCCCCGGCCGGGGGTCCGGGGGAACGCCCCGGGGGTCTGCAGTACGTACTCCATTGTCCCGCACGCGCCAAGGTGCTTCGCCCCGGGGCCCTCCATACGGGAAAGGAAGCGCCCACCGCGCGGGACCGGACGGCCCGGGGGACGGGTTCCCCGGCGCCGGAGGCGGAGGCGCGGCCCCTCCTCGTACTGCCCCGACCGGGGCCTTCGTTCCAGGAACCGCCTCTCCCGCGCCCACCTCCCGTACCCTCGATCCCATGTCGCTCTACGCCGCGTACGCCGGCAACCTCGACGCGCGGCTGATGACCCGCCGCGCCCCGCATTCCCCGATGCGCAGCACCGGCTGGCTCAACGGCTGGCGGTTGACCTTCGGCGGGGAGCAGATGGGCTGGGAGGGCGCGCTGGCCACCGTGGTGGAGGCGCCGCGCTCCCAGGTCTTCGTCGCGCTGTACGACCTGGCGCCGATGGACGAGGACTCCATGGACCGCTGGGAGGGCGTCGGCCTGGACGTCTACCGGCGCATGCGCATCCGGGTGCACACCCTGGACGGCGAGGAGCCGGCCTGGATCTACGTGCTGAACGGGTACGAGGGCGGCCTGCCCTCGGCGCGCTACCTGGGGGAGATCGCGGACGCCGCGGAATCCGCCGGCGCACCCCACGACTACGTGATGGAGCTCCGCAAGCGCCCCTGCTGAAGCGGTACTGACCCCGCTGAGCCGCTGCCGGACGGCCCGGCACGGGCGGACCCGTGCGGACGGGCCGGCGCGGGCGAGTCGGCGCGGACGAGCCGACACAGGCGAGTCGGCGCGGGCGGGCCGGTGCCGCCCCGGCCCCCGACGGGGGCGGACGGAGAGGTGCTGCCGGGGGGCTTGCGCCCCCGGTCGGCGCCGCGGCCGGCCACCCCGTCCGCACCCCGGTCGTGCGAAAGTACGAAGAGCTCCCGGGCGTCTTTGCGCCGAGGCATCTACGCGCGTAGGGATTGAGCGGTTACGCTCGTCCGCGTGAACGCATCTGTTATTCCGGACAACATCCAGGGCGACCCGCAGGCCGCCGCCGCCGGGGCCGCCGCCCGCCTGCGCGAGCTGACCGGCGCCGAGACCCATGACGTCGCCCTGGTCATGGGCTCCGGCTGGGCCCCCGCGGGCGAAGCGCTCGGCGTCCCGGAGGCCGAGTTCCCCGTGACCGAGCTGCCCGGCTTCCCGGCGCCCGCCGTCGAGGGCCACGGCGGCACGGTCCGCTCGTACCGGATCGGCGAGAAGCGCGCGCTGGTCTTCCTCGGCCGCACGCACTACTACGAGGGCCGGGGCGTCGCCGCCGTCGCCCACGGGGTCCGTACCGCGGTGGCCGCGGGCTGCCGGACCGTCGTCCTGACCAACGGCTGCGGCGGCCTGCGCGAGGGCATGCGCCCGGGCCAGCCGGTGCTGATCAGCGACCACATCAACCTGACGGCCGCCTCCCCGATCATCGGCGCCAACTTCGTCGACCTGACCGACCTGTACTCGCCGCGGCTGCGCGCGCTGTGCAAGGAGATCGACGAGACCCTCGAAGAGGGCGTGTACGTCCAGTTCCCCGGCCCGCACTACGAGACCCCGGCCGAGATCAACATGGTCCGGGTCATGGGCGGCGACCTGGTGGGCATGTCCACGGTCCTGGAGGCCATCGCGGCCCGCGAGGCGGGCGCGGAGGTGCTGGGCCTCTCCCTGGTCACCAACCTGGCGGCGGGCCTCTCCGGAGAACCCCTCAACCACGAGGAGGTCCTCCAGGCCGGCCGCGACTCGGCGACCCGGATGGGCGCCCTGCTGGCCCGGGTGCTGGAACGCATCTAGGGCGTGCCCCGCGGAGCCGGTCCCGGTCCGCCGGGCCCCCCGGGGCCTGCCCGGCGGGCCGGGACCGGAGACTCCGCCGGGGGAACGGTCCCGCCGACCGGGCCGGGCCGGGCGCCGCGCCCGCCTCCCCGGCCCGGCCCCCGCCCGCTCCGCCGCCTTCTTCGTACCCGCCGTCCCGCACCACCGAAGACTTCCGCCCACCCCCGAAAGGCGCTCCCCGTGCAGCACGACCTCATCGCACAGGCCAGGACCTGGCTGGCCGAGGACCCCGACCCCGAGACCCGCGACGAACTGGCCGCGCTGATCGAGGCGGGCGACGTCCAGGAGCTGGCCGGCCGTTTCGCGGGCACGCTCCAGTTCGGCACCGCCGGCCTGCGCGGCGAGCTCGGGGCCGGGCCCATGCGGATGAACCGGTCCGTGGTGATCCGGGCGGCGGCGGGCCTCGCCGCGTACCTGAAGGCCCAGGGGCAGGAGGGCGGGCTCGTCGTCATCGGCTACGACGCCCGCTACAAGTCCGCCGACTTCGCGCGCGACACCGCGGCCGTGATGACCGGTGCGGGGCTGCGCGCCGCCGTGCTGCCGCGCCCGCTCCCCACCCCCGTCCTGGCGTACGCCATACGGCATCTGGGCGCGGTCGCCGGGGTGGAGGTCACCGCCAGCCACAACCCGCCGCGCGACAACGGCTACAAGGTCTACCTCGGCGACGGTTCGCAGATCGTGCCCCCCGCCGACGGCGAGATCGCGGCCGCCATCGCCGCGGTCGGCCCGCTGACGGACGTCGTACGCCCCGAGGACGGCTGGGAGACGCTGGGCGAGGAGGTCCTGGACGCCTACCTGGCCCGTACGGACGCGGTGCTGGCCGCCGGGAGCCCCCGTACGGCCCGGACCGTCTACACGGCGATGCACGGCGTCGGCACGTCGGTGGTGACCGCCGCGTTCGAGCGGGCCGGCTTCCCCGCGCCGGTGCTCGTCGCCGAGCAGGCCGAGCCGGACCCGGCGTTCCCCACCGTGGCCTTCCCCAACCCGGAGGAGCCCGGCGCGATGGATCTCGCCTTCGCCACCGCGCGCCGGGCCGCGCCCGACCTGGTCATCGCCAACGACCCGGACGCGGACCGCTGCGCCGTCGCCGTGCCCGACGCCTCCGCGGAGGGCGGCTGGCGGATGCTGCGCGGCGACGAGGTGGGCGCGCTGCTCGCGGCGCACCTGGTGGAGCGGGGCGTCTCCGGCGTGTTCGCCGAGTCGATCGTGTCCTCGTCGCTGCTGGGCCGGATCGCGGAGCAGGCGGGCCTCGGGTACGAGGAGACGCTGACCGGGTTCAAGTGGATCGCCCGGGTGGACGGTCTGCGGTACGGGTACGAGGAGGCGCTCGGCTACTGCGTCGACCCCGAGGGCGTACGCGACAAGGACGGCATCACCGCCGCCCTGCTCGTCGCCGAGCTGGCCTCCGTGCTCAAGGAGCGGGGCCGTACGCTCCTGGACCTGCTGGACGACCTGGCGCTCGCCCACGGGCTGCACGCCACCGACCAGCTCTCGGTGCGGGTGGAGGAGCTGACGGTCATCGCCGACGCCATGACCCGCCTCCGCCAACAGCCGCCGACCGCCCTCGCGGGCCTGGCGGTCACCTCGGCCGAGGACCTGACGCGGGGCACGGACCGGCTTCCGCCCACGGACGGGCTGCGCTACCAGCTGGAGGGGGCCCGGGTGATCGTCCGCCCGAGCGGCACCGAACCCAAGCTGAAGTGCTACCTGGAGGTCGTCGTCCCCGTGGCGGAGGCGGCCGGGCTGCCCGCCGCGCGGGCCCGGGCGGCGGAGCTGCTCGCCGCGATCAAGCGGGACCTGGCGGCGGCGGCCGGGATCTGAGGACCGGCCGGGAGGACGACGGACGAGGGGCCGGTCCGGTGGGAGCTTCCACCGGACCGGCCCCTCGTCCCTGACCGCCTGCGGTCGCGCCGGGAAGCGTTCAACCGTCAGCGGGTGCCCCCGAGAAGCGTTCAGCCGTCCGCGGACACGCCGGAGAAGCCTTCGGCGGTCATGTCGGAGAAGCCTTCGGCCGTCAGCGGGTACGCCGGGAGCCCGTCAGCCCGCCGCCCACACCACCGCGAGCACGACGGCACCGGCGACGGCAGGGGCCATCACCTCGTACGCCCAGCGCACCGCGACCCCGGCCGCACCCTCCGGCGTCGTCCCGCCCGCGCCCTCGGCCAGGTCCCGCAGGTCGCGGACGGTCTGGTCGGCGGAGGCGGTGCGGGCGGCGGAGTCGCGGACATCGGCGCTGACCGACGTCCGGCCGTAGGGGTCGTCGTGCGCGGCGCGGGCCGCCGTGCGCGCCGCGCGCTTGCGGGCGCGCAGCGAGACGGGGATCGCCCAGAGCTGGTACTTCGTGCCGTCCTGGGCGAGCAGCTCGGAGGAGTAGGAGGCGCGCACGTCGGCGACCTCGGTCCAGGGGAGCAGGATCGTCCGGAACGGGTTGCGGACGCGGATGCGCTCGTCGTTCACGAAGACCGCGGGCCGCAGGGTGAAGGCCACGACCAGCGGCACCAGGAGCAGCAGAGCCCCCGCCGCGAGCCACGGCACGCGCCCCTCGCCCCGGATCATGGCGTCGCCGGCCATCCAGGCGATCAGCAGGAGCAGCAGCACCCCGCAGACCAGCGCGGAGACGGACCGGTAGGTCCGGTCGGCGTGGGGCGGCTCGGCGGGAGGTGTGGGGCTCGTCATGGGGCGATTCTGCCTGACGGGCGCGGAAGGCGGTGGAGCGGCCGTCACGCGGCGGCGCCCCGGGGCGCGGGGGCGGGGGCGCCGGGGCGCGGGGCCTGTCGGCGACCGCGCGCCGGACGTACCGGGCGGCGGCACGCGGGAGCCTCCCAGGCCGGGTGCGGAACGCCCGGATGAGCCAGCCCCCTGTACAGGTCGCTACGCGCGTAGATATGCTCCTCTGGTGACCATGCCCACCACTGCTTCCGCATTTTCCGACGCGACGGCGTCCGACAGTGCGCTGCGCCGCTTCCTGTCCGGGCTGCCCGGCGTCGACGCCGTCGGCCTCGAAGCGCGCGCCGCCGCCCTCGGAACCCGTTCGATCA
This sequence comes from Streptomyces sp. NPDC017448, assembly GCF_044330565.1. Lineage (NCBI taxonomy): Bacteria > Bacillati > Actinomycetota > Actinomycetes > Kitasatosporales > Streptomycetaceae > Streptomyces > Streptomyces sp. NPDC017448. Next base: position 674,702 of record NZ_JBIRLM010000001.1, on the reverse strand, counting down.
AGACGACGGCCAAGGCGTACGCCATCGATCTCGCCATCTCGATGATCGACCTGACGACGCTGGAAGGCGCGGACACCCCGGGCAAGGTCCGGGCCCTCGCCGCCAAGGCCGTCAACCCCGACCCCACCGACCGGACGACCCCGCGCACCGCGGCCGTCTGCGTCTACCCCGACATGGCGGCCACCGCCGCCGCCACGCTGGCCGGCTCCGGTGTGAAGGTGGCGTCCGTGGCGACCGCCTTCCCGGCGGGCCGGGCGGCGCTGGACGTCAAGCTCGCGGACGTCCGCGACGCCGTGGCGGCCGGAGCGGACGAGATCGACATGGTGATCGACCGGGGGGCGTTCCTCTCCGGCCGGTTCCTGAAGGTCTACGAGGAGATCACCGCCGTGAAGGCGGAGTGCGGCTCCGCCCGCCTCAAGGTGATCTTCGAGACCGGCGAGCTGTCCACGTACGACAACATCCGCCGGGCCTCCTGGATCGGGATGCTGGCCGGCGCGGACTTCATCAAGACCTCGACCGGCAAGGTGGCCGTCAACGCCACCCCCGCCAACACCCTCCTCATGCTGGAGGCCGTGCGCGACTTCCGGGCGGCCACCGGCGTACAGATCGGCGTGAAGCCGGCCGGCGGCATCCGCACCACCAAGGACGCGGTGAAGTTCCTGGTCCTGGTGAACGAGACCGCGGGCGAGGACTGGCTGGACCCGCACTGGTTCCGGTTCGGCGCGTCCAGCCTGCTCAACGACCTGCTGATGCAGCGCCAGAAGCTCAGCACCGGCCGTTACTCCGGCCCCGATTACGTGACGGTGGACTGATAGCCATGGCATCCGCATTCGAGTACGCACCGGCGCCGGAGTCCCGTTCCGTCGTCGACATCGCCCCCTCCTACGGGCTGTTCATCGACGGCGAGTTCACCGAGGCCGCCGACGGCAAGGTCTTCAAGACCGTCTCGCCGAGCACCGAGGAGGTCCTCTCCGAGGTCGCGCGGGCGGGCGCGGCGGACGTGGACCGGGCCGTGAAGGCGGCCCGGAAGGCGTTCGGGAAGTGGTCGGCGCTGCCCGGCTCCGAGCGCGCCAAGTACCTCTTCCGGATCGCGCGGATCATCCAGGAGCGCAGCCGCGAGCTGGCCGTCCTGGAGACGCTCGACAACGGCAAGCCGATCAAGGAGACCCGCGACGCGGACCTCCCGCTGGTCGCCGCGCACTTCTTCTACTACGCGGGCTGGGCCGACAAGCTGGACCACGCGGGGTACGGGGCGAACCCGCGCCCGCTGGGCGTGGCCGGCCAGGTCATCCCGTGGAACTTCCCGCTGCTGATGCTCGCGTGGAAGATCGCCCCCGCGCTCGCCACGGGCAATACGGTGGTGCTGAAGCCCGCCGAGACGACCCCGCTCAGCGCTCTGTTCTTCGCGGACATCTGCCGCCAGGCCGGGCTGCCCAAGGGCGTCGTCAACATCCTCACCGGCTACGGGGACGCGGGCGAGGCGCTCGTCACGCACCCGGACGTCAACAAGGTCGCCTTCACCGGCTCGACCGCGGTCGGCAAGGCCATCGCGCGCTCCGTCGCGGGCACCGACAAGAAGGTCACCCTCGAGCTGGGCGGCAAGGGCGCGAACATCGTGTTCGACGACGCCCCGGTCGACCAGGCCGTCGAGGGCATCGTCACCGGGATCTTCTTCAACCAGGGCCAGGTCTGCTGCGCGGGCTCCCGGCTGCTGGTCCAGGAGTCGGTCCAGGACGAGGTGCTGGACGCGCTGAAGCGGCGGCTGTCCACGCTGCGGCTGGGCGACCCGCTGGACAAGAACACCGACATCGGCGCGATCAACTCCGCCGAGCAGCTGGCCCGGATCACCGCCCTGGTGGAGACCGGCGAGGCGGAGGGCGCGGAGCGCTGGAGCGCCCCGTGCGAACTGCCGTCGTCCGGCTACTGGTTCGCCCCCACGCTCTTCACCAACGTCACCCAGGCGCACACCGTGGCCCGGGACGAGATCTTCGGCCCGGTGCTCTCGGTCCTCACGTTCCGCACCCCGGACGAGGCGGTCGCCAAGGCCAACAACACGCAGTACGGCCTCTCGGCGGGCATCTGGACGGAGAAGGGCTCCCGCATCCTCGCGGTGGCCGGCAAGCTCCGGGCGGGCGTCGTCTGGGCCAACACGTTCAACAAGTTCGACCCGACGTCGCCGTTCGGCGGCTACAAGGAGTCGGGCTACGGCCGCGAAGGCGGCCGCCACGGCCTGGAGGCGTACCTCGATGTCTGACCGCGAACCGATCAACGGCTCCGCCGAGCGGCGGCTCGGCGTCTTCAAGACCTACAAGCTGTACGTCGGGGGCAAGTTCCCCCGCTCCGAGAGCGGCCGGGTGTACGAAGTGACCGACTCGAAGGGCGCGTGGCTGGCCAACGCGCCGAAGTCCTCCCGCAAGGACGCGCGTGACGCGGTCGTGGCGGCGCGCAAGGCGTTCGGCGGCTGGTCGGGCGCGACCGCGTACAACCGCGGCCAGGTCCTCTACCGCGTCGCGGAGATGCTGGAGGGCCGCCGGGAGCAGTTCGTCCGCGAGGTGGCCGCCTCCGAGGGGCTGTCGAAGTCCAAGGCGGGGGCCGCGGTGGACGCGGCGATCGACCGCTGGGTCTGGTACGCGGGCTGGACCGACAAGATCGGGCAGATCGCGGGCGGGGCCAACCCGGTGGCGGGCCCGTTCTTCAACCTCTCCTCCCCCGAGCCGACCGGCGTCGTCGCGGTCCTCGCGCCGCAGAGCTCCTCGCTCCTCGGCCTGGTGTCGGTGGTCGCCCCCGTCATCGCGACCGGCAACACGGTGGTCGTCGTCGCCTCGGCCGACGCCCCGCTGCCCGCGCTCTCGCTGGGCGAGGTGCTGGCCACCTCGGACGTCCCCGGCGGCGTGGTCAACATCCTGTCGGGCGCCACGGCGGAGATCGCCGCGCCGCTCGCCGCCCACCAGGACGTCAACGCGATCGACCTGACCGGCGCGGACGCCGTGCTGGCGAAGGAGCTGGAGATCGCGGCGGCGGACAACCTGAAGCGCGTCCTGCGCCCCCGGCCCGCGGACGGGGACGCGGCCGGCGCGGACGGTTCCGAGGACTGGCTCGCCTCCCCCGGCACGCACCGCCTGACGGCCTTCCTGGAGACCAAGACGGTGTGGCACCCCACGGGCGCCCTGGGGGCCGCGGGCTCCTCGTACTGACCCGGCCGCACCCCGTGCCCGGACGGGGCCGCCCTCCCACCCCGGGGCGGCCCCGTCCGCCGTCTCCGTACGCCGCGGGGTCCGGGCCCTCCGCCGGGCGGGGCCGGCGGCTCAGCCGGTGACGAGACCGGTCACCCGGCCCACCACGGGCAGCTCGCTCAGCGAGGCTCCGCTGGCGATGGGGCCGGTGACGATCGCGGTGGTCACCGGCTTGAAGTCGGCGATCTGGGTGCCCACGGCGTTGTCCAACGGGTCCGCCCCGGTGTTGGCCAGCGGATCGAGCTGGAGGTCGGTGACCGGGGCGACGCTGCTGGCCAGGGAGGTGCCGAGCGCGCTGGTCACCGCCGGCGCGGCCGTCTCGCCGACCGCCTGGAGGGCGGAGACCCCCTGGTCCGGGGCCTCCGAGAGGGTGGGCAGCTGCACGGCCCCCGCGGAGCCCGCACCGGCCCCCAGGGCCGCTCCCAGGGCGGTGAGCGTCAGACCGGCGCGCAGCAGGGCGCGGCGTTCGGGCTTGCGTGCGTGAAGTCCCATGTTTTCCACCTGATCGAACCTGGTCGGGTAATCGTCTGTGCGCGCAGCGTAGTTGAGGTGTGATGCTGGATACCAACGGATGCCCCGGGGGATCCCCTGCCCGGGTCAATGCCTCACACTTCTGTTCTGTGAGTTCCCAACCGATCCCGACCCGCGTCGTCCTGCTCGCCGGCCCCTCCGGCTCCGGCAAGTCCGTCCTGGCCGCCCGCACCGGCCTCCCGGTGCTGCGCCTGGACGACTTCTACAAGGAGGCGGGCGACCCGACGCTGCCGCGGGTTCCCGGCTCCACGGACGTCGACTGGGACTCCGCCGGGTCCTGGGACGCGGACGCGGCGGTGGCCGCCATCGCCGAGCTGTGCCGGTGCGGCAGCACGGACGTCCCCGTGTACGACATCGCCACCAGCTCCCGTACGGGCCACGAGACCTTCCACATCGACCGGTCGCCGCTGTTCGTGGCGGAGGGCATCTTCGCGGCGGACATCGTGCGGCGCTGCCAGGAGCTGGGCCTGCTGGCCGACGCGCTCTGCCTGCGCGGCCGTCCGACGACGACCTTCCGCCGCCGGCTGGTGCGGGATCTGCGCGAGGGCCGCAAGTCGGTCCCGTTCCTGCTGCGGCGGGGCTGGCGCCTGATGCGCGCGGAACGCCGCATCGTGGCCCGCCAGACGGCCCTGGGCGCGCACCCCTGCGGCAAGGAGGAGGCGCTGGGCCGCTTCGCCGCCGCGGCGGCGGGCCGGTGCCGCCGCGCGCACGTGACGGCGCCGGTCCCGGAGTAGGCCGCCCGGCCCGCGGGTGCGGCGCGGCCGAGGATCCCGACGGGTTCGGCGCGGCGGGCGGTCGAACACGGCGGGGCCGTACGGCCCCCCAGCCCGTACGACCCCGCCGTGTCTTCTCCCCCGCGGCCCCCGCCTCCCCCGAAGCGGCGGGCCCTCTCCCCCCGTTGTTCCCCCGTGTCCCCCGGGCCCCCTCGGCCCCCGTTTTTTCCTGCTCCCCCGTACTTCCCCCCGCGGCCCCCGCCTCCCCCGAGGCGGACGGCCCAGCCTCAGGCCACCAGCTCGCCGAAGGACTCCTGCTCGTCACGTCCGAAGCTGAGGACCTGGTCCTCGCGCAGCCGGCGCAGGGAGCGCCAGATGCTCGACTTCACCGTGCCGACACTGATGTCGAGGATGGACGCGATCTCCGGGTCGGTGCGGCCCTCGTAGTACCGCAGGACCAGCATCGTGCGCTGGAGTTCGGGCAGCCGGGCCAGTGCCTGCCAGAGCACCGCCCGCAGCTCCGTGCCGCGCATCGCGTCCGTGTCGCCCACCGTCTCCGGCAGCTCCTCGGTCGGGTATTCGTTGAGCTTGCGCCTGCGCCAGGCGCTGATGTGCAGGTTGGTCATGGTGCGGCGCAGATAGCCGCCGACCGCCGCCTTGTCGCTGATCCGGTCCCATGCCCGGTACGTCGAGAAGAGGGCGCTCTGCAGCAGGTCCTCGGCCTCGAACCGGTCTCCGGTCAGGTGGTAGGCGGCCGCGTACAGGGAGGCCCGCCGCTCCTGGACGTAGGCCGTGAACGCCGCTTCGGCGTCCGCGTTCTCCGTCCGGGTGCGAACCCCCGCGGCCTTCCCGTACGCGCTCGCCCCGTTGCCCCCCGCAGGCGCGTCGACGACCGCCATGAACGCCGGCGTGCGCCCCTGCTCGGCCGGCGGCTGGTGCTGACGCCCGGCGCTTCGGACGCACCCCCGCACCCCCCCGGTCGCGCCGGACTTCTCGCTGCTCCGACCGACGTCGTGGAGACGCGTGACAACTGCGCTTGAGCTGGTGCTGTGCAGTGCGTTCATCTCGCGCCCCCTATCGGTGGAGTCCGTTCGTTCCTTGCTGACCACGAGCTTGCCGGGGCAGTTTCATGGCGCTGTCCGCCGACTGTCACAGACCTGTCACAGGGGAGGCCGAGGCCGTGCCCGGACGATCGGAGCGGACCGCAGGTCGAACTGAAGCGCCCCCATGGGCCAGAATGACGCTCGTGCCTTTCCTGTTGCTGATCGAGGACGACGACGCCATCCGCACGGCCCTCGAACTCTCGCTGTCACGCCAGGGCCACCGTGTGGCCACCGCGGCGACGGGAGAGGACGGCCTGGAGCTGCTGCGCGAGCAGCGGCCCGACCTGGTCGTGCTGGACGTGATGCTGCCCGGGATCGACGGTTTCGAGGTGTGTCGGAGGATCCGCCGCACCGACCAGCTGCCGATCATTCTGCTGACCGCGCGCAGCGACGACATCGACGTCGTGGTGGGACTGGAGTCCGGCGCGGACGACTATGTGGTGAAACCCGTCCAGGGCCGGGTGCTGGACGCCCGCATCCGGGCGGTGCTGCGGCGCGGGGAGCGCGAGTCGACCGACTCGGCGACCTTCGGCAACGTGGTGATCGACCGTTCCGCCATGACCGTCACCAAGGACGGGGAGGACCTCCAGCTCACGCCGACCGAGCTGCGGCTCCTGCTGGAGCTGAGCCGCAGGCCGGGGCAGGCCCTGTCCCGGCAGCAGTTGCTGCGCCTGGTGTGGGAGCACGACTACCTGGGCGACTCCCGTCTCGTGGACGCGTGCGTGCAGCGGCTGCGCGCGAAGGTGGAGGACGTGCCGTCCTCGCCGACCCTGATCCGTACCGTGCGGGGCGTGGGTTACCGGCTGGACTCGCCTCAGTGACCGCAACCGTCGGACGGTCCCTGCGGGCCGGGCTGCGCTGGACCAGTCTGCGGATGCGGCTGGTCGTGGTGTTCGCGCTGGTGGCGCTGGCGGCGGCGGTCTCCGCTTCGGGGATCGCGTACTGGCTCAACCGCGAGGCGGTGCTGACCCGTACCCAGGACGCCGCGCTCGACGACTTCCGGCGGCAGATGCAGGACACCGCGGCGGCGCTGCCGATCCGCCCCACCAAGGACGACCTCCAGCGGGCCGCCGGGGAGATGGCGGACGGCAGCCCCGGTTACAACGTGCTGCTGGAGTCCGAGCGCGAGCGGGGCAAGCCGATCGTGGGCTACTCCGACCTGGACACCTTCACCCGCGCCCACGTCCCCGCCCCGTTGCAGGAGCAGGTGGCCCGCAAGCAGCCGCTGACGTCGAGCAACGACCACGAGTACCACCTGTTCTGGCAGCGCACGAGCATATCCGGCACCCCGTACCTGGTCGCCGGCGCGCGGGTCATCGGCGGCGGCCCGACGGGGTACATGCTCAAGTCCCTCGACCAGGAGCGGCAGGACCTCAACTCGCTGGCCTGGTCGCTGGGGATCGCCACCGCCCTCGCTCTGATCGGCTCGGCGCTGCTCGCCCAGGCCGCCGCGACGACCGTGCTGCGTCCGGTGCAGCGGCTCGGGGACGCGGCGCGCAAGCTCGGCGAGGGCAAGCTCGACACCCGGCTCGTGGTCTCCGGAACGGACGAACTCGCGGATCTCTCCCGTACGTTCAACAGGACGGCGAGCTCGCTGGAGAAGAGGGTCGCGGACATGAGCGCGCGGGAGGAGGCCAGCCGCAGGTTCGTCGCCGACATGTCGCACGAGCTGCGCACCCCGTTGACCGCGATCACCGCGGTGGCCGAGGTGCTGGAGGACGAGGCGGACACCCTCGATCCGATGATCGCGCCCGCCGTGCACCTGGTGGTCAGTGAGACCCGGCGGCTGAACGACCTGGTGGAGAACCTGATGGAGGTGACCCGCTTCGACGCGGGCACGGCCCGGCTGGTCCTGGACGACGTCGACGTGGCGGACCAGGTGACCGCGTGCATCGACGCGCGGGCCTGGCTGGACGCGGTGGACCTGGACGCGGAGCGCGGCATGATGGTCCGCCTCGATCCGCGCCGGCTGGACGTGATCCTGGCCAACCTCATCGGCAACGCCCTCAAGCACGGGGGGTCGCCGGTGGGCGTACGGGCGCGGATCGAGGGCGAGGAGCTGCTCATCGAGGTGCGGGACCACGGGCCGGGCATCCCCGAGGACGTGCTGCCGCACGTCTTCGACCGGTTCTACAAGGCCAGCGCCTCCCGGCCGCGGTCGGAGGGCAGCGGGCTCGGCCTCTCCATCGCCATGGAGAACGCGCACATCCACGGCGGCGACATCACGGCGGCGAACTCCCCGGACGGCGGCGCCGTCTTCACCCTGAGGCTGCCGCGCGACGCCGAGAGGATCGCACGCGACGACCGACCGGGGGCGGAGACCCCGGACGAGAACGGGGCGACGTGAAGCACGGCGACATCACGCACCCGGAGCGCGGCCCGCTCCGGCGGCGCACGGCGGCCGCTCCCGCTCCCTCGCGGCCGACCGTGTTCCGGCGGCGTACGGCGGCCTCACTCGCGGCCGTGGCGGCGGTCGCGGCACTGGTCTCCGGGTGCGGGATCCGTACGACCTCGGTGCCGGTGGACGCGGGCGCCGCGCCCTCCCGGGTGCCCTGCCGGCTGTCCGCGTCGGACGCCGCCACCCCGCCGCCGGGCGGTACGACCGCCAAGGTGTACCTGGTGTGCGCCTCCCAGCTGGTCACCGTCGAGCGTCCGGTGGCACGGCGCGCGGGCGGCGACGATCCGGTGGCGGTCGCCCGGGCGCTGCTCGCCGAGGCCCAGCGGGCGCCCTCGGCGGGCGAGCGGCGGGCCGGGTTCACCACCGCCGTACCGGTGGGTCTGCGGGTGGAGGGGGCGCGGGGCGACGACGTGGCGGGCGCGGTGCGGCTGAGCAGCCAGCCGGAGGACCTGTCGGCGGAGGCGCTGGCGCAGCTGGTGTGCACGTACGCGGAGAGCGAGGCGCTGGTCCGGGACGGTTCGGTGGTCCTGGGCGGCCCCGGGAACTACCCGCCGCGGGGCTATCTGTGCACCTCGCAGACGAAGGCCCGGCCGGGGGACCTGGCCACCACGCCGGACGCGGTCGGGCTGGACTGAGGCGGCCGCCCGGGGAGGGTACGGGGCCGCCGTCCTCCCGGGCCGCGGGTCCCGCCGGGCCGGCACGGTCCCGCCGGGCCCGGGGGCGTCGGGGGGCCGCGACCGCGCGGAACCGCACCCGAACCCGGACCCGGGGCGGTCGGACAGCGAGGGTGGACCGGGACCGTGCGGAACCGATCCCGCCGGTCATCGCGTCTTGGTGGACGTGCGGCACAGTTCGGACGGCCAGACCGTCATCCACGTCCGCGCGGCGGGGGTCACTCTCCTGGCCGCGCATCTCCTGCTCGTCGGGTGGCTGACCTTGCGCCCGCTGGACGTCCCCTGGATCACGGCGGCCAACTTCGAGCCGTTCGCCGGGATCAGGGCGGACCTCGCGCTGGGACCGGTCGAGGCGGTCCGCCGGATCGGCGGTGCGCTGCTGCTGCTGGCCCCGCTCGGGGTGCTGCTCCCGATGGCCGGGGGCCGGATCGCGGTCTCCCCGTGGCTCTCGCTGGTGCGTACGGCCGCCGCCGGGGCGCTGATCTCGCTCGCCATCGAGCTGGGTCAGACGGGGGTGCCCGGCCAGGTCGTCGACATCGACTCGCTGCTGCTGAACACCGCCGGGGTCGTGCTCGCCCACCTGCTGGTCGTCCCGCTCTGCCGGGCGCGGTTGCGCCGCCGGGGCTTTCCCGGGGCGCGGGACCTGTCGTACCACTGGCAGGAGACCCGACTCAGGGACGAGGCCCCTGGGGGGTCGACCCCGACGATTACCGGGGTCGGTCTCGCCCCGTAGAGCGATGTTTTGTCCCCCTTGACGGCGGCACCATGGATATATCGGGAGCGGGGAAAGCCGCTCCCTCCGCCCCGTTCGCGAAGGAGCCCGTCATGGCCGCACTCGTCCGTCCCAGCGAAGGCCGCATGATCGGTGGAGTGTGCGCGGGCCTCGCCCGGCGTTTCGGCACCTCCACCGGCACGATGCGCGCCATCTTCCTCGTCTCCTGCCTGCTGCCCGGCCCGCAGGTCCTGATCTACCTGGCGCTGTGGGCGCTGCTGCCCTCGGAGAAGTCCGCCTCCTCCGCGACGGCCTGGTGACGCTCGGCTTCACGGGGGCGGTGGACGCACGGTGGGGGGGGGCGCCCCCGGGGGGGGGGGGGGCCCCCCCCCCGCCCCCCCGGGCCCCCCCCCCCCCGGGGGGGGCGGGGGCCCCCCGGGGCGCCCCCCCCCCGCCGCCCCCCCCCCCCCCCCCCCCCCA
>NZ_JBIRLM010000001.1:576993-664849 GCF_044330565.1 Streptomyces sp. NPDC017448 | reverse complement strand
GGGGGGGGGGGGGGGGGGGCCCGCGCCCCGCCCCCCCCCCCCGGCGGGGGGGGGGGGGCGGGGGGGGGGGGGGGGGGGGGGGGGGGCGGGGGGGCCCCCCCCCCGGGGGGGGGGGGGCCCCCCCCACCGGCATGCACGGGGGCACCGGAGGTCCGGTGTCCGGGCGGGCCGCCGGGGGTCCGGCGCCCGGAGGGATCAGCCGCCGAGCGGGATCCCGTTGGCGGAGAGGCCCTGGGTGGGCAGGCCGCCGAGCAGGCCGGTGACCGGGGCGGCCGCGTCGGTGGCGTCGCCGCCGAGCACCTTGCCGACGGTCTCCTGGACCGGCGCGTTCTGGGCCGACTTGGCGACGGTGTCGACCGCCATCGTCGAGACGGGGAGAATCCCGGCGGCGGCGTCGAGCGGCAGCGAGGCGGCGGAGGCGCTGCCGGCGGCGGTAGCGGCGAAAGCGGCGCCGAGAGCGGCGACACCGAGAGTCCTGGCAGACTTCTTCATGGAGGGTTCACCCTTGGGGAAGGAGATGTGAGCGGCTCTGCAAGCTAGCCATTGCACCACCCCTTCCGCAAACATTCCGACACGCCGCAAAAGGGCCGGGACGCCCTGTCCCGGCCCTTTCCACATGCGGGAAAATCAGCCCGCAGATCCGGCGGATCCGCTGGTCACAGAGGTCTGACGGAAAAGCCACTCGGACTTCAGCTCCGCATACCCGGGCTTGACGACGTCGTTGATCATCGCGAGACGTTCATCGAAAGGAATGAATGCCGATTTCATCGCATTGACGGTGAACCACTGCATGTCGTCGAGTGTGTATCCGAACGTCTCGGTCAGCCGCTCGAATTCCCGGCTCATGCTCGTACCGCTCATCAGCCGGTTGTCCGTGTTCACGGTGATGCGGAAGTGCAGCTTGCGCAGCAGCCCGATGGGGTGCTCGGCGTACGAGGGGGCCGCGCCGGTCTGGAGGTTGGAGGTCGGGCACATCTCCAGCGGGATGCGCTTGTCGCGCACGTAGGAGGCGAGGCGGCCGAGGGAGACCGAACCGTCCTCGGCGATCTCGATGTCGTCGATGATCCGCACCCCGTGGCCGAGCCGGTCGGCGCCGCACCACTGGAGCGCCTGCCAGATCGACGGCAGGCCGAACGCCTCGCCCGCGTGGATCGTGAAGTGGTTGTTCTCGCGCTTGAGGTACTCGAACGCGTCGAGGTGACGGGTGGGCGGGAAGCCGGCCTCCGCGCCCGCGATGTCGAAGCCCACGACGCCCTGGTCGCGGTAGCCGTTGGCCAGTTCGGCGATCTCCAGGGCGCGGGCGGCGTGCCGCATGGCGGTGAGGAGGGCTCCGACCCGGATGCGGCGGCCGTTGGCGCGGGCGATGCGCTCGCCCTCGCGGAAGCCCTCGTTGACGGCCTCGACGACCTCTTCGAGGGTCAGGCCGCCCTCCAGGTGCTGCTCGGGGGCGTAACGGACCTCGGCGTAGACGACGCCGTCCTCGGCGAGGTCCTCGGCGCACTCGGCGGCCACCCGGAACAGCGCCTCACGGGTCTGCATGACGGCGCAGGTGTGCGCGAACGTCTCCAGGTAGCGCTCCAGCGAGCCGGAGTCGGCGGCCTCGCGGAACCAGACGCCGAGCTTGTCGGCCTCGGTCTCGGGCAGGGAGTCGTAACCCTGCGCGCGGGCCAGCTCCACGACGGTGCCCGGGCGCAGGCCGCCGTCGAGGTGGTCGTGGAGCAGCACCTTGGGGGCGCGCCGGATCTGGTCGGAATCAGGGACGTTCGGGGTCTGGCTCGTCATCTTGGCACTCTAGCGCCTACGCGCGTAGAGCGCCTGGTGTCGATGCGTAACAGTGACCGCGAAGTCGGGTGGAGTACACCTCTCCTTCTGACACTGTTCTGTCAGGGCACAGCGCGCACTCCCCTGCCCGCGGCCGGGGACGTCCCGCCGGCCGGGCCGGTCGGGGGTCCGGCGCCGTGCGCCGCACGGCGGAGAAGGGGGCCGGATGGGGACTTTCCTGCTCAAGGGGGACCGGGAGCCCGGGGAAGAGGCCGGGGCGGGTGACGACGGCGGGGCGCGGCGCGGCGGCGGGGGCCGCGGGGCCGGTACGACCGGCGCGGCGTCCCCGAGGCTGGGGCGGGCCGTACGGGCGGCCGGAGCGACGGACGAGGTCGGCGGCGTGGTGCTGCTGCTGCCGGACGGGGCGGCCGCCTCCCGCCGCCGCCCTTCCCGCCTGTCGTACGCGGCCCAGCTGCCGTTCGCCCGGGCGCTGGCCCGGGCCGGGGCGGGCGAGGGGCTGGCGGTGCACGTGCTGCGCTACCGGTGGCGCGGCTGGAACGCGGCCGACGCGCACCCCGTCGAGGACGCGGGGTGGGCGGCCGACGAGGTGCAGCGCCGGTACGGCGACGTGCCGGTCTGCCTGGCCGGCCACGGGATGGGCGGCCGGGCGGCGCTGCGGGCCGCCGGACACGGCTCGGTCGCCTCGGTGCTGGCGCTGGCCCCCTGGCTGCCGAGCCGGCCGCAGGACGAACCGGAACCGGTCGAACAGCTCGTGGGGCGGCAGGTGTTGATCGTGCACGGCACCAACGACGAGCACACCGATCCGGAGCTGTCCTTCCGGCTGGCCGAGCGGGCGAAGAAGGCCAACCGGGACACCTGCCGCTTCGAAGTCCATTCGGACGGACACGCGTTGCGCCAGCACCGCTCCGAAGTGGTGGCGCTGGCGGCCGACTTCGTCCGCGGTTCGCTCTTCGCCCGCTCCTACGCCCGCCCGGTCGCGGACGCTCTGGCCGCACCGCCGCCGCTGGGGCTGCGGATGCCGCTGGCCGCCGGGTTCGGCCGGGCGCTGCGGCACTGAGGTGCGGGCGCGCGGAACGGGTCCGCGCGCCCCCTCCCGGCGTCAGGTCCTCGCCCGCCCCCGCGCCGGGCGGCGGAGCAGCCGCGCCGAGACCGTCCACGCCGCCGCGCAGCCCGCGGCGGCGGCGAGAAGGGCCAGGAGCACGTTCTCGACCAGGACCGCGGCGGCGACCGCGACGCCCACCGCGAACGCCGTCGCCGCCGCGGGCACGGTGATCTGCGCGGCGCGGACGGCCGGGGCGCCGGTCGCACGGCGCCGGTGCGCCCACGCCGACGCCCGCAGGAGGACGGCGCCGACGATCAGCAGCGCGAGCCCCACGGCCAGCCGGACGATCGCGCCGGGGCCGGGCCGCCCGGCCACGTCCTGGCGCTCCTCCCCCGCCTCCACCCACACCGCCGAACCGCGCCAGGTCGCGACGGTGACCCGGACGCCCGGCGCGAGCTTCTCCCAGACCGGCCGCTCGCCGCGCAGCCGGACGCGGTGGGGCGGGGCGCCGCCGCCCGGATCGAGAGTGACCCAGCGGGCGTACCCCTTGCCCTGGGGGCGCGCTTCCGTGGAGCGCACGGTGGCCGGCCGGGTGGAGAGGCAGTCGCCGTTCTCCGCCGCGGAGCCGCCGATCTCCTCGCACGGCCGCGCGGCCCGGAAATCCCGGGCCTCGGAGAGCTTCCCGGGCAGCAGGGCCAGCAGGACCGCCGCGGCCACCACCATCACGGAGCCGACCACGGCCGGGAGCACCACGCCCTTGAGCCCGGCGGCGGGCGGGGGCGGGGGGCCGGGGGGCACGGGGGCGGGGAAGGGCCCGGGGGCACGGTTCATCGGGACATTCTCGCCGTCCCGAACGGAAGGACGAACCCCGTCGGCCGTCCTCCCGCCCCGGCCCGCCCCGCGCCCCCCTCAGTCCGGCAGCAGGTGGCCCCGGCGTGAGAGCAGGAAGCGTTTGAAGGCGGCGACCGGCGGGGTGTCCGGGTGCCCGTCCAGCCAGGCGACGCCGATCTCGCGGACCGCGCGCGGGGCGGTGACCGTCAGCTCGACGACCCCCGGGCGGGCGACCGCCGGCGGCGGCAGCAGGGCCACCCCGAGCCCTGCGGCGACCAGCCCGCGCAGGGTCTCCGCCTCCTCGCCCTCGAAGGCGACGCGGGGGGTGAAGCCCGCCTCGGTGCAGAGGTCGTCGGTGATGCGGCGCAGCCCGTAACCGGGCTCCAGGGTCACGAACGTCTCGTCGGCGGCCTCCGCGAGCCGGATGCGGCGGCGGGTGGCGAGGCGGTGGTCGTCGGGGACCACGAGGCGCAGCCGCTGTTCGTCGAGGCGGCGGGCGACCAGGTCCGGGGCGTCGGGAACGGGGGAGGTGAGGCAGAGGTCGAGGCTTCCGGCGCGGAGCCGTTCGATCATCGCCTCGCCGTAGTTCTGCACGAGCTGGAAGCGGACGCGGGGGTGGTCGACCCGGAAGGCGCGGATCAGGGCGGGCACGGTCTCCGAGCCCATCGTGTGCAGGAAGCCGAAGGAGACCCGGCCCCCCGCCGGGTCGGCGTCCGCCCGGACGGAGTCGGCGGCCTTCTCCACCTCGGCCAGGGCCCGTTCGGCGGAGGCGAGGAAGGTGCGGCCCGCCGGGGTGAGCGAGACGGTACGGCCCTTGCGGGCGAACAGGGCGACGCCCAGGTCCGTTTCGAGGCGGACCATGGCCCGCGAGAGCGTGGACTGCGGGACGCCCAGCTCGTGGGCGGCGCGGGTGACGTGTTCGTGCCGGGCGACCGCCTCGAAGTACGCGAGACGGGGTGCGAGCACGGCCCGGATGTCTTCTTCGTAACTACTCGGTGACAGCCGAGGCCCTGAGCTGCGTTCATGCACCATGGGATCGATTATGGCAGTTTCATGCATTGGACGCATGAAACGTCTCCCTCTACGTTCGTCGTATGCCTCCCGCCGATACCGGGGCATCCACCGTCGTGGTGGATGCCTCTGCTCCGCAGTCCCCCGTCACCGCCACCACCGCCGCGCCCGCCGCCGTCGCCCCCGAGCGGCTGGAGCCCGGCCGCCCCGGCTACCGCCGGATGAGCTTCGCCCTCTTCGCCGCCGGAGTCGCGGCGTTCGCCCTCCTCTACTCCACCCAGGCGCTGCTGCCCGCCGTCTCCGCCTCGTTCGACGCGACCGCCGGGCAGGCGAGCTGGACCGTGTCGGCGGCGACCGGGGCGCTGGCCCTGTTCGTGCTGCCGCTGAGCGCGCTCTCGGAGCGGTTCGGGCGGCGGCAGATGATGACGGCGTCGCTGGCGGTCGCGGTGCTGGTCGGGCTGCTGGTGCCGTTCGCCCCGTCGATGGGCGCGCTGATCGCGCTGCGCGCCGTCCAGGGTGCGGCGCTGGCCGGGCTCCCGGCCTCCGCGATGGCGTACCTGGCGGAGGAGGTGCGGCCCAAGGCGCTGATCGCCGCGATCGGCCTGTTCGTGGCGGGCAACAGCATCGGCGGCATGAGCGGGCGCATCCTCACCGGCTGGGTCGCGCAGGCGTGGGGCTGGCGCGCCGCGCTCGCGGCGGTCGGGCTGCTCGCGCTGGCGTGCGCCGTCGCGTTCCACTTCCTGATCCCCAAGGCCCGTCACTTCCGCCCGGGTTCGCCGAGCCCGAAGGCGCTCGCGCGGACGGTCGCCGGCCATCTGTCCGACCCGCTGCTGGTCCGGCTGTACGCGATCGGCGCCCTGTTCATGACGGTGTTCGGCGCCGTCTACACGGTGATCGGCTACCGCCTGGTCGAGGAGCCGTTCAGCCTGCCGCAGGGCGTCATCGGCTCGATCTTCCTCGTCTACCTGGTCGGCACGGTCTCCTCCGCCGCCGCCGGACGGCTGGTGGCCCGGCTCGGCCGCCGGGGCGCGCTGTACCTGGCGGTCTCCACCACGGCCGCCGGGCTGCTGCTCTCGCTGGCGGACTCGCTCGCCGCCGTCCTGCTGGGGCTGGTGCTGATCACCGCCGGGTTCTTCGCCGGGCACGCGGTCGCCTCGTCCTCGGTGAGCCGGACCGCGACGACGGGCCGGGCACAGGCGTCGGCGCTCTACCAGTCGGCGTACTACCTGGGCTCCAGCGCGGGCGGCACGCTGGGCGCGATCGCCTTCCACTCCGGGGGCTGGACGGCGACGGTGGCCCTGGGCCTGTTCGCGGTCCTGGGCGTCGTCTCGATCACCCTGTACGGAACCCGGGTGGCGCGTGCGGAGCGGCGGGCGCTCGTCCCGGCCACCCGCTGAGCCCGCCCCGGGGCCCGTCGGCTTTCGGGAGCCCCATCGGTCTTCGGGACGCAATCGAGACATACCGCCGTGCAACCACGGCTCCCCTTCGCACGTCTACCAGGCGTAACCGACGAAGCACAGCGGGCGAAGGGGAGTTGGCGCGCATGGGAGCCACGGCGAAGATACCCGGAAGACGACTGCGGCGCGGGGCCGCCCTGTCCGTCGCCGGACTGGTGGCCGCTCCGGCCCTGGTCCTGGGCAGCGGCACCGCCGCACAGGCGGCCTCCTGCACGAAATCGACGGGACCGTACCAGAAGCAGGTCGAGAAGTTCCTGAAGCGGCCCGTGGACGGCAAGCAGTCGACGGCCGACTGCAAGGCGATCCAGGCGTTCCAGAAGAAGCACGGCATCACCCCCACCATCGGCTACGCCGGGCCGCTGACCTGGCGCACGATGAACACGATGCTCGCCCAGAAGGCGGCCGGGAAGAACCCCAACAAGGCGGGGAAGTGCCCGACCAACAAGGGGCGCATCGCCTGTGTCGACCTGACGCGGCAGCTGAGCTGGATCCAGGACGGGAAGAAGCTGAAGTACGGGCCGGTGCCGGTGCGGACCGGCCGCAACGGCGCGGAGACCCGGACCGGGGCCAAGAAGGTCTATTGGCGCAACATCAACCACTGGTCGACCATCTACAAGGTCTGGATGCCGTACTCCCAGTTCTTCGACGGGGGCCAGGCGTTCCACTCGGTCACCAAGTCCATGTACAACCCGCCGGGCTCCGGCGGCTGCGTCAACATGCGCCCCGCCGACGCGAAGGCATACTGGAAACTGCTGAAGAACGGCGACGACGTGTACGTGTACGGGCGCAAGCCCGGGACCTGAGCGCACCGCCGAGGGCGCCCCGAGGGGCGCCGGAGGCCGAGGGCACCGTGAGGGGTGCCGGACACCGCGGCCGGAGCCGGGGCGTCCGGTGCCCCTCTCTCCGTCCGGGCCCCGTTGTCAGTGGCCTCCGGTAGCTTCCGACGTACCAGGGGACGAGCCGCGGCGCGGCTGCGCGCGACAGGGGTGGAGCGATGAGCGATCCGACGACGACGGCCACGGGTGCGGCGGCGGGCGAGGCGGCCGCCGCCGGGATCGACAGCCGTCTGGAGGTCCATCGGACCGAGCTGACCGGGTACTGCTACCGGATGCTCGGCTCCGCCTTCGAGGCCGAGGACGCCGTGCAGGACACCCTGGTCCGGGCCTGGCGCGGCTTCGGCGCCTTCGAGGGCAGGTCCTCGCTGCGCTCCTGGCTCTACCGGATCGCCACCAACGTCTGCCTGGACATGCTGAAGGCGGGCAGCAAGCGGGCCCGCCCGGTCGATCTGACCGGCCCGACCCCGCTCGCCCGGGCCACGCTGAGCCCCCGCCCGGAGAACGTGTGGCTGGAGCCGATGCCGGACGGGCGCGTCCTGCCCTCCGTGCAGGACCCGGCGGAGGCGGCCGTGGCCCGCGAGTCGGTGCGGCTGGCGTTCGTCGCCGCCCTCCAGCACCTGCCGCCCAAGCAGCGGGCCGTGCTGATCCTGCGCGAGGTGCTCGCCTGGAAGGCCGCCGAGGTCGCCGAACTGCTGGGGACCTCCGTCGCCTCGGTCAACAGCGCCCTGCAGCGGGCCCGCGCCACGCTGACCGAGACGGAGGGCCGGCCGGGCGACCCGGCCGACCCGCTCGACGAGGAGCAGCAGAAACTCCTGGAACGCTATGTGAAGGCGTTCGAGGGGTACGACATGGCCGCGCTGACCGCGCTGCTCCACGAGGACGCGGTGATGACGATGCCGCCGTTCGACCTGTGGCTCCGGGGCACCGGGGAGATCACGGGCTTCATGACCACCCTCGGCGCGGCGTGCGCCGGCTCCCGGCTGGTGCCCGTCGCGGCCAACGGCTCCCCCGCCTTCGCGCACTACAAGTCCGCCGAGGACGGCCCGGGGTTCGTGGCGTGGGCGGTCCAGGTCATCGACGTCCGGGACGGGGCGGTCACCGGGATGCACTGCTTCCTGGACGCCCCGCGCTGGTTCCCGCTGTTCGGCCTGCCGGAGCGGCTCCCGGCCCCGGCGTAGGGGCACGGCGGCCCGGGGGGCCCGTGACGCCTGCGGGTTCCGCCCCGGCCCGCGTACGGGCGCGACGTGCGTACGCCGGTGGTTCAGGGCGGCCCCGGCACCCGCTCCTCCGGCTCCTGCGCCAGGGCCACCACGTCCGCCAGCCCCACCAGCTCCAGCAGCGCGCGGAGTTCGGGCGGCACGCGGCGCAGGCGCAGGGTGCGTCCGGACCGGCGGGCCACGAGCGCCAGCCGGGCCACCGCGTCGACGAGGGCCAGGTCGGGCCGGACCACCCCGCCCACATCGCAGTCCACCACCGTGCCCGGGGCGGGGGCGGCGCCCCGGGGGTCGGTCAGCGCACGCTCCAACTCGGCGCAGAGTTCGGGTACGACGGCACGGCTGACCCGGCCGGTCACGGTCAGGGCGATCGGGTTCTCGGCATCCACACCGGGCAGACCGGCCCGGCGGGCGAAAATCATCGGCCCCCGCGCAACCGCCCCGCCGACGCCGCCCGCTCGCGCGGTGCGCCCCGCCCCTCCCTGCCCCGCGTGATCCCGCCGCGGAGGAGCCTTTTTACGTCAACTCCGAATTTCCTGGCCCTCTTCCGTCAACCAATCCCCCTCTCGCCCCCTCTAGTCGGGTGAACCGACGGCCGCAGCCGTCTTTTTCTGCGTCCCTGCGGGCCGGCGGGTTGAAGAACCATCGAGTTCTCCAGGGGGAGAGTTGCGCAGACACGTGAGAAACGCGTGCATACCCGCGGTCGCCGCGGCCGTGGCCGTGGCGCTGGCGGCGGGGATGGCTCCGGCCGCCGTCGCCCAGCCGGGCCCGGTGGGGGAGGCGTCCGACGGCCGGGCCCAGAACCGGGACGTGCGTCAGCTGACGCTCGTCACCGGCGACCGGGTCACCGTCGACGGCCGGGGCAAGCCGGTCGCCTTCCGGGCGGCGAAGGGCCGTGAGCACATCCCGGTCCAGCGGATGGGCGACAAGGACCACACCTTCGTCATACCGGCCGACGCCCGCAAGCTGATCGTCTCGGGCAAGCTCGACCGGCGGCTGTTCGACGTCACCGAGCTGAGCCGTCCGGAGAACCTCCGGGCTCAGAAGAACGGTCTCAAACTGATCGTCGGCTACCGGGGCAAGCAGGCCGCCGCCGCGAAGGCGCAGGTCCGCGGCGCGGGCGGCACCGAGGTCGGCCGGAGCCTGAAGTCGCTGAACGCCGAGTCGGTGACCACGCCGCGTGCCGACGCTCCGGCGATCTGGAAGGCCCTCACCGACCGGAGCACGGCCGGTGAGCAGGTCACCACCGCGGCCGGCATCGACCGGGTCTGGCTCGACGGGGTGCGCAAGGCGAGCCTCGACAAGAGCGTCCCGCAGATCGGCGCCCCCGCGGCGTGGAAGGCCGGGTTCACCGGGAAGGGGGTCAAGATCGCGGTGCTGGACACCGGGACGGACTCCACCCACCCCGACCTCAAGGGCCAGATCCTCGCGGAGAAGAACTTCAGCACCTCCAAGGACACCAAGGACCGGGTCGGCCACGGCACGCACGTCGCCTCGATCGCGGCGGGCAGCGGGGCCAAGTCGGGCGGGAAGTTCAAGGGCGTGGCCCCGGACGCCAAGCTGCTCGCGGGCAAGGTGCTCGACGACGAGGGGTACGGCGAGGACTCGGGCATCCTGGCGGGCATGGAGTGGGCGGTCGCCCAGGGCGCCGACATCGTCAACCTGAGCCTCGGCGGGCCGGACACCCCGGAGGTGGACCCGCTGGAGGCGGCGGTCGACAAGTTGTCGGCCGAGAAGGGCGTCCTGTTCGCCATCGCCGCGGGCAACGAGGGCGACGGCGCGGGCACGGTCGGTTCGCCCGGCAGCGCCGACGCCGCGCTGACCGTGGGCGCGGTCGACGACAAGGACGTGCTGGCGGAGTTCTCCAGCCGGGGCCCGCGGATCGGGGACGGGGCGATCAAGCCCGACGTGACGGCCCCCGGCGTGGACACCACGGCCGCCATCCCGCCCGGTTCGCTGATCGCGCGGGAGGTGGGCGAGAAGCCCGCCGGTTACGCGACGATCTCGGGTACGTCGATGGCCACCCCGCACGTGGCGGGCGCGGCGGCGCTGCTCAAGCAGCAGCACCCCGACTGGACGTACACCGAGCTGAAGGGCGCGCTGACCGCGTCCACCAAGCCCGGTGCGTACAACCCGTTCCAGCAGGGCTCCGGCCGTATCCAGGTGGACCGGGCGATCGCCCAGACCGTCGTGGCCGAGCCGGTCTCGGTGAGCTTCGGGGTGCAGCAGTGGCCGCACACCGACGACGTACCGGCCACCGAGAAGGTCACCTACCGCAACCTCGGCACCAGTGACGTCACCCTCGATCTGAAGGCGACCGGTACCGGACCGCAGGGCAAGCCCGCTCCGGCCGGTTTCTTCACGCTCGGCGCGGACAAGGTCACCGTCCCGGCCGGCGGAACGGCGGAGGTCGAGCTGACCGCCGACACCCGCCTCGGCGGCACGGTGGACGGCACGTACGCGGCGTACGTGGTGGCGACCGGCGGTGGGCAGACCGTGCGCACGGCCGCCGCGGTCGAGCGCGAGGGGGAGAGCTACGACGTCACCATCAAGCACATCGGGCGCGACGGCCGCCCGGCCGCCTTCGTGGAGAGCACCCTCTTCCGCTTCGGCGCGCAGTCCGGCAACCCGTTCCTGAGCCCGCGGGTCGTCGACGGCGTGGCGAAGATCCGGGTGCCCAAGGGCACGTACGTGGCCAACTCCACGGTCTACCAGGACCCGGACGACGTCACCAAGGGCGTCGACTGGATCGCCCAGCCGAAGGTCTCGGTCACCGGGGCCGTCTCGCTGACGTTCGACGCCCGCAAGGCGAAGCCGGTGAAGGTCACGCTGCCGGACGCGAAGGCGAAGGCCCAGCTGTTCTCCCCGGACTACGTGGTGGAGACGGCGGACGACGCGGTCAACTTCGGCTGGCTGTTGGAGTCGCCGGCCGGGATCCGCACCCTGCACGTCGGCCCGCCGGTCACCGGCGTCTCGCTCGCCCAGCACTGGACGGGCATCTGGACCAAGGGCGCCTCGACCGAGTACGACATCGCGGTCGGCGGCAAGGTCAAGCAGCTCGCCACCGGCTACGACCGGAAGTTCACCACGGCGCAGCTCGCCAAGGTGAAGGTCGGCATGGGCTCGGCCGCGCCGAAGAAGAAGGGCGCGGTCACCGCCTACCCGTTCCTGGCCACGCAGGGCGGCGGGTGGGCCACGTCGGTCGAGCAGAAGCTGCCGGGCACCCGCACGCTGTACGTCTCCACGGCGGACAAGGTGAAGTGGGGCTTCGGATTCGACCAGCTCGGCCCGCTCGACGCGGAGGGCTGGCCGACGTACGAGGCCGCCTACGAGGTCGGCCGCGAGGCGGCGTACAAGGCGGGCAAGACGTACACGAGGACCGTGAACACCGGGGTGTTCGGTCCGCTGGTCGGCCAGGACCACGGCGTCGTCCGTGAGGGCAACGAGATCACCGGCGCCCTCCCGCTGCTGGCCGACGGCCAGGGCAACGCGGGCGGGATGCTGTACACGTCGGCCAAGACCGTCCTGTACCGCAACGGCAAGAAGTTCGCCCAGAACGGCGACCCGGTGAGCGGCTACGAGCCCTTCGTGGTCCCGGCGGGCGCGGCCGACTACAAGCTGACGACCACGGTCAAGCACAGCGCGAAGGTCAACCCGCTCTCCACCCGGGTGGACGCGGCCTGGACGTTCCGCTCGAAGAAGACCGCGTTCACGATGCTGCCCGTCTCCACCGTCCGGTTCACCCCGGCCGTGGGCGCCGACGGCCGGGCCAAGGCGGGCAAGACCGTCTCGGTGCCGGTGAAGGTGTACGGCGCCGCCGCGGGCAAGAACCTGAAGTCGCTGAAGACGTACGTCAGTTACAACGGCGGCAAGACCTGGAAGAAGGTCGCGGTGAAGAAGGGGAAGATCACCGTCAAGAACCCGGCGAAGGGCAAGGCGATCTCCTTCGCCGCCAAGGTCGCCGACAAGAAGGGCAACACCTCGTCGGTGACGATCTACAGCGCGTACCTGGGCAAGTGACCCGGACGGGCCGGTAGTCCACGCTCGCACGACGGCGGCCCCCCGCGCGGAATCCTTCCGCGCGGGGGGCCGCTCGCGTCTTCCGGCCCGGCTAACCGGCTGGGAGGACGCCGGTGTCGAGCACCAGCCCGAACGGCTCGGGAAGCGTCAACTCCCGCCCGTACTCGACCGTTTCCAGCACCCGGTACGTACCGCCGTCCGGCTCGCCGTAGAGCGTCGCGGTCGGGCGGCCGGAGTGCCAGGGGTCGAGGAGGAGGAACAGTTCGACCCCGGCCTTGGCGTAGCCGTTCACCTTGCTGACGCGGTCGTGGTTGGCGTTGGCGCGGGAGGTGATCTCCACGACGAGGCGGGCCTCGGCGGCGGGGACGGTGTGGCCGGGGCCGACGAGCAGCGCCCGCTCCATGACCACGAGGTCGGGGATGTAGATCCCACCCCGACCGGGCAGCGAGAGGCCGAGGGTCTGGTAGACCCCCCAGCCGTCCGGAATGACGGTGTAGAGCCTGCGCTGGAGCAGCTCCGCGGTGGTGTTGTGGTCCTTGGACGGGGGCGGCGACACGGTGACGATCTCCTCGATGATCTCCACCTTGCAGCCCTCGGGTGCGTCCGTCTCCTCCCAGATCCGGACCAGGTCGTCCCAGTCCGTGCCGGGGCCCGGAACAGGTTCGACGGTGAGTGCGCTCATGGCGGTCTCCTCTATCGGTACGTCACCGAGTCCAGCATGCCGAACGGGACCGGCGGCAGTCCACCGGTCCCGCTCACCCGTACGAGGAAACCGCAGGTCAGGCGATACGTTCCCGCACCACCGGGAGCGGCGCGAACGAGGTGCCGGCCGGGGCGATGTCGTACGCGTCGGGCAGGGCCTTCAGGGCGTAGTCGAACTTCTCCGGGGTGTCCGTGTGCAGCGTCATCAGCGGCTGGCCCTCGGTGACCGTGTCGCCGGGCTTGGCATGCAGTTCGACGCCCGCGCCCGCCTGCACCGGGTCCTCCTTGCGGGCGCGGCCCGCGCCGAGGCGCCAGGCGGCGACGCCGACGTCGTACGCGTCCAGGCGGGTGAGGACGCCGGAGGAGCGCGCGGTCACCACGTGCTGCTCGCGGGCGGTGGGGAGCGCGGCGTCCGGGTCGCCGCCCTGGGCGGAGATCATCCGGCGCCAGACGTCCATCGCGGAGCCGTCGGCGAGCGCCTTCTCCGGGTCGGCGTCCTTGAGGCCGGCGGCGTCCAGCATCTCGCGGGCGAGCGCGAGGGTCAGGTCGATGACGTCCCGGGGACCGCCGCCGGCGAGCACCTCGACGGACTCGCGGACCTCCAGCGCGTTGCCCGCGGTGAGGCCGAGCGGGGTGGACATGTCGGTGAGCAGGGCGACCGTGCGCACACCGCTGTCGGTGCCGAGCGCGACCATGGTGGAGGCCAGTTCGCGGGCGTCCTCGATGGTCTTCATGAAGGCGCCGGAGCCGACCTTGACGTCCAGGACGAGTGCGCCGGTGCCCTCGGCGATCTTCTTGGACATGATGGAGCTGGCGATCAGGGGGATCGCCTCGACGGTGCCGGTGACGTCGCGCAGCGCGTACAGCTTCTTGTCGGCGGGGGCGAGCCCGTCGCCGGCGGCGCAGATGACCGCGCCGGTGGTGTCGAGGACGTCCAGCATCTCCGCGTTGGACAGGTGGGCCCGCCAGCCGGGGATGGACTCCAGCTTGTCCAGGGTGCCGCCGGTGTGGCCGAGGCCCCGGCCGCTGAGCTGCGGCACGGCCGCGCCGCAGGCGGCGACCAGCGGGGCGAGCGGCAGGGTGATCTTGTCGCCGACGCCGCCGGTGGAGTGCTTGTCGGTGGTGGGGCGGGAGAGCGCGTCGAAGTTCATCCGCTCGCCGGAGGCGATCATCGCGGCGGTCCAGCGGGCGATCTCGGTGCGGTTCATGCCGTTGAGCAGGATCGCCATGGCGAGGGCGGACATCTGCTCGTCGGCGACCTCGCCGCGGGTGTAGGCGTCGATGACCCAGTCGATCTGCTCGGGGGTCAGCTCGCCTCGGTCCCGCTTGGTGCGGATGACGGAGATGGCGTCCATGGGAATCCTTCCGGCCGGGTGCGTACGCAAGAGTCCTCGATGACTCTACGCGCATAGAGAGGGGAAAGAGCGGTGGCCCTTCCGTGGGAGGAAGGGCCACCGCCGGGAAAGAGAGGCGCGGGCTCAGCCGAGGTGCTGCGGGCCGAACGCCTGCGGCAGCATCTCGTCCAGCGTGCGCAGCCCGCCGGGCGTCTCCAGGAGGAGTTCCGGGCCGCCGAACTCGTACAGCAGCTGTCGGCACCTGCCGCACGGCACCAGGACCGCCCCGGCGCCGTCCACGCAGGTGAAGTGGGTCAGCCGGCCGCCGCCGGAGGCGTGGAGCGCGGAGACCAGACCGCACTCGGCGCAGAGCGAGAGGCCGTAGCTGGCGTTCTCCACGTTGCAGCCGGTGATGGTGCGGCCGTCGTCCACGCGGGCGGCCACCCCGACCGGGTAGCCCGAGTAGGGGACGTACGCGCGGGACATGGCGTCCCGCGCCGCCTCCCGCAGGGCCTCCCAGTCGGACGCGCCGAAGACCACCGCGGCTGCCCCGCCCTCGGCGGGCGGCGGCGTCACTTGCCCTCCCCCTTGCGGTACGGCACGCCGTCCGCCTTGGGCATCCGCAACCGTTGGGCGGAGAGCGAGAGGACCAGCAGCGTCGTGACGTACGGGGCGGCGTCGACGAACTGGCTCGGCACCTGGTCGGTCAGGAAGTACCAGGTGAACAGCAGCGCCGAGACGGCCGCCGAGATCACCGCGGCGACGTACTTCTTCCGGTACAGCTGCCAGAACACCGCGATGACCAGCAGGATCGCCAGCAGGAGCAGCATCGCGTGGACGTTCTCCGCGCCGCCGCGCAGCTTGAGGCTGTCGGTGAAGCCGAAGAGGCCGGCGCCCAGCGCCATACCGCCGGGCATCCAGTTGCCGAAGATCATCGCGGCGAGGCCGATGTAACCGCGGCCGCCGGTCTGCCCCTCCTGGTAGATGCCGGTGGCGACGATCGCGAGGAACGCGCCGCCGAGGCCCGCCAGGCCGCCGGAGACGGTGACGGCGATGTACTTGTACTTGTACACGTTGACGCCGAGGGTCTCGGCGGCCACCGGGGACTCGCCGCAGGAGCGCAGGCGCAGGCCGAACGGGGTGCGCCACAGGATCCACCAGGTGGCGGGGATCAGCAGCAGGGCGACGACGGTGAGCAGGGAGAGGCCGGTGACCAGGCCGCCGATGATGCCCGCCAGGTCGGAGACCAGGAACCAGTGCTGTTGCTGCAGGTCCTGCAACCAGTCCGAGAGGCCCGGAACGGTGATCTTGTCGATCGGTTCGACGCGCGGGGACTGCTTGGAGGAGCCGCCCTGGACGCCGTCGAAGGCGAAGTTGGAGAGGTAGCGGGTGATGCCCACGGCGAGGATGTTGATCGCCACGCCGGAGACGATGTGGTTCACGCCGAAGGTGACGGTGATGACCGCGTGCAGCAGACCGCCGATGCAGCCGCCGAGGATGCCGAAGAGGACGCCCATCCACGGGCCCCACTGGAACCCGGCCCAGGCTCCGAACCAGGTGCCGAGGATCATCATGCCTTCGAGGCCGATGTTGACGACGCCCGCGCGCTCGGCCCACAGGCCGCCGAGGCCGGCGAGGCCGATCGGGACGGCGAGTTCCAGGGCGCCGGCGACCTGGCCGACCGAGGTGATGTCGTCGGCGCCGCTGATCAGGCGCACCAGCGAGACGAGGGCGAGCGCCCCCGCGATGATCAGCAGGACGACGGGCAGGGAGAGTTTGCTGCGTCCGCCCTTGACGGGGGCGGGCCGTGCGGCGGTGGCTTTGCTGGTGCTCACAGGGCCGCCTCCTTCTCGGTCGTGAGGGCATGGCCGGCGGCGAGCTCTTCGCCGACCTTCTGCTGCTGGCGGCGGACGCCGTAGCGGCGTACCAGCTCGTAGGAGACGACGACCGAGATCACGATCAGGCCCTGCATGATCGTGGCGATCTCCTTCTCGTACCCGTACTGGTCGAGCGAGGCGGACGACTTGTCCAGGAAGGCGATCAGCAGGGCGCTGAAGGCGATGCCGAGCGGGTTGTTGCGGCCCAGCAGCGCGATGGTGATGCCGGTGAAGCCGACGCCGGTGGGGAAGTCGAGGCTGTAGGTGTGGGTGTCGCCGAGCAGGGTCGGCATGCCCGCCAGGCCCGCGACGGCGCCGGAGATCAGCATCGAGGTGAGGATCATCTTCTTGGCGTCCACGCCGGACGCCTGGGCGGCGCTCTCGCTGGCGCCGGTGGCCCGCAGGTCGAAGCCGAACCGGGTGCGGTTGAGCACGAACCAGTACAGGAGGCCGCAGCCGGCGGCGACGAAGGTGAAGCCGTAGATCTCGCCGGCCTGGTCGCCCATCGGCAGCCCGGGGAACCAGCCGGACTCCGGGATCTCACCGGTGGTGAGGTTGTTGGAGCCGGCGGGCTGCTCGCCGAAGTTCTTCGGCAGGATCAGCCAGGCGACCAGCGCGGTGGCGATCGAGTTGAGCATGATCGTCGAAACGACCTCGCTCACCCCGCGGGTGGTCCTGAGGAAGCCCGCGATGCCCGCCCAGAACGCGCCGACCAGCATGGCGACGATCACGATCAACGCGATGTGCAGCGGGCCGGGCAGGTCCACGCTGGCGCCGACCAGCGCGGCCAGCATGGCGGCGAGGCGGTACTGCCCGTCGACGCCGATGTTGAAGAGGTTCATCCGGAAGCCGACCGCGACCGCGAGGGCGGCCAGGTAGTACGTACCGGCCTGGTTGACGATCAGGACCTGTACGTCGACGTAGCTCGCCGACTCGAACATGATCCGGTACGGCTCGAAGGGGTTGCGGCCGGAGGCGAGCAGCACCACGGTCGTCAGCAGGAGGGCGACGACCAGGGCGAGCACCGGGCCGGCGAAGCCCAGGATCAGCCGGTCCTTGTCGATTTTCTTCATCGGGCCTCGTCCTCCGGGCTTTCGAGGTGACCGGTGGCGGCGCCGGTCATGGCCGAGCCCAGTTCCTCCGGGGTGATGGTGGCCGGGTCGGCGTCGGCGACCAGTCGGCCGCGGTACATGACGCGCAGGGTGTCGGAGAGCCCGATCAGCTCGTCCAGGTCGGCCGAGATCAGGAGCACGGCCAGCCCTTCGCGGCGGGCCTCGCGGATCTGGTCCCAGATCTGGGCCTGCGCGCCGACGTCCACCCCGCGGGTGGGGTGGGCGGCGATCAGCAGCTTGGGGGCGTGGCTCATCTCGCGGCCGACGATCAGCTTCTGCTGGTTGCCGCCGGAGAGGGAGGCCGCGGTGACCTCGATGCCGGGGGTGCGCACGTCGTACTCGCGCACGATGCGCTCGGTGTCGGTGCGGGCCGCCTTGTTGTCCAGCAGCCAGCCGCGGCTGTTGGGCTTCTCGGTGACGTGGCCGAGGATGCGGTTCTCCCACAGCGGGGCGTCCAGCAGGACGCCGTGGCGGTGGCGGTCCTCGGGGATGTACCCGATGCCGGACTCGCGGCGCCTGCGGGTGGGGGCGTGCGAGATGTCGTCCTGGTCGAGGGTGATGGTCCCGCCGTCCGGGTCGCGCATGCCCATCAGGGCCTCGATCAGCTCGGTCTGCCCGTTGCCCTCGACGCCGGCGATGCCGAGGACCTCGCCCTGGTGGATGGTGAAGTCGATCCCGGCGAGCACGTCGCGGACGGTGCCGTCGGGGTCGGTGACGGTGAGCGCCAGGTCCCGCACGCGCAGCATGGGCACGTCGGTGACGGTGGACTCGCGGGTCTCCGGCGAGGGCAGCTCGCTGCCGACCATCAGCTCGGCGAGCTGCTTGGTCGTGGTGGTGGCCGGGTCGGCGGTGCCCACGGTCGTACCGCGGCGGATCACCGTGATGTCGTCGGCGACGGAGAGCACCTCGCCCAGCTTGTGCGAGATGAAGATGACGGTGAGGCCCTCGGCCTTGAGCTCGCGCAGGTTGGCGAAGAGGGCGTCGACCTCCTGCGGCACGAGGACCGCGGTCGGCTCGTCGAGGATGAGGATGCGGGCGCCCCGGTAGAGCACCTTGAGGATCTCCACGCGCTGCCGGTCGGCGACCCCGAGGTCCTCCACGAGCGCGTCGGGCCGGATGCCCAGGCCGTACGCGTCGGAGATCTCCTTGATCTTCTTCCGGGCGCCGGAGCCGATGCCGTACAGCTTCTCGCCGCCGAGGACGACGTTCTCCAGGACGGTGAAGTTGTCGGCGAGCATGAAGTGCTGGTGCACCATGCCGATGCCCCGCCCGATGGCGTCGCCCGGGTTGGAGAACGAGACCTGCTCTCCGTCGATCGCGATGGTGCCCTCGTCCGGCTTCTGCATGCCGTAGAGGATCTTCATCAGGGTGGACTTGCCGGCGCCGTTCTCGCCGACGAGGGCGTGGACCGTGCCCTTGCCGATCGTGATGTCGATGTCGTGGTTGGCGACGACGCCGGGGAAGCGCTTGGTGATGCCGTGCAGTTCTACGGCAGGGGGGCTGCTGGACGCGTTGATGACGCACTCTCCTTGGCCGGACAGGAGCGGGGGCGGAGGGGCTGGGGGTGTCGGGCACCCCCCGAGGGGCGGGGTGAAGTTATCGCGCCGGAGGGCTGTCTACACGCGTAGCGCTGCCGAATCGTGAAACACGGGGTGCACGTCACGGTCCGGACGCGGGGCCCGGGCCGGGGTGGGAGAGCACGGCGAGAGGCGGAACTTCTTCGTGGGGTCGCGCGGGACCTTCGCGGTCCGGTCGCGCGGGACGGTGGTGCGGGAGCCGGTGCGCCGGGCGGGGCGGGCCCGGGGCCCTGTCCGTCCACCGGCCCGCGGAGCGGGGCGGGGACGGACAGGGCCCGGGGAAACCAGCCGTGCGGCGGAAGGCGCCGAACCGCTTACGGAGCGGTCTTGACGGTGATCTTGCCGTCGATGATCTCCTGCTTGGCCTTGTCGACGGCCGCGATGACGTCGGTCATCTTGGCGAACGCCGGGTTGGACATCGACAGGCCGACGCCGTCCTTGTCCAGGCCGTAGCGGATCTCACCGGTGGTCGGCTTGCCGTCCTTGACCGACTTGATCAGGTTGAACACGGAGTCCTCGACGTCCTTGGTGACGGAGGTGAGGATGGACTCCTTGTAGGCCGCGAGGCCCTTCTGCTGGTACTGGTCGGAGTCGACGCCGATGTTCCACTTGCCCGCCTTGGAGGCGGCCTCGATGGCGCCGGAGCCGGCCAGACCGGCGGCCGAGTAGATCACGTCGGCCTTCTTGTCGAGCTGGCCCTGGGCGGCGGCCTTGCCGAGGTCGGGCTTGGAGAAGCCGTCGAAGTTCGGCGGCTGCGTCAGGTACTGCGGGAGGACCTTGACCGAGGGGTCGGTGTCCTTGGCGCCCTGGGCGAACCCGGCCTCGAACTTCTTGATCAGCGGGGTCTCGACACCGCCGATGAAGCCGATCGTCTTCGTCTTGGTGACCTTGGCGGCGGCGACGCCGGCGAGGTAGGAGCCCTGCTCCTCGTTGAAGACGATGTTGGCGATGTTGTCGCCGGTCACCGAGGCGTCGTCGATGATGCCGAAGGTGGTCTTCGGGAACTTCGGCGCGACCTTCTTGATGGCGGGGGCGTAGGCGAAGCCGACGCCGATCACCGGGTTGTTGCCGGAGCGGGCCAGCTCGGTGAGGCGCTGGACCTTGTCGGCGTCGCCCTCCCCGTCGGAGGGCTCGGCCTCGCTGCCCTTGATGCCGAGGTCCTTCTCCGCCTTGGCGAGGCCGGCGTAGGCGGCGTCGTTGAACGACTGGTCGCCGCGACCGCCGATGTCGTACGCGATGGCGGCCTTGTCGCCGTCCTTGCCGGAACCCGCGTCCGACGACGATTTCCCGCCACAGGCGGTGACGCTGAGTGCAAGCGCCGCGGACGCAATGCCCACGGTGGTGATCCTGGTGATCCGGCGCAAGGGAGGCTCCTTCAAACCTGACCGAAGCGCCTCTTCCGGCGCTGGTTTCGCGGCGATCGTAACGCGCGTAGATGTCAGATAAGAGCACGTACGGAAGCCGTTATCGGATCGTCGTGAACAGAAGCGGCCCCGCGGGTCCACGAACGGCCCGCGAAGACCGCGTCAACGCTCCGCTAACGCTTCCCGTCGAGCAGCGCCGCGGCGGTGAACAGCTCGACGCCCACGGTGATGGCCTCTTCGTCCACGTCGAAGTTGCCGCGGTGCAGATCGAGCCCGCGCGTGTCACCCGGCGTCCGGACGCCGAGGCGGGCCATCGCGCCGGGGACCTGCTCCAGGTACCAGGAGAAGTCCTCCCCGCCCAGGCTCTGCTCGGTGTCCTCGATCGCGTACGAACCGCGGCGCTCGGTCATCGCGGCGTCCAGCAGCCCGATGGACTCGGCGTCGTTCACCACGGGCGGCACGCCCCGTACGTAATTGATCACGGTCTTGGCCCGGTGCATTCCGGCCACCTCGTCCACGGCGGCGTGCACCAGGTCGGGGGCCTCGCGCCAGGCGTCCAGGTTCAGGCAGCGGACGGTGCCGGACAGCTCGGCGTGCTGCGGGATGACGTTGGGGGCGTGCCCGGCCTCCAGCCGGCCCCAGGTCAGCGCGAGCCCGGAGCGGGCGTCGACCCGGCGGGCGAGCAGCGCGGGCACGTCCACGGCGATCCGGGCGGCGGCGGTGACCAGGTCGGTGGTCAGGTGCGGGCGGGCGGTGTGGCCGCCGGGGCCGTCGAGGGAGACCTCCAGCCGGTCGCAGGCCGAGGTGATGGCCCCGATCCGCAGCCCGATCCGCCCGACGTCCACCTTCGGGTCGCAGTGCACGCCGATGATCCGGCCGACGCCCTCCAGCACCCCGGACTCGATCGCGTCGACCGCGCCGCCGGGCAGGACCTCCTCGGCGGGCTGGAAGATCAGCCGCACGGCGTTGGGCAGCAGCCCCTGCCGGTCGAGTTCGGCGAGCACCAGGCCCGCGCCGAGGACGGTGGTGGTGTGCACGTCGTGGCCGCAGGCGTGCGCCCGGTCGGGCACGGTGGACCGGTAGGGCACGCCGGCCTTGGTGTCCGGGATCGGCAGCGCGTCGATGTCCGCCCGCAACGCCAGCATCGGCGTCGCCCCGTCCCACTCCCCCACGTCGCACATGAGCCCGGTCCCGACCCGGAGGACCTGCGGCTTGAGCCCGGCCTTCTCCAGCCGGTCCTTGACGGCGGCGGTGGTACGGAACTCCTGGTTGCCCAGCTCGGGGTGCATGTGCAGGTCCCGGCGGAAGGCGATCAGCTCGGCACGGAGCTCGTCCGGGAGCCGCCCCGGCAGACCGCCTCCCCCCGGCTGCTCGGCGTCGGGCAGGTCGTGGGGGCGGGGGGCGCGGGACTTCACGTGGTTCACCTGATCAAGCGTAGGCCCCTCGGCCCCCCAACTGGCCAGGGATCAGCGAAATTTCAGCCGTGCAGGGGAACAAAGTCCGCGCGGGGACGTGTGGCTGAGGGGGGTTGCGGGTATACCGCTTCCTCTTGCGCAGGGGGGTCCGACGACGGCTGCGACACTGACCGCCATGAGCAGATTCACCGAGGTCATCGTGGTGGCGCGGGGCGCCGAAGAGGTCATGGAACCCCTCACCCGGCCGGACGGGAACCGAGAGTGGCACCAGTGCTTCAACCGGGTGGACGACGGCATGTTCCACGGTTCCGGGTCCTCCTCCGAGGAGTGCTACGTCTGGATCGTCCAGTTCATCCGCCGCAATTGGACGGGGCTCATGGCCCATCTGGAATCGCTGCCCTGGCCCGACCCGTGGTCCGTACAGGTCCTGATACGCGACGAGGACGACGACTGCTTCGGGATGTGGATGCTCCACGACGGCCGGCTGGTGGAGGTGCCGATCCCCCGGACCGAGCGGGAGCCCTTCTCGGACACCGTCGTCGGAGTCCTCTCCCGCACGGACCGGCCCTGACCCCGGGCGGACGCCCTACGCGCGGGCCACCGACGACAGCCGCTGCACCCCCCGCGCCGTCTCCGTGACGCCGCTCAGGAAGCCCTGGGCGCGCGGGGAGGCCGTGGTGCGGAGCCATTCCGGGGCGATGTCGCAGACCGCGACGTTCACGCCCGTGCCGGCCAGGGCGAGCGGGAGGGTGTGGACGACCGTGGAGGGGAAGCTGACGATCGTGCGGCCGATGGGGCCGCGGCGGGCGATCAGTTCCAGGGGGAGGTCGGGGCGGACGATCTCCAGGCCGGTGGCGGCTTCCAGGGCGTGGAGCTTCTCGGCGGACTCGCGGCGGTGGGCGAAGTAGCGGGTGGCCCCGTGGGCGCGGGCCAGGGAGGCGACCGCCTCCTGGTACGGGACGGGGTCGACGACGCCCGTCTCGACCAGGGAGGTGCCGACCAGGTCCGCCCCCCTACCCACGCTCGGCGGACCGAAGCGGGCCCGGGTCCAGGCGAAGGTGTTCGGGGTGACCGCGATGCCGGGCGGAGCCTCGACCGGCATCGCGGTGAACACCTCGACCGTGTGGTGTTCCGTCGGGGTGAAGCGGCGGCGGGCGGTGGCGGTGACCGGGGCCAGGACCAGTTCGCGCGGTCCGGTGCGGCCCCGGCGGTGCCAGCGCGTCAGCCGCTCGCCCCGGGCCAGCTGGGCGACGAACTCCATGGTGGCCGTGCCGTCGTCGACCACCGTGAGGCGGTCGGCGCGGACCAGGGTCAGCAGGAGCTGGACGTACCGGGAGAACGGGTCGCCGATCACGATGTGGTCCGCGCGCCGGACCAGGCCCGCCAGGGCGCGCAGGGCCTTCAGGGGCGCGCCGGAATCGCCGCGCGCCTCCTGCCAGCGGACCGTGATGCCCTCGTCGCGGGCCAGCTCCGCCATCCGGCGCAGCTGACCGCGCGACATCGGGTCGACCGGGGGGAGGACGACGACCGTGGTGGCGGCCGGATCGTCTCCCCCTTGGGTGTGAACCCACTCCAGGACGTTCAGGAGCTGGACCGGGCTCTCGACGAAGGCGAGGTTCACCGGTCGGCGCTCAGACCGCGACCGGCTCGGGGGCCGGCGCGTTCTCGGTCTCGGCGACGACGCCCGCGACGCGGCGGAGCTTCTTCATCGGGCCGAGCTCGGACTCGTACACCTTCTTGACGCCGTCGCCGAGCGACTGCTCGATGGTGCGGATGTCGCGGACCAGGCGGGCCAGCCCCTGCGGCTCGACGGAGGCGGCCTGGTCGGAGCCCCACATGGCGCGGTCCAGGGTGATGTGGCGCTCGACGAAGGTGGCGCCCAGCGCGACGGCGGCGAGGGTGGTCTGGAGGCCGGTCTCGTGGCCGGAGTAGCCGATCGGGACGTTCGGGTACTCCTGCTGGAGGGTGTTGATGACCCGGAGGTTCAGCTCCTCGGCCTTGGCCGGGTACGTCGACGTGGCGTGGCAGAGCAGGATGTTGTCGCTGCCGAGGACCTCGACCGCGTGGCGGATCTGCTTCGGGGTGGACATACCGGTGGAGAGGATGACCGTGCGGCCGGTGGCGCGCAGGGCGCGCAGCAGCTCGTCGTCGGTGAGCGAGGCGGAGGCCACCTTGTGGGCGGGGACGTCGAACTTCTCCAGGAAGGCGACGGCCTCGGTGTCCCACGGGGAGGCGAACCAGTCGATGCCGCGCTCGGCGCAGTGCTCGGCGATGGCGGTGTACTCGGCCTCGCCGAACTCGACGCGGTGGCGGTAGTCGATGTACGTCATCCGGCCCCAGGGGGTGTCGCGCTCGATGTCCCACTGGTCGCGCGGGGTGCAGATCTCCGGGGTGCGCTTCTGGAACTTGACGGCGTCGCAGCCGGCTTCGGCGGCGGCGTCGATCAGCGCGATGGCGTTGTCGAGGTCGCCGTTGTGGTTGATGCCGATCTCACCCGTGATGTAGACGGGGTGGCCGGGGCCGGCGGTGCGGGTGCCGAAGGTGCGCAGGCGGGAGGTGCTGGTCATGGTGGTGCTTCCTTACGTGGTGGGAACGGTGGGGGTGGGAGTGGTGGTCAGCGTGGGGCCCAGCAGCCAGGCCGCGATCTCGCGGATGGCGCCGTAGCCGCCGGGGGTGGTCGTGACGGCGCGCGCTGCCGCGCGGACCGAGTCGTGGGCGCTCGCGACGGCGACGGGCCAGCCGGCGAGGGAGAAGCAGGGCAGGTCGTTGACGTCGTTGCCGACGTAGAGGACCCGCTCGGGGGCGATGGCGTGCTCGTCGCACCACCGCTTCAGGGCCTCGTCCTTGCGGTCGATGCCGTGCAGGACGGGGACCTGGAGCTTGCGGGCGCGGGCGGCGACCACCGGGTTCTGCTCGGTGGAGAGGATCAGGAGCGGCACGCCGGCCCTGCGCAGCGCGGCGATGCCCAGCCCGTCGCCCCGGTGCACGGCGACGGTCTCGCGGCCGTCCGAGTCGACCATGACCCGGTCGTCGGTCTGGGTGCCGTCGAAGTCCAGGACGACCGCGTCCACGTCCGCGAGGGAGGGCAGCGGGGAGGGGTCCAGGAGCGGGGCGAGCGCGCGGGCACGGGCCAGGTCGTGCGGGTCGTCGATCTCCAGCACCCGCGCCGGGTCGGTGCGGACGAGGGCGGTGTGGCCGAAGAAGCGGTGGCGGTGGGTACGGAAGCCCGCCGCGTCCATCGCGTAGGCGGCGCCGGTCTCCAGGAGGTCCTGGGGGCGGTCCTGGCGGCGGGGGCGTACGGACTTGTCGTGGTTGACGCCGTACGTGCCCTCCTCGACCGCGTGCCCGTCGCGCCAGACGAAACCGTGGAACGGGGCGACCGTGACGGCCGTGTCCGCGCCCTCGTGGGCGACCGCCCGGGCCACGCCGTCGATGTCCTCGCGGGAGACGAAGGGGCTGGTGCACTGGACGAGGAGGACCACGTCGACGGTCCTGGCGCGTTCGGCCTCGTAGACGTCCAGGGCGTGGAGGACGGCCGCTTCGCTGGTGGCGGTGTCGCCCGCGATGGCGGCGGGGCGCTCGACGCAGTGCAGCCGGTGGGCGGCCCGGAGGTCGGCGGCGGCGGTGCGGGCGGCCTCGGCGATGGCCCCGTCGTCGGTGGTGACGACGACGTCGGTGACCTCGGGGGCGGCGAGCGCGGCGCGGACGGCGCGGGCGACCAGGGGGATGCCGCCGACCTCGGCGAGGTTCTTGGCGGGGACGCCCTTGGATCCGCCGCGGGCGGGGATCACGGCGACGACGGTCGGGGTCGGGGGCGGCTGCATCGCTGCTCCTGGGGTGGTGGCGGTGGCTGACGTGGTGGTCACAGCTCCCCCATCCGGCGGATCACCGGGGCGACGCGCTGGACGCCCTGCCGGTAGGCGCCGCGGGCCGCGTTGCGGACGGTCTCGCGGACCGCGCCCCGGACCCGGCCCGGCTCCTGCGGTGCGGCGGCGCCGGGGAGGGGCGTGCCGTCGGGGGCCAGGTGGTGGCGGCGCAGGATGCCGGGGAGGTAGCCGGGGGCGGTGGCGGGCGTGTAGTAGGGGGTGAGCGGCGGGAGTTCGCCGCCGTCGAGGAGGGCGGAGACCTTGGCGCGGGCGGTGTCGTAGGCGGTGCCGTACGAGCCGTCGGCGGCGACGCCCTGCCGTGCCACCCACTCCGGGTCCGGCCGGGGCCGCGTCCCGCCGTCGAGCCGGTCCCAGGAGGTGAGGAGGCCGGAGCCGACGAAGTGGTGGTTGCCGAGCGGCTCGCGGACGCCGAGGTCGGTGAGGATCGCGGTGGGGATGCGGCGGTGCAGCGACTCCAGGGCGGCGGTCGAGGAGACCGTGACCAGGAGGTCGGTGCGGTCCAGGACCTCGCCCATGTGCCCGTACACCAGGCGGAAGTTGGGCGGCAGCCCGCCGGGCAGCCGCTGCGCGAGCTTCTGGTAGGGCAGCTCCTCGATGTGCGTGGTGTGCTCGCCGGGCTTGGAGCGCAGCTTCAGCAGCACCTCGCGGCGCGGGTGCAGCCGGGCGTGCTCGACGAGCCGGCGCAGCAGGTACGTACGGTCGGCGCGGGTGGCCGGTACGGAGGGCTGGGCGGCGAACACCACGGTGTCGCGGCCCTCTTCGGGGCGGTACGGGGTTCCGCCGAGGAAGGGCAGCGCCGCCTCGGTGACCGCCGAGGCGTCGGCGCCCACCCCCTCGTAGACCGCGCGGAAGCGCTCCGCGTCGTGCGCCGAGTTGGCGAGGACGACGTCCGCGCCGTGGCGCAGCAGCAGCCCGTCGGCCAGCTTCTCGTAGACGACGCCGACGTACCCGGTGACGACGACGGGCCGGCGCGGGAGGTCCAGGGCGGCCAGGCCGTGCAGCACGGCCTGGACGCCGCCGCCGACGAGGGCGAGGACGACGACGTCGTACGCCTCGGCTCGCACGGTGTGCAGGAACTCGACGGCGGTGACCTCGCGGACCCGGCCGGCGTCGATCCCGACCTCTCCGACCTCCGCGAGCTGGCGGGGCGTCGGTGTGGCCCGGCCGCGCAGCAGCAGCCCGCTGACCTCGACGGGTCGCGCGCCCCGCCCACCGGACTCGGCGGTCAGGCGGCGCGCGGTGAGCGCGCCCCATTTCCACCGGGTGTCGGAATCGGCGAGGACGGCGACCCGCAGCACCGGTCGGGGCGCGGCGGGGATTTCGGCCTGATCGGCCTGAGGGCTGGTACGTGGGGGCACACCCCAGAAATTAGGAAGGCATTTCGATGAGCGGCCCAACACGACAGCAACAAACGGTTAACAGGCGGCCGACGCTTGGGGAATCGGCAGGCCGGACGGGTCAACTACCGTCGCATTCGATCCACTTCACCGTTCGGACATTCATCGTTCACGCGCAGTACTTTCTCGGGACAAGGAATGTGGCGGGCTTCCGACTAGCGTGATGCGGGTGGTTAAGCTCTCCGTCATCGTGCCGTTCTACAACGTGCAGACATATGCGCCCGACACCCTCAGAAGCCTGCGTGCCAACGCCCGCGACGATTTCGAGTTCCTCCTCGTCGACGACCGGTCGACCGACGGGACGGCCGAGATCCTCCAGCGCGCCGGGAAGGACATTCCCGGCGCAAGGGTGATCGTCCATGAGCGCAACGGCGGTCTGGCCACGGCCAGGAACACCGGCCTGGACGCGGCGGGCGGGGAATATCTGACCTTCCTGGACGGCGACGACTGGCTGGCCCCCGGCTACTTCGCGGACCTGGTCGCCGCGGCCGAGCGGCTGGAGTGCGACTTCGTCCGCACGGACCACGTCCAGGCCACCGGCCGTACGCGGACGGTGCACCGGGTGCCGCACGGGCTGCGGAACGTGGTGCTCAGCCCGCGCTCGGTGATCCTCCCCGTCGACCGCACCACGTCGGTGGACTATCCGTACGCGTGGGCCGGCATCTACCACCGCCGCCTCCTCGACCGGGGGCTGCTGCACTTCACCGACGGCCTGCGCACCGCCGAGGACCGGCCGTGGATATGGCGGCTGCACCGGGAGGCGGAGAGCTTCGCCGCGGTCGGGCTGCTCGGCCTCTTCTACCGGCGCGGGGTCGCTTCCTCGCTCACCCAGATCGGCGATGTCCGACAGCTCGATTTCATCCGGGCGTTCGACCAGGTCATCGCGGAGACGTCGCAGGATCGTGACGCGGACATCCTGCTGCCGAAGGCCGTGCGGACGTACTGCGCGGTCATGGCCCACCACCTCGGTTCCATCGAGCGGTTCGAACCGGCCGTGGCGCGGACGCTGCGCACCATGAGCGCCACCGCCCTGCGCAGGCTCCCCGCCGAGCTGCTCGACGAGACCCTCCGCTCCCTGGGCGACCGGCGCGCCGCCCTGCTCCGCCGGGTGCGCCGCCGTCCCGGCACAGAGCCCGCCCCCGCCGTCACACCTGCCGCCGCCTCCGGAGCCCGCGCCTGATGTCTGCCATCCGTTCCACCCAGCTCTTCTTCGCGGCCTCCCAGTACGCCGCGGCGACGGTGACCGCGGCGATCCGGGCCGGCCAGTTCGGCCCGCGCGCCGAGCACCGCCGGCTGCTGATCGTCAGTGACACCTCCCCCGCCCCCGAGGTGGGCACCCCGCTCGACCGGATGGCCGGATTCGGATCACTGCGGACGGAGTTCGACGAGGTCCACTCGTGGAACGCGTTCATCAGGCCGTTCCACCCGGCCGGCTGGTTCCCCCGCGAGCAGGACGCCCTGCTCTGGGAGCGGTACCTGCGGCTGGCGTGGGGACTGGGCGACGGACCGGTGGAGATCGCCTGCGAGTCCATCCAGGCCAATCCGTCCAGCGCCGTGGCCAAGGTCTTCGGCGAGAGCCCGATCCACCTCTACGCGGACGGGCTGATGAGCTACGGGCCCACCCGCAGCAAGATCGATCCGCTGATCGGCACCCGCGTGCAGCGCCTGCTCCACCTGGACCTGGTGCCGGGGCTGCGGCCGCTGCTGATGACCGAGTTCGACGTCGAGCCGGAGGTCGTGCCGACCGCCGAGTTCCTCAAGGTCCTGGGCGAACTCGCGGCGTCCGCCGAGGAGTACGCCGCCCCCGCGGACGCGCCGGCCCTGCTCCTCGGGCAGTACCTCTCCGCCATCGACGTCCTGACCGCCGACGAGGAGCAGGAACTGCACCTGCGGATGCTGCGCGGCACGGTCGCGCTCGGCCACACGCAGGTGGTCTTCAAGCCGCACCCCGCCGCCCCGGTGAGCTGGTCGCGCGCGCTGGAGGAGGAGGCCGCGCGGCTCGGCGCCGGCCTCACCGTGCTGGACTCCCCGGTGATCGCCGAGGTGGTGTACGAGCGGACGCGTCCGGCGCTCGTCGTGGGCGCGTTCTCCACCGCGCTGCTGACCGCCGCGACGTTCTACGGGATTCCCGTCGCACGGGTCGGCACGAGGGAACTGCTCGCCGCGCTGACCCCGTACCAGAACAGCAACCGCGTCCCGGTCACGATCGTCGACGCCCTGCTGCCCGCCCTGGAGGACCGGGAGGCGGTCACCTCGTGGCGGCTGCCGGACGAGGACCGGGTGCGCGCGGAGTTGTCGGGCCTGGTCACGGCGGTCGGATTCGCCATGCAGCCGCAGATCTACCCGCGGCTGCGGCCCGCCGCCGAGGAGTACCTCGCCGCGCATCCGGCCTCGGCGTCGTCCCCGTACTTCCGCCGCCGCCGTCTCACCGCGCTCGCGCTGCCGGGGGCCCTTCCGGCGCAGTTCGACTTCATCCCGCGCAACGCGACGGTCCGCAGGATCGCCCGGCAGGCCGCCGCCTGGAAGCGGGGCGCGGAACAGCGGCTCCCCCGTGTCCGCGGCACGCGCGGCTGAGAGGGCGGGGAGATGAGCGGGGGAACGGTCCCGGGAACGACCGGCGGGACGGGCCGGGAGACGACCGGAGGAGCGGGCATGACGGGCGAGCGGGCGGGTACGGCGACACTCCCGGCCCAGGAGGGCCGGCCCGCCGAGCCGGTGCGGGCGGCCCCGCCGCCGAAGGAGCGGAGCCGGCTGGCGGCCCTGGACGGGCTGCGCATCCTGGCCGCGCTGATGGTCTGCCTCTACCACTACGCGGGCAAGGAAGGCCCGGTCGCCGAGTCCTGGGGGCAGTCGCCGGCGCACCTGTTCCCGACGCTGTCGTCGTTCGCCACGTACGGCAGCCTGGGGGTGCAGCTCTTCTTCATCATCAGCGGGTTCGTCATCTGCATGAGCAGCTGGGGCCGTTCGGTCGGCGACTTCTTCCGCTCCCGCGTCGCCCGCCTCTATCCGGCGTACTGGGCGGCGATCGTCGTCGTCACCGCGGCGGCCGTCCTGCTGCCGGTGGTCGTGGAGCCGCTGCGCCCCGACGCATTCCTGGTCAACCTGACGATGCTCCAGCAGCCGTTGGGCGTGGACCGGGTCCTCGGGGTGTGCTGGACGCTCTGGGTGGAGCTGCGCTTCTACGTGCTGTTCGCCGTGTTCGTCGTCTGGCGCGGGGTCACCTACCGCCGGGTCGTCGTCTTCTGCTGCGGCTGGACGCTGGCGGGCGCCTTCGCCCGGATCGCCGACCATCCGCTGACCGACGCCCTGGTGATGCGGGACCACGCGCCGTACTTCATCGCCGGCCTCGCGCTCTACCTGATCCACCGGCACGGGAGCGACCTGCTGCTCTGGGGGATCGTGCTGGTCAGCTGGCTGCTGGGGCAGCGGTACTCCGTCATGGCCCTGTGGCATCCGGGCGCGGAGGGCGCGTTCGACCGCTCCCCCTATGTGATCCAGCTGATCGTGACCCTCTCCTTCCTCGCGGTGGCCGCCGTGGCGCTGGGGTGGCTGCGCTGGGCCGGCCGGCGGTGGCTGACGTTCGCGGGGGCGTTGACCTACCCTTTCTACCTGCTCCACGAGCACCTGGGCTGGTTCGTGATCCGGGTCCTGAACCGGGGCCTGCACATACCGCCGCAGCTGACGCTGATCGCGACGGTGGTCTTGATCCTGCTCCTCGCCCACCTGATGCACCGTTGGGTCGAGAAGCCGGTCGGTCCCCGCCTGAAGCGGATGATGACGGAGCAGAGCCGGCGGGCCCGGCAGACAGCGTTCCGAGCCTGAGCGATCCCGGCCGCGCCCGAGCGGACCGGGCGGGCGTACCCGAGCGGACCGCGCGGGCGTGCCTGCCCGGTACGCCCGGTCCGGTCGTGGCTCCGCAGGGCCTCCGCCGGTCCGGGCTCGCCCGCGCCGCCGGGCCTCCTCCGGTCCACCGATGCCGACACCAACACGAGGACGGACACCATGCGCCTGCCCCGACGACCCGCGGCTTTTCTCCTGAGCCACCACCGCCGCCGAAGAACCCGCGCGACCACGGCCGCCCTCGCGCTGGCGCTGGCGGCCACGGCCCTCGGCGCCCCCGCTTCCCCCGCGGTGGCCGTGCCGGCGGCGGTCACGACCCCCTTCAAGGCGGACAGCGAGGGCTACCGCTGCTTCCGCATCCCCGCACTCGTCGCCACGCCCTCGGGCGCTCTGCTGGCCTTCGCCGAGGGGCGGGTGGCCACCTGTAGCGACATCGGCCACAACGACATCGTGATGCGGAAGTCCACGGACGGCGGACGGAGTTGGGGCCCGCTGACGGTGGTGGCCGGTGCGGCCGACGAGGACGCGCACGGAAACCCGTCGCCGGTCGTGGACGCGGCGACCGGGCGGGTGTCGCTGCTGTACGCGACCGGCGGCTGGAGCGGCACGCCGAGCAAGCCGGTCCGCGGGCCCCGGAGCCTGCGGGTCGCGCACAGTGTGGACGTGGGCGCCACGTGGACGGAGGGCCCCCCGCTCGCCCACCTGAAGCCGGCGGACCGGGGATGGATCTCCACGGGCCCCGGTCACGGCATCCAGCTCACCGGCGGCCCGCACCGGGGCAGGCTGGTCGTTCCGGGCGACTTCACGACGACGGACGGCCGGGCGGGCGGCCAGCTGTACATCAGCGACGACGGCGGACTGACCTGGTCCCTGGGCGCGCAGGCGGCGGTCGACCGGACCGCCTCCGCGTTCCCGGCCGAGCTGTCCGTCGCCGAGACGACCGGCGGAGGCGTGTACGTCAACGCCCGCAGCTCGGCCCGCTGCGACACCGAGGACCACCGGATGGCCGCCACCAGCACGGACGGCGGGACCACTTTCGACGCCCCGTTCTCCCCCGTGTCCGGCCTCGACGCCCCGCCGGTCTCCGGATCGCTGCTGCGTCTGCACGCGAAGGAGTCGGGCGCGGCGCAGGACCGGCTCCTGTTCTCCTCGCCCTCACGCCTCGGCCCCCACACCCTGGAGGACCGCCGCGAGCTGGCCATCCGCTCCTCCTACGACGAGGGCAGGACCTGGCAGACGGCGGGCACGGTGGTGGCGCCGGGCCGCTCCGGCTACTCCGACCTGGCCCTGTTGCCCTCGGGCACGATCGGGGTGCTCTACGAGAGCGCCGGGAACATCCCGCACAGCGACCTCGTCTTCACCGCGTTCACCGAGGCCCAGCTCGACGCGGACCGGCGCGAACTGCGGCTGCCCCGCACCTCGGAC
Organism: Streptomyces sp. NPDC017448; assembly: GCF_044330565.1. Lineage (NCBI taxonomy): Bacteria > Bacillati > Actinomycetota > Actinomycetes > Kitasatosporales > Streptomycetaceae > Streptomyces > Streptomyces sp. NPDC017448. The sequence goes on along the minus strand of NZ_JBIRLM010000001.1, from coordinate 632,726 downwards.
ACCGGCCCCAACGGGTACGGCAACCACGCCCTGGTCCACGGCGGCGCCCAGCTCGGCAGCCGGGGCAGCGGCAAGGCCATGACCTTCGACGGCCAGGACGACTACCTGCGCCTGGTCTCCTGCTCGGACTCGCTGCGCCTGGGCGCGGGCGACTTCACCTTCACGGCCTGGTTCCGCCACACCGCCACGACGGGGGCGCTGCCCATCGTCTGGGCGTACGGGATGGGCTCCGGTGTCCGCCAGTTCTGGCTGCGCGCCGAGCCGGGCAGGGGAACCCTCCGGGCGGCGATCGACACGGGGACGGAGTACGCGGAGGTGAAGACCGCCTCCTCGTACAACGACGGCTTGTGGCACCACGCGGTCCTCAAGCGCCAGGCGGGGCGGCTGAGCCTCTCCGTGGACGGCGGCCAGGAGTTCGGCGCGGCGGCCCCGTCGGGCTCCCTCACCCCGCCCGCCGAGTTCTCCGTCCACATCGGCGCCCGCCCGGACTTCCCGAACCAGCCGGCCGGCGTCACGGAGCTCTTCCGCGGCGGCCTGGACGACCTCCGCCTCTTCGGCCGTGCCCTGACCTCGCAGGAGGCGTCACGGGTGCGGAGCGGGGCGCTGGACGTGGCCAACGAGGAGGAGCGGCTGCGGCTGGGGTTCTCCAGCATCTGGTAGGCCCGCGAGAAGAAGGGGCTGGGGGAGCGCGCGGGCGCGCTCCCCCAGCCCCTTCCCCATGAGCACCCCTGGCCGGACACCTGTCGGGCCCGCGCCGGCCGGACGGCCGTTCTCAGCGGGCGACGCCGCGAACGGCGTTTCAGCTCTCCGCACCGCGCTCCCGCCGTCTCACGCCCGAGGACGGGCGAGACCTCCCCACCCAAGCCGCCCCGATGCACCGCCGGGGCGGCGCGCGCCCCGCCGCCCCACCGTCCCGGCCGCTGCTCCCGCTCCCGCTCCCGCTACACGCTGGTGAGCGAGAGCTTGGCGGCGAAGCCGAGGAAGAGGACGCCGGCCGCCGTAGTGGCCCCCGCCGACAGCCGCTTGCGGCGGCGGAAGGCGGCAGCCAGGCGGGTGCCGCCGAAGATCAGCACCGAGAGGTACGCGAAGCTGGCGAGCTGGAGCAGCGTGCCGAGGAGCAGGAACGACAGGGCCGGGTAGGCGTAGCCGGGGTCGACGAACTGCACGAAGAAGGAGATCAGGAAGAGGATCGCCTTCGGGTTGAACAGGCTGACCAACAGCGCCCGGCGGTAGGGCTTCTCGACCGGCCCGGCCGCGGTCCCGGAAGTCCCCGCGGTCTCCGCCGCCCCGGCGGTCCCGGCCGCTCCGGCTGCCTCGACCGACTCCACCAGCTCCGCCGTACGCCGGTGCCTCTCGCGCCACAGCGCGACGGCCGCCCGCAGCATCCCGACGGCCATCCAGGTCAGATAGCCCGCACCCGCGTACTTGACGATCGCGAAGAGGAGGGGCGTGGTCTGGAGCAGGGAGGCCGCGCCGAGCGCGGAGAGCGTCATCAGCACGGCGTCCCCCGTCCAGACGCCCGCGGCGGCCGTGTAGCCGGTGCGCACGCCGCGCCGGGCGGCGACGGAGAGCACGTACAGCGAGTTCGGCCCCGGCAGGAGAACGATCAGCGCCAGACCGGCGAGGTACGTCGGAAGATCGGTGACACCCAGCATGGACGGAGTCTCGCATGCCCGCCCCGGAGGCCGCCCGGGGGTTTCACCGGGCGGTGCGCCTCCCTCCGCGCGGGCGGCGGAGGACGTTTCCCGGCAGGCCGGACCCGGCCGGAATCACCGGGGTGCGCGCCCCCGGGGCTGGACGCGCCGCTCGCGTACGGCGGAGGATTCGGGGACCGGGCCGGGCGGGAATCCGTACAGGGAGGCACCGGACCGACGGGTGAGCCAGGGGGCGGAGCGATGGCGGAGACGAGCGACGGGTGGGGCGGCCGGGGAGCGAGGGGGCCGGACCGCGGGGGACCGGACACGGGCGCGGGACGCGCACGACCGGTGGCCGCGGCGCCTGCCCCGGAACCGGACGGGACGGGTACGGGAGCCCCGGCCGCGCCGGGGCCGGGGAACGCCCGGCGTTCCCGGGCCCGTCGGATCGCCGCCGTGTCGGCCGTCGCGGTGGCCGCCCTCGCCACCGGGTGCGAACCGGGAGCCGCCACCGGGGTGCAGGACGCGCCGCCGCCGGCCGCCCGGGCCGCCACGCCCCCCGCCGCCCCCTCCCCCGTGTCCCCCGCGCCCGCGAAGCCGAGCACCGCGCCGCCGCCCGCCCCCTCGGCGCCCACCGCCGCCCCGGCCCCGGCGACCGCCCGGCCGGCTCCGGAGCCGAGCGCCGCCCCGCCGCCGCGCGTGCTGATGCGGACCGGCTCCGAGAGCGACCGCGTACGGGAGCTCCAGGCCCGGCTCCGGCAGATCGGCCACTTCGGGCGCAACCCCACCGGGTACTACGGCTCCGTCACCGCCGACGCCGTACGGTCGTTCCAAGCCAAACGGGGCTTCGCGACCACCGGCAGCACCGACGAGGCGACGTGGAGGCGGCTGCTGGCGATGACCCGGCCGCCGACCGCCGCCGAGCTGCGCCCGCCGACCGAGCGGCCGGTGGCCGCGCCGGACAAGCGCTGCCTGACGGGCCGGGTCCTGTGCATCAGCAAGAAGAGCCGGACCCTGGCGTGGATGATCGACGGCCGGGTCGTCTCCGCGATGGACGTGCGCTTCGGCTCGGAGTACACGCCCACCCGCGAGGGCGTGTTCGAGGTGTTCTGGAAGTCCCGGGACCATGTGTCCACGCTCTACGACACCCCGATGCCGTACGCCCTGTTCTTCAGCGGCGGCCAGGCGGTGCACTACTCCGCCGACTTCGCGGCCAACGGCTACGGCGGCGCGTCGCACGGCTGCGTCAACGTCCGGGACAAGAAGAAGGTCGCGGCCCTGTTCGACCAGGTGAAGAACGGCGACAAGGTCGTCGTCTCCTGGTGATCCGGGCCGGGCGGCCGGAGCGGCGCGGCCGGGCCGGAGCGGCCGGAGCGGCGCGGCCGGGCCGGAGCGGCCGGAGCGGCGCGGTGGTGGGAGAGGGCGCGGGCGGGACCGGGGGAACGTGCCCCGCCCGCGCCGATGCGCTGAGCCGAAGGTACGGGGGGAACCCCGGCTCGTCGCGCGGCCGATGACCAGTCGGCACTCTGTACTGCGCCCGGCATCGAAAAAACGTCACACCTGGCGGTCCGGGCCCCCGGACGGAGGCGTGCACCCGGTTCAGCGGGCGCGTACGGAGGCCGGGCCGCCGCTCTCCGGAAGCGCCGGAGAACCGGCGCTCACCCCTGCCCCCGCCTCTGCCTCCGGGAGGGGGGCGGACCGGGGCACGGGGTTGAAGGAGACGGGTGGCAGGGAGCCACCGCCGTCCGGCCCGCCCGGTCCGTCGTCATCGTCGTCATCGTCGCCACCGCCGCCGTTCCCGCCGGAGCCGCCGTTCCCGCCGCCTCCGCCGTTTCCGCCACCGTCGCCGTTCCCGTCGAGGAGGTCGTCGCAGAAACGTTCCAGGTTCTTCTCGCCCTTGGCGAGCCGGACCAGTTGGCGTCGGCTCCGGTCGTCCAGCGTTCCGTTGCGGAACGCCTTGCACGCCTTGACGGACTTCTCGTACCAGTTCCCGGCGTCCGTACCGCCGTCACCGGGCCCGCCGGACGCGGCGGGGCGTGCGTCGTGGCCGCCCCCGGTCGCCTGCTCCCGGCCGTGGTCGCCCGGGAGGTCCTGGCCGTCCGGCCGGTCCTCGTCCGGGCCTCGGCCGACGTCGCCGGTGTGCGCCCCCTCGGGCTTCCGGGGGCCGCCGGATTCCCGGGTCCCGGGCGCGGAGGACGCCTTCGGCCCGTCGGGGGCGGACGGGTCCGCCGGGGACGCCGGGTCGTCGGTCGGCCCACCGGACGTCACCGGCCCCGGGGTCGCGGCCGCCGATACGGAGGTGGCGGGCGCGGGTGAGCCCTGGCCGCCGAAGCTTCCGGGGAGGACGCCCGTACCGGCGGCGACCGCCACCCCGCCGAGCGCACAGCCCGCGAGCGAGGCGACCAGGCCGAAGCGGACCGGCCGGCTCCAGCGCGGACGACGGACCGGGGCGCCGGGGGCGGAGCCGAGGTGGACGGCGGGCAGCAGACCGGGGCGGCCGGGCAGGGCGGCGCCGGCGGCACGGCCGGCGAGCCGGTCCGCGCCCGTGCCGTGTCCGGCCTGCCGGAACGCGGTGAGGGCCGCTTCCTCGCCGGGGAGTTCGCCTGCCGGGGCCCGCAGCCCCTCGCGGGCCGCGCCGAGCGCTTCGGCGAGCCGGAAGGCGTCGGTGCGGGCTTCGTCGCCGACGGGGACGACCGGTTCGCCGCGGAGCAGTCTCTCCGCCGCGTCCTTGTCAAGCCACTCGTAGTGCTCGTCGGCCATCACATGTCCTTCTGCGTCCACGGTCGCGAATGCGTCACACCGGGGGTGACCCCGGCGGGCGCGGCCGGACCGACCCGGCCGGGGCGCTGGGCGGGCACCACGCCGAGCCCGGCGCCCCCGCCCGCCTCCCGGTCCGCGTCGCCGGCGCCCCGCCCCGGTCCGGAGGCGCCGTCCGCGAGGGCCGCTCCGGCACCGGGCGGGTCGGCGGCGGGCGGGTCGGCGGCGGGGGCGGCGGCCTCGGACCGGTTCGCCGGGGGGCCCGCTCCGGCATCGGCCCGGCTCGCCGCCCGCCCCGACTGCTCGGCGCCGAGGAGTTCGGCCAGCCGTTTGAGACCGCGGTGGGCGGCGGTGCGGACGGCGCCGGGCCGCTTGCCGAGGGTCTGCGCCGCGCTCTTGGCGTCCAGCCCGACGACCACCCGGAGCACGACGGCCTCGGCCTGGTCCTGGGGCAGTTGGGCGATGAGGGACATGGTGCGGTCGGTGTCCAGCGCCTCGATGGCGTCGGCGGCGGTGTCGGACTCGGCGGCGCGCGTGGTCAGCTCGGTCTCGTCGCCGCCGATGGCGGGACGGCGGCTGCGCATCCGCAGATGGTCCAGAGAGCGGTTGCGCGCGATCCGGGCGGTCCAGCCCCGGAACCGGTCGGCGTCACCGCTGAAGCGGTCGAGGTCGCGCGCTATCTGCAACCACGCTTCGGAGGCCACGTCCTCGGCGTCCGAATCCCCGACCAGCGTCCGTATGTAGCCCAACAGCCGCGGCTGCACCGCGCGGTACACAGCACGGAAGGCGTCCTCGTCCCCGTCCTGTGCCGCGAGCACCGCGGCGGTCAGCTCCGCGTCGTCCCCCAGCACTCCCTGTACCCGCCCTGACGTCCTCACCCGCAGCTGGTCAACTGCTGCGCAACCCTGCGCGAACCAGCACGCTACGTGCTCGGCGGGGGCCGCGTCCATGGCTTGTACAACTCGCAACAATTCGTCGGCCGCACTCCCGGGTGTGACAGAAAACGCAGTCATGGCGCAGAGAGGAGTACGGGGTCGTGCTGCGACCCCGTGGAAGACGGCCGGGGCCTCTCCTGTGGGGGGTGGCGGCCCCGGTCGTCGCTCCAGTATTTACCCTCTGACCTGCGGATTTGCGGGCCACCTACACCTCCGTGACCAACGGCGTGACCAACGCGTCGGACGGTCACCCGATGCGCCCCAGGCCGATGCGCCGCGCGGTCCCCGACACGAGCTTCCGAGCCCCCACCCGAGTCATGGAACTGGTCAGCGCCATCAGGTCGTCCCACGAAGAGATCGACGCATGGCTGTCCGGTGCAGTGCACACGTTCCCGGTGCTTCAGGACCATGGCTTCAGCGCCACCTGGGACAGCCGCGATTGAGGCCAGAGCTTCGTCAGGCGCCGCCGGCAGATCAGTGCGCATACGGGGGTGAGGAAGGCTTCGTGGATGTCGTCGCGGCTCTCCCAGCGGATCCGTGGACGACGGAACCAGTGCGGATGCGCGAAGGCACGCTCCACGACCCAGCGTTGGGCGCCCGACCCCGAGCCGTGCAGTGTTCCTGGCGGTCCGCCGGAGCGAACTGCCGGGAACGCGCGGCCCATTGGGAGCGGCTCACTGCCGTACCCACAGGATGTACCTGCCGCCGACGTTCCTTCGCAGTAGGTGTCGCCCGCCTACGAAACGCGCGGCGATGTGCAGGTTGGGTACGAGAAGGACGAGCGGGAAGTCCGTGCACGAGCACCCCTGTCCGGCATCCAGGTGGACTGGCCGGCTCGTGGGCTCCGGCGGCGGACCCCACCGGGGCGAAGTCCGGCTTCGGCAGTACGTACCGCCCGCCCGGTCGGCAGGGTGCGTCTCGTCGCTTCCCGGCGGATTCCGACGCCGGCGCATACCGGGCGGTGCGGCAGCCGCACGCCCGAAGGGGCGTCCCCTCCGCGTGGGCGCAGGCGGTCGTCGGGTCAGCCGGTGGTGAAGCGGCCGCGGGCGGTCTCGATGTGGGCGAGGTACTGGTGGGTCCAGGCGCACATGCCGTCGATCGTCACGCGCAGGGCCTGTCCCGCCTCGGTGAGGGTGTACTCGACGCGCGGGGGCACGACGGGGTGGACCGTGCGGACGACCAGTCCGTTGCGCTCCAGCATGCGCAGGTTCTGGGTGAGCATCTTGTGGCTGATGCCCTCGATCTCGTCCCGCAGGGTGCTGAAGCGGGCGGTGCGGTCACCGATGGCCTCGATGATCAGCAGGGCCCACTTGTTGGCGATGTCCGAGAAGACCTCCCGCGCCAGCGAGTCGGCGCGGCTCAGGTCCGCCTGGTCGGGCGAGCCCGGGTAGGCCTTGGTCACCATCAGGTTCCTCCGTTACGAAAAAGTGCGTTCTTCCAGCACAGCGCACAGTCTCCTATGGTTACCGAGTATCCACAAGAGACCGGGAACGGCCTGGTCCGGTGGGCGCGGGCCCGCGGGCCCCACGCACGTACGGAGAATCGACGATCATGACCATCACCCTGGTGAACCCCGAAGGACTGCCGAAGATCGACGCCTACCGCCAGGTCTCCATCGCGACCGGCTCACGGCTGGTCTCCGTCGCCGGGCAGGTCTCCTGGGACGCCGAGGGGCGCACCGTCGGCGCGGGCGACCTCGCCGCCCAGGTCGAGCAGAGCTACCTCAACGTCGCCACCGCCCTGGCCGGGGCCGGCGCCTCCTTCGCCGACGTGGTGAAGCTGACCGTCTACGTCGTCGACTGGACGCCCGACAAGATGGCCGCCTTCGGCGAGGGCGTGGCCAGGGCCGCCGCGAAGCTGGGCGGCGCCGTCCCCGTCCCCCCGGGCACCCTGATCGGCGTCGCGGCCCTCTCCTCGCCCGACCACCTCGTCGAGATCGAAGCCACCGCCGTCCTCGACTGAAGGGGCCCGGCCAGGAGGCCGGGGAGATGGCGGAAGAGCGGAGAAACGAGGAGTCGTCGGTGCCCTTCCCGGCCCGCACGGCGGGGGAGCACACCGCGAGGAAGGCCCTCAAGGAGACGGGGCCTCGTGTGACGGACGGTCAACGGGGTGCACAGCGAAAGAAATGCCCCACGAGCCTTCCGGACCGTGGCGGCGGCGGGCCGGCGAGCATGCAGGAGCAGACTGCGGCGCTGGGGCGGGACACGACGCGTCGGGGCGAACAAGGCCGGAAAGGCGCGGCACCGGCCGCGCACGCCGTCGTCTTCGGCGCGATCGAGGAGAGACCGGCATGATCGACCTCGTTTTCGCCCGGCACATCCGGGATCGCCGTCACCGCACCCTCCCTGACGCTCCCGCCGCCCTGCTCACCGGCCCCGTCGAACGCTCCGCCGGCTCCACGAGGGCCGCCCCGGCCCGCACCGCTTCCCTGTGAGGGATCCGCCCAAGGACCTGCTCCACGAGCGCACGCGGCGGGAAGCGCGGGGGCGCGCCTCCGGGGACGATCCCTCCGGCGACGACGAGGACCGGCGAGTCCTGATCCCGCCAGGACCGGGCGGAGAAGGGGGGCGGCGCCGTGGAAGGCCCGGGGCCGGGGTGGGGCCGCTCAGCCCCGTACCGCGTCCCTGAGCGCCGTGTTCAGTTCGAGGACGTTCACCCGGGGCTCGCCCAGGAAGCCGAGCAGGCGGCCGGTGGTGTGCTCCTCGACCAGGTGCTCGACCTTCCGGACGGCGAGGCCGTTCCGGTCCGCGACCCGGTGGACCTGGAGTGCGGCGTACGCGGGTGAGATGTGGGGGTCCAGGCCGGAGCCGGACGACGTGACGGCGTCGGGCGGGACGTCGTCCGGCCGGACCGTGTACGTGGCGGTCGAGTTGTCCTTCACCACGGCGGCCTTCGCGGCCTTCACCCACCCGATCAGCTCCTCGTCGTCGCCGGAGCGGTTGGTGGCGCCCGAGAGGATCAGCTCGTACCGGGTGTTGACGCTGTTGGTCCCGAGGCCGCGGGAGGGGCGCGGCTGGAACCACCGCAGGTCCGGGGCGGGCGATTCCTCGCCCTTCTCCGGCGGGAGGTCGTAGCGCTGGCCTATGAGGGACGAGCCGACGACCTGTCCGCTCGCGTCCTTGATCTCCGAGCCATCGGCCCGGTCGCGGAAGAGCGTCTGGGCGATGCCGGTCACGGCGAGCGGATAGACGACCCCGCAGAGGAGGGTGAGGGCGAGCAGGGCGCGCAGGCCGGCGCCGAGGACGCGCGCGGTGCTGCCGACGGAGGTGTGGGTCATGGCGGATCAGCCGATTCCGGGGAGGAGGGAGAGGAGCAGGTCGATGAGTTTGATGCCGATGAACGGGGCGACGATGCCGCCGAGTCCGTAGATCCCGAGGTTGCGGCGGAGCATCCGGTCGGCGCTCGCGGGCCGGTAGCGGACGCCCCTGAGGGCGAGCGGCACCAACGCGACGATGACCAGGGCGTTGAAGACGACCGCCGAGAGGATCGCGGATTCGGGCGACGCCAGCCCCATGACGTTGAGCCGGTCCAGCGACGGGTACGCCACCGTGAACAGGGCGGGGATGATCGCGAAGTACTTCGCCACGTCGTTGGCGATGGAGAACGTCGTCAACGCGCCCCGGGTGATCAGGAGCTGCTTGCCGATCTCGACGATCTCGATCAGCTTGGTGGGGTCGGAGTCGAGGTCCACCATGTTCCCGGCCTCCTTGGCGGCCGAGGTCCCGGTGTTCATCGCCACGCCGACGTCCGCCTGGGCGAGCGCGGGTGCGTCGTTGGTGCCGTCGCCGGTCATCGCGACGAGCTTGCCGCCGGCCTGCTCCCGCTTGATGAGGGCCATCTTGTCCTCGGGCGTCGCCTCGGCCAGGAAGTCGTCGACCCCCGCCTCCTCGGCGATCGCCTTCGCGGTCAGCGGGTTGTCGCCCGTGATCATGACCGTACGGATGCCCATGCGGCGCAGTTCGTCGAACCGTTCCCGCATCCCCTCCTTCACCACGTCCTTGAGGTGGATCACGCCGAGGACCCGGGCGCCGCCGCCGTCCGCCACGGCCACCAGCAGCGGTGTGCCGCCGGCCCGGGCGATGCGGTCGGCCAGCGCCGGGACGTCGGCGGGGACGAGGCCCCCGCGCTCCTTCACCCAGGCCGCGACGGAGCCGGACGCGCCCTTGCGGACCGAGCGCCCGTCCAGGTCGACGCCCGACATCCGGGTCCGGGCGGTGAACTCCACCCAGTCGGCGCCCGGCGGCCACCCCGCGTCCCGCTCCGGCAGCCCGTACGCCTCCGTGGCCAGCGCGACGATCGACCGGCCCTCGGGGGTCTCGTCGGCGAGCGAGGAGAGCCGGGCGGCGTCCGCGAGTTCGGCCGGTGCCGTTCCCTCCGCCGGGACGAACTCCGCCGCCTGCCGGTTGCCGAGGGTGATGGTGCCGGTCTTGTCGAGGAGGAGGGTCGAGACGTCGCCGGCGGCTTCGACCGCGCGCCCCGAGAGGGCCAGCACGTTGCGCTGGACGAGGCGGTCCATGCCGGCGATGCCGATCGCGGACAGCAGCGCGCCGATCGTGGTGGGGATCAGGCACACCAGCAGGGCGGTGAGCACGATCATCGAGGTCTGGTCGTCGGCCCCCGCGTAGATCGCGAAGGGCTTCAGGGTGACGACGGCGAGCAGGAAGACGATGGTGAGGGAGGCCAGGAGGATGTTCAGGGCGATCTCGTTGGGCGTCTTCTGCCGGGAGGCGCCCTCCACCAGTCCGATCATGCGGTCGATGAAGGTCTCGCCCGGCTTCGTGGTGATCCTGACGACGATCCGGTCGGACAACACCTTCGTACCGCCGGTCACCGCGCTCCGGTCGCCGCCGGACTCACGGATGACCGGGGCCGATTCACCGGTGATCGCGGACTCGTCGACGGAGGCGACGCCTTCCACCACGTCCCCGTCCCCGGGGATGACGTCGCGGGCCTCGCAGACCACCAGGTCCCCGACGCGCAGGTCCGTTCCGGCGACCCGCTCCTCGGTACGGGCCCCGGCGCCGTCCCCGGTGCGGCGGTCTCCGGGGCGGGCCCCGGACCGCGGTTCGGTCCCCTGCTCGGCCTCCTGCTCGGCCCGCGGCCCGGTGCCCTCGACGACACGGCGGGCGACGGTGCCGGTCTTCGCCTTGCGCAACGTGGCGGCCTGCGCCTTGCCGCGTCCCTCCGCGACCGCCTCCGCCAGGTTGGCGAAGATCGTGGTCAGCCAGAGCCAGCCGGTGATCGCCCAGCCGAACGGGTCGGCGGGGTCGGTGAGCGCCAGCGCGGTGGTGACGACGGAGCCGACCAGGACGACGAACATGACCGGGGAGGCGATCATCACGCGCGGGTCGAGTTTGCGCAGCGCGTCCGGGAACGCCTCCACGAGCTGCCGCGGGGCGAACAGCCCGCCGCCGGCCCGGGCGGCGGTCCCGGGCGCGCCGGTCGGCGGCACGTCGGTACGAGGGGGGCGGGCGGGGGCGGCGGTGCTCATGAGGCGAGCCCTTCGGCGAGCGGACCCAGCGCCAGGGCCGGGAAGTAGGTGAGTCCGGTGATGATGAGGACCGTGCCGACGAGCAGCCCCGCGTAGAGGGGCTTGTCGGTGCGCAGGGTGCCCGTGGTCTCCGGCACCGGCCGCTGCTCGGCGAGCGAGCCGGCCAGGGCGAGGACGAACACCATCGGCAGGAACCGGCCGAGCAGCATCGCGATGCCGAGGGTGGTGTTGAACCACTGGGTGTCGGCGTCGAGCCCGGCGAAGGCGGAGCCGTTGTTGTTGGCGGCCGAGGTGTAGGCGTACAGGATCTCGGAGAAGCCGTGCGCGCCGGTGGTGGCCATCGAGTCGGCGGGGGTGGGGAGGGCCAGGGCGACGGCGGTGAAACCGAGCACCAGCGCCGGGGTGACGAGGAGGTAGCAGGCGGCGTGTTTGATCTGCCGGGCGCCGATCTTCTTGCCGAGGTATTCGGGGGTGCGGCCGACCATCAGCCCGGCGATGAATACCGCGATGACCGCCATGACCAGCATGCCGTAGAGACCGGATCCGACGCCGCCGGGTGCGATTTCTCCCAACTGCATGCCCAGCATCGTGATACCGCCGCCGAACCCGGTGTACGAGGAGTGGAAGGAATTCACCGCGCCGGTCGAGGTGAGAGTGGTGGCCACGGCGAAGAGGGACGATCCGGCGATGCCGAAACGGGTCTCCTTTCCTTCCATCGCGCCGCCCGCGATCTCGAACGCGGGCCCTTGATGGGCGAATTCGGCCCACATCATCAGCGCCGTGAAGCCGAGCCAGATGGCGGCCATCGCGCCGAGGATCGCGTATCCCTGCTTCAGCGAGCCGACCATCCGGCCGAAGGTCCGCGTCAGGGCGGACGGGATCAGCAGAATGAGGAAGATCTCGAAGAGGTTGGACAGCGGGTTCGGGTTCTCGAAGGGGTGGGCGGAGTTGGCGTTGAAATAGCCTCCGCCGTTGGTGCCCAGCTCCTTGATGGCCTCCTGGGAGGCGACCGCGCCGCCGTTCCATTCCTGCGGGCCCCCGGTGAACTGTCCGACGGGGTGGATTCCGGAGAAGTTCTGGATCGCCCCGCAGGCGACCAGGACGATCGCACCGGCCGCCGCGATGGGCAGCAGGATGCGTACGGTGCCGCGTACCAGGTCGGCCCAGAAGTTGCCCAGTTCACCGGTGCGGGAGCGGGCGAAGCCCCGGACGAGCGCCACCGCGACGGCCATGCCGACGGCGGCGGAAAGGAAGTTCTGCACGGCCAGGCCGCCGGTCTGCAGGACGTGCCCCATGGTCTGTTCGCCGGCGTAGGACTGCCAGTTGGTGTTGGTGACGAACGAGGCGGCGGTGTTGAACGCCTGGTCCGGGTCGATCGAGGAGAAGCCGAGCGAGCCGGGCAGCGAACCCTGCGCCCGCTGCATCAGGTAGAGGAGGAGCACGCTCACCGCGGAGAGGGCGAGCACGGCGCGCAGATAGGCGGGCAGGCGCATTTCGGCGGCGGGGTCGGCGCCGATGAACCGGTATATCCACTTCTCCGGCCGGTAGTGCTTCTCGGAGGAGTAGACCCGGGCCATGTAATCGCCCAGGGGCCGGTAGGAGAGGGCGAGCGCGGATATCAGGGCGGTCAGCTGGAGCAGGCCGGCGAGCTGGGGACTCATGTCCGTTCTCAGAACCTCTCCGGGAAGAGGAGGGCCAGGACGAGGTATCCGAGCAGGGAAACGGCCACGACGAGGCCGACGACATTCTCGACGGTCATGGCTGGGTCACTCCGCGGGCGACGAGAGCCACCGCCGCGAATATCGCGATCGTGGTGGCGACGAAGGCCAGGTCGGCCATCGTGAACTCCTGGGGGATGCGAGGAAGGTGATCGGCCGTTCGGCCGATACGAGCAAACCTCGGCTCCACCCGGGGGATGAGCCCCCTTGACGGGGCCCATACGCATACGACCCCGCCCTTGACGCCGGTCTGACGCCGCCCCGCCCCCCGCGGACCTCAGCTTCGGACGCGCGCCCGGCGGGACATCACCGCGCGCAGGACGCGGCGGCCTTCGGTGGACAGGTCCAGCGCCTTGCGGAGTCCGGCGCCGCTGCCCGCCGTGCCGGACGTCTCCGCCAGGGTCTCCAGAATGCGGACCTGCCGCTCCAGCTCTCCCGCGACCAGGGGGCCCACGGCGGCCGTTCCACCGTTGCGGGCCGCTGCGAGCGGGTGCTCCCCGTCAACCGGCGCGACCCTGTCCGGGGCGTCGAACCGACCGTGGACGCGGAGCGCGAGCAGCGAGCAGGCGTCGGCCCACTCCCGCAGCGGGGCGGCGGCGAAGTCGGAGGGGGCGGCGGCCAGCGCGGCCCGCACGAGCGCGACGGGGTCGTCGGCGCCGGAGACGTCCCCGGCGATCCGGTCCAGCTCCGTCCGCACCGCCGCGAGCCGTTTGGCCCAATCCCGACCCCCCTCGCAACTCGCCCAGAGCGGGCGCAGAGGCTCGACCCCGGCCCCCGCGAGCAGCGGCAGGCACCGGTCCAGGCAGGCCACCGCAGTGGCCGCGCGAGCGCGGGCGTCAGCTCGTTCGATCAGGTCCAGCAGACTCATCGACGTCTCCCTCGGTCTACCGGGTACTGCGCCGAATGGCTGAAAATCGTCACCTCGGAGGGACCGTCACGGCCGTCCCTCCGCCGCGCCCCTCCCCGCCGGGCGGTCAGAGGGGCCGGGTGTCCGAGGCCGCCGGGGCGGGGGGCCGGGAGCGGGCGGCCCGTTCGACCTGCATCCGGGTCACGGCGCGCACGTAGAGGACGGCGAGTACGGCGGCGACGACGTCCAGCGCGTCGGAGGCCGCCACCAGCCCCGCGGCCCGCACGATCTCCTCCGCCTCCTCGGCCCTCTCCCACATGCGCTCGGTCAGGCGGGAGGAGAGCAGGCTCGCGACCCACGCGCCCCACCAGAGGTTGAGCGGGGTCTTCGGCGCCGTGCGCCACCCGGCGTCCGGCCCGGTCCGCGCACTGGCCTCCCACACACCGCTCGCGACGCGGTAGGGGAACCAGAAGTTGGCGAACGGGACGAACCAGCCGCCCACCGCCCAGCCGGGGCCCATCCGCTGCACCCCGGGGTCGAAGACCTCGGCGTTCCGGCGGGTCCGGTGGAACCAGACGATGAAGACGACGGCCGTGGCCAGCAGCGCCGCGCCCTGGGCGGTGGCCGCGACGTCGTACAGCCGCCCGGCGGCCCGGTCGGCGCCACCATGGACGCCCGGGGAGCCGTCCCTCACCAGGCGGTCCCAGAGGCTTCGCACCCGCAGCCCGGCGGCGATGGCGAACACGTCGGCGGCGATGACCGCGCCGAGCAGCACCGTCACGGCCCGCGCGAGACCGACCGGCGAACGCGGCCACGTGCCCGCGCCCCAGCCCCCCGGCCCGGGCGCCGCCGGCATCAGGCCGTCGGGCAGCGGGGGCCGGGTGCCCGAGCAGAAGGTGCACAGGCCGTCGTCGGTGACGGCCGTTCTGATACGGCAACGGATACAGAGCATGGAACGGTCCCCCGGGTCACGGTGCGGGTGCACGGCCGCACGCCTTCCCCACAAGCGCGCGGCCGACGCGGTGCGGCCCGGCCGGTCGCCGGGCCGTCGGTCCCGCATCTTCGCAGGTGGGCGGGGGGAGGAACAGACCGTTACGGGGCGGTCGGCCCCGGGGGGCCTCCCAGGGGGCGGCCGAACTCCCGGGAAGGGACCTCCCGAGGAAGCGGAGGCTGCGGCGTCCGCTTCTCACTCCGCCCGGCCCCCGGACTCCACAGAACTCCCGGACCACACCGAACTACGGCTAACCCGGATGAACCCTCGTGAACCCGGGCGAGAAACGCACACCCGGCCCGACGGCAGCAACTATTTCCAGTCAGGTCTAAACCACTGACTCGACGTCTAGCAGCCCCTCGCGGACCGAAGGATCTTCACAGACAGGGCATATTTCCGGGGGAATCTGCGCCCGCATCCTCCACATTCCGCACCCACGACGCACGGGCCCCTCCACCACCACCCCTGTGACCTGTGCAGACGTGTCCGTAAGAGAGCCAACCGACATCGTCCTCCTTCTGCCGACGTCACCGCCCGTGTAGACATGGCCGAGGCGGCTCCCGCCCACCCGAGGGGCCGCCTCAGCCATGTTCTGGAGGGATTTTCAGCCATGTCCAGACCCACTCGCCGCCAGACCCTCGGGGCCGCCACCGGTGTAGCCGCGAGCATCGCGCTCGTCGGCATGGCCTCCGCGTCCACGGGCCCCGTGTCGGCCGCGCCCCGGGAGAAGAAAGCACCCGCACCGGGCGCCGCCGCGGGGCCCGCGCCCTTCGACGAGGTCTTCCAGGGGCGCCGCATCCAGGGCGCGCCCGCCGAGGCCCACGCCCACGCCCACGCGCACGCCGGGCACAGCGCCGTCTACCGGGTGCTGATCGACGGCCGCGAACTCCACGTGATGCGGCACGGAAAGAGCGGCTGGAGCAGCGCGATCAACCACTACGAGAGGTTCGCGACCCCGCTCGACGCCGCCCGCACGGCGGTCGTCTCCCTCAAGGGCGCCTCCGTCGTCCCGTTCGACCCCACCGCCTGAGCCGGGAGCAGCGACCATGACCGTACGCAAGAACCAGGCGAACCTCACGGCCTCCGAGAAGAAGGCCTTCGTCGACGCCGTCCTGGGGATGAAGCGCAAGGGCGTGTACGACGAGTTCGTCTCCACCCACCGCACCCGGTTCGCGATCGACATGAACACCGGCGTCTACGTCGGCCATTTCGGCCCGCCGTTCCTGCCCTGGCACCGCAAGTTCCTCATCGACTTCGAGCGCGAGCTCCAGAAGTTCAACCCCTCGGTGTCGATCCCCTACTGGGACTGGACCGCCGACAACACCGTCGCCTCCTCCCTCTGGGCACCGGACTTCCTCGGCGGCACCGGCCGCCCCCTGGACGACCAGGTGATGGACGGCCCCTTCGCCTTCTCCACCGGCAACTGGAAGATCAACGTGCAGGTCGACAGCCGCGAGTTCCTCGCCCGCAACCTCGGCCACCGCGTTCCCACGCTCCCGACGAAGTCCCAGGTCGACGCCGCCCTGGCCATCCCCACCTACGACTCCGCCCCGTTCCGCGACGGTTCGGCCGGTTTCCGCGCCGCGCTGGAGGGTTCGGACGGGTACATGAGCATGCACAACCGCGTGCACACCTGGGTCTGGGGCCAGATGGAGTCCAGCGTCTCCCCGAACGACCCGGTGTTCTGGCTGCACCACGCGTTCGTCGACAAGCTCTGGGCCGACTGGCAGGCGCTCCACCCGGCCAGCGCCAAGTACCTCCCCGCCGGGGGGACGACCGATGTGATCGACCTGAACGAGACCATGCCGCCGTTCCCCGCCACGACCCCCCAGGACATGCTGGACCACACCCCGTTCTACACCTACGCCTGACCGTCCGGCGGAAACTACGCCTGACCGTCCGGCGGAAACTACGCCTGACCGTCCGGCGGAAACGGGCCGCCGCCCCCGGCCGTCGCGCGCCGGCCGGGGGCGGCGGCCCGTTCGGGGCCCTGCCGCGGCGTTCAGCCCGCGCTGCCCGTCCGCTCCGCCAGCTCCTGGAACCGCGCCCAGCTCAGCGAGGGCTTCCGCGGATCCCACAGCTTCTGCGAGGTGGCCGCCAGCGGCATCCTGATGCCGTTCGCCACCTGCTCGGTGGTCTGCGCGTTCGCCAGGTCGCCCCAGACGGCGAACCGGCCGCCGAGGATCTGCTTCGAGTAGCGCTCGGCCACGGGTTCGGTGCCGCGCAGGACCAGCGGGGTCCACTGCTCGTAGATCCGCTTGCCCGTCGGGTAGGTGAAGTCGTTCGGTTCGCCGAGCACGTAGTAGAGGAACTCGTCGTTGAGGTTCAGCACCTTGTAGCCCGCGGCGAGGTACTCCTGCGGCGGGCGGGCGCCGATCTCCTTGCCGGTCCAGTACTCGATCTCGATGTTCTCGTCGGCCTTGACCTTCGTGCCCCGGAAGAGGCCGTCGTTCCACGCCTTGGGGGTCCGGCCCTTCGGGACGACGACGGCCGCGCGGTCGTTCAGCCACCCGGTGGCGAGGTCTTCGACGGTGGCCCCGGAGCCGTGCTCCTTCTCCGCCGCCCGCTGGAGCTGCGGGTAGGAGGCGGCCGGATTCCGCACGGTCAGCGCCTGGTACTCGTCCGCGCCCAGGTGCCAGAAACGGCCGGGGAACAGCTCGGTGTACTCGTCGAGCAGCTCGTCGATGATCTTGGCCGCGCCCGGCTTGGAGATGTCGATGGACCCCTTCGACGGAACGCCCGCCGTGTTGCGGAGCTGGAGGTCGGGATGGGCGGCCAGGACCGCGCCGAGGTGTCCGGGCGAGTCGATCTCGGGGACGACCTCGATGTGCCGGCTGTTGGCGAGGCCCACGATGCGTCGGACCTCGTCCTGGGTGAGGGCCTCGTCGGAGACCACCTCGGGGTGGGACTTCGACTCGATCCGGAACGCCTGGTCGTCGGAGAAGTGCAGGCCGAGCTGGTTGAGCTTGAGGTCGCCCATCTCACGTATGCGGTCCTCGATCCACTCCGCGCTGTAGTGCTTGCGCGCGATGTCGAGGTTGAGCCCGCGCTGCGGCCGGTCCGGCCGGTCGTTGACCACGCCCTCGGGGACCGTGCCGTCCGCCTTCAGGGACTGCTTGAGGGTACGGGTGCCGTAGAAGACGCCCGACTCGTCGGGCCCGGTGATCCGCACCTTCCGGTCGCGCACGGTGAGCGTGTACGACTCGGCGGGGCCCGCGTCCTTGTCGCCGAGCGCCAGCTCGACGTCGCCCGCCTTCGCCGGCTCGGCGCCCCGGTAGCGGATCTTCAGCTCGTCGGCGAGCAGCCGCGCCTCGTCGGCGAGCACCCGGCTGCCCTCGGCGATGACGACCCCGCTGTCCTCGCCGGGCTGCCAGCCGGGCCCCCGGGCGGCGGTGTGCTCGCGCACGGCGGGGACCGTGCTCGGCGCGCTGGACATCGGGTAGCTGCGGGACGGCGAGGGGGCCGCCTCGGCGGAGGTTCCGGAGGGCGACGCGGTGTCGCCGGAGGACCCGCTGCCGGAGCCTTCCGGCCAGACGACGACGGTGAGGACGACGGCGGCCGCGGCCGTGACGGCCGCGCCGGTGACGAGGGCACCACGCGAGGGCGACATCGGACAGATTCCTCCATTACGGGGTTACATGCGAGTGAAAAGAGTGAAGAGAGGGGAAAAGAGGTGATCTGAGAGCAAGATTGGCATTTTTGTCCCGGGCTCGCCCACCGAAGAGATCGGACAAGCGAACGATCCTCGACGGACTGCTGGTCAGACGTCCATCACCCGTTCCGAAACTCTCCCGTTCGGGTGATTCCGCCGTGGGCCGCCGGGCGTCCCCCGGTCGATCTCGCTAGCGTTGCGGCACAGGCGTCCCGCGGCTTCCCCTCCTCCCTCCGGGCCTTCCCCCGGACCGCTCCCCCTTCCCTTCCCGGACCGCTCCCCCGCCCCCGACCCGCTCGCCCGACCGCCGGAACACAGCACCAACCGGAACACAGCACCACCCCCGCAGAGGGCGCTCCCGCCCCCGCGGAACCCGTCCCACCCGGCGGAACTCACTCCCCCACCGGGCAACCTCCCCGCACCCGGGCCTGTCTTTCCAGGACGGAGAGTCCCTTTCCGGGACCACGGAGTCCCAGCCGTCGTTGACACGAGGAGCCCACGCTGTCCAGGTCCAGCGAGTCCCCCGCCGGCCTGCCGAAGCGATCCACGCCCCCGGCCGGCCGGCCGGCCGTGCCCGCGCAGCCGTGCCGTCCGGCGCCGGGCGCCGGCCCGGGGACGGAGCACGCCGGCGTGCCGCCGGTCGACCATGCCGTCGGCCTCGCCCATTTCAACACCCTCCCCTTCGCCGCCGCCGAGGCGGCCTTCCTGGAGTGCTGCGGCAGCCTGCGGTGGGCCCACCGCATGGCCGCCCACCGCCCCTACCCCGATCTCGGCGCCCTACTGGCGGCGTCCGACGAGGCGGGCTACGACCTCGCGCCCGGCGACATCGCGGAGGCCCTGGCCGCCGAGCCGGCCCCCTGCCTCCACCACGACGCGTATCCCGGTGCCCATGTGGCTCTGCGGGCCGCGCACGCGGCGTACGAGAGCCGGTTCGGCCACGCCTTCGTGATCTGCCTGGACCCCTCCACCCCCTCCCACCACGTGGACCAGGTGCTGGCCGGAATCCAGGTCCGGCTGGCGCACGAGGTGGACGAGGAGCGGGCCGTGACCGCCGAGGAGCTGCGCCGACTCGCCCGGAGCCGCATCGTGGAAATGATCACCGCGGACCCCGGCCGGTAGGCCCCCGCCTCCCCCGGGACGCCCCCGCCGCGCCCCGGCGACACGCCGCGCTCTAGCCCGTACGTGCCTGTTTGATTGCCGGTTTGATCACACCGGAGGCCCCGGCGCGAACGAACCGACCCGGCGTCGCTACGATGGCCGGGGCCGGTGGACCGTACCCGGCCGGGTCAGACCGACAGTCAAGCCGGCCGGCCCTCATCCCCGCTCCCGGAGGGTTCTTCCGTGCCGGCTGGAACGCTGTACCGCGGCCGGGAAGGCATGTGGTCCTGGGTGGCTCATCGAGTCACCGGTGTCCTCATCTTCTTCTTCCTGTTCGTACATGTCCTGGACACCGCACTCGTCCGCGTATCCCCCGAGGCGTACGACGACGTCGTGGCCACCTACAAGACGTGGCCCGTCGCGTTCCTCGAATACGGCCTCGTGGCCGCGATTCTCTTCCACGCGCTGAACGGTCTGCGGATCATCGCCGTGGACTTCTGGGCCAAGGGCCCGCGCCTCCAGAAGCAGATGCTCTGGACCGTGGTGGGCATCTGGATCGTGCTGATGGTCGGGGCCCTGTACCCCGTCCTCGGTCACGCCGTACGCGATCTCTTCGGGAGCTGAGGCCCATGTCCAGCGAGACCTCTTCCGCAGCCGCGATCGGCGACGTCGAGGGCGTGAGCCTCTACGACGTCGACCACCCGGCCCCGGTGATCGAGCCGCCGCGCAAGCGGACGGAGAAGACGCCCAAGGGATCGCGCACCAACTTCGAGATGTACGCCTGGCTCTTCATGCGCCTGTCGGGCATCGTCCTGGTCGTCCTCGTCCTCGGCCACCTGCTGATCCAGCTGGTGCTCGACGGCGGCGTCTCCAAGATCGGCTTCGCCTTCGTGGCGGGCCGCTGGGCCTCGCCGTTCTGGCAGGTCTGGGACCTGTTGATGCTGTGGCTCGCCATGCTCCACGGCGCCAACGGCCTCCGTACGGTCATCAACGACTACGCCGAGCGGGACAACACCCGCTTCTGGCTGAAGATGCTCCTGTACACCGCCACGGTGTTCACCGTCCTGCTGGGCACGCTGGTGATCTTCACCTTCGACCCGAACATCCGCTAGGCGCCGGGACAGAGGGACCAGAGGAAAACCATGCAGATCCACAAGTACGACACCGTCATCGTCGGCGCCGGCGGCGCCGGCATGCGCGCGGCCATCGAGGCCACCAAGCGCAGCCGCACCGCCGTGCTGACGAAGCTCTACCCCACCCGCTCCCACACGGGCGCCGCGCAGGGCGGCATGGCCGCAGCGCTGGCCAACGTGGAGGAGGACAACTGGGAGTGGCACACCTTCGACACGATCAAGGGCGGTGACTACCTGGTCGACCAGGACGCCGCCGAGATCCTGGCGAAGGAGGCCATCGACGCCGTCCTCGACCTGGAGAAGATGGGCCTGCCGTTCGGCCGCACGCCCGAGGGCAAGATCGACCAGCGCCGCTTCGGCGGTCACACCCGCAGCCACGGTGAGGCCCCGGTCCGTCGCGCCTGCTACTCGGGCGACCGCACCGGCCACATGATCCTCCAGACGCTGTACCAGAACTGCGTCAAGGAGGGCGTGGAGTTCTTCAACGAGTTCTACGTCCTGGACCAGCTGATCACCGAGGTGGACGGGGTCAAGAAGTCCGCCGGCGTCGTCGCGTACGAGCTGGCGACCGGCGAGATCCACATCTTCCAGGCCAAGTCGGTCATCTACGCCTCCGGCGGCACCGGCAAGTTCTTCAAGGTGACGTCGAACGCCCACACCCTGACCGGTGACGGCCAGGCCGCCTGCTACCGGCGCGGTCTGCCGCTGGAGGACATGGAGTTCTTCCAGTTCCACCCGACGGGCATCTGGCGCATGGGCATCCTGCTGACGGAGGGCGCCCGCGGTGAGGGCGGCATCCTCCGCAACAAGGACGGCGAGCGCTTCATGGAGAAGTACGCGCCGGTCATGAAGGACCTCGCCTCCCGTGACGTCGTCTCGCGCTCCATCTACACGGAGATCCGCGAGGGCCGCGGCTGCGGTCCCGCCGGCGACCACGTGTACCTGGACCTGACGCACCTGCCGCCGGAGCAGCTGGACGCCAAGCTCCCGGACATCACGGAGTTCGCGCGGACGTACCTCGGCATCGAGCCCTACACGGACCCGATCCCGATCCAGCCGACCGCGCACTACGCCATGGGCGGCATCCCGACCAACGTCGAGGGCGAGGTGCTGGCCGACAACACCACCGTCGTCCCCGGCCTGTACGCCGCGGGCGAGGTCGCCTGCGTCTCGGTGCACGGCGCCAACCGCCTGGGCACCAACTCGCTGCTCGACATCAACGTCTTCGGCAAGCGCTCCGGCATCGCGGCCGCCGAGTACGCGGCGAAGAGCGACTTCGTCGAGCTGCCCGAGAACCCGGCCCAGCTCGTCGCCGACCAGGTGGAGCGGCTGCGCAACTCCACCGGCACCGAGCGCGTCGCGGCGCTGCGCACGGAGCTCCAGGAGTGCATGGACGCCAACGTGATGGTGTTCCGCACCGAGCAGACCATCAAGACGGCGGTCGCCAAGATCGCCGAGTTGCGCGAGCGCTACCTGAACGTGTCCATCCAGGACAAGGGCAAGCGGTTCAACACCGACCTGCTGGAGGCCATCGAGCTGGGCAACCTGCTCGACCTGGCCGAGGTCATGGCGGTCTCCGCGCTCGCCCGCAAGGAGTCCCGCGGCGGTCACTACCGCGAGGACTACCCCAACCGCGACGACGTCAACTTCATGCGCCACACCATGGCGTACCGCGAGGTGGCCGCCGACGGCGCCGAGTCGATCCGGCTCGACTACAAGCCGGTCGTGACGACCCGCTACCAGCCGATGGAGCGTAAGTACTGATGGCTACCCCGACCCTGGACAAGACCGACAAGGCCGAGGCCGGTTTCGCCGACTCGCCGTTCATCACCGCCACGTTCCGCATCCGCCGCTTCAACCCCGAGGTGTCGGACCAGGTCGAGTGGCAGGACTTCCAGATCGAGATCGACCCGAAGGAGCGCGTCCTCGACGCCCTTCACAAGATCAAGTGGGAGCTCGACGGCACCCTGACGTTCCGCCGTTCCTGCGCCCACGGGATCTGCGGCTCCGACGCGATGCGGATCAACGGCAAGAACAGGCTCGCCTGCAAGACGCTGATCAAGGACATCAACCCGGACAAGCCGATCACGGTCGAGGCCATCAAGGGCCTCACGGTCCTCAAGGACCTCGTGGTCGACATGGACCCGTTCTTCCAGGCGTACCACGACGTCATGCCCTTCCTCATCACCAAGGGGAACGAGCCGACCCGCGAGCGTCTGCAGTCCCCCGAGGACCGCGAGCGGTTCGACGACACCACCAAGTGCATCCTGTGCGCCGCGTGCACGTCCTCGTGCCCGGTGTTCTGGAACGACGGCCAGTACTTCGGCCCGGCGGCGATCGTCAACGCGCACCGCTTCATCTTCGACTCGCGCGACGAGGCCGGCGAGCAGCGGCTGGAGATCCTCAACGACCGTGACGGCGTGTGGCGCTGCCGCACCACGTTCAACTGCACGGACGCCTGCCCGCGTGGCATCGAGGTCACCAAGGCGATCCAGGAGGTGAAGCGCGCGCTCATCACGCGTCGCTTCTGACCCTCCCGTAACACCGGTTACGCCGACAGGCCCCGCCCCCGCAGCCCACCGCTGCCGGGGGCGGGGCCTGTTGCTGCACCGGGCCCGTCCGGGCGGTACGGTTCAGCGGAGCTGAAGACCGAAGAAAGAGAACGGGGATACTCGTGAGCGAGCCGAATCCGTCCGCGGGCGACGCGTACACGTGGGGCCCGCCCCAGCAGCCGGGCCACCAGCCCACCGTCGCGGACGGCCAGGCGTACGGTTACCCCGATCCGGGCGGCGCACCGGCGTACGGCTATCCGCAGCCGCTGCCGGAGTCCGCGGCCCAGCCCGGCCCCGGTTACGGCTACCCCCCGTACGCCCCGCACGCCCAGCCGACGATGCCCGGCCCGTACCTTCCGGTGGCTCAGGGCATGCCGGGCCAGGGCGGTGTGCCGATGCTCTCGATCGGCGACATCACCGTGATGAGCGACGCGATCGTCACCCCGTCCGGGACCATGCCGCTCAAGGGCGCGGTCTGGACGGCCACGGACATGTCGCGCACCGAGGAGAAGATCCCGGCGCACGCGGTCGTGCTGGCGATCGTCTTCGCCCTCTTCTGCCTGATCGGCCTGCTGTTCCTGCTGATGAAGGAGAAGCGGACGACCGGCTTCGTCCAGGTCACGGTCACCAGCGGCGGCCGGCACCACTCCACGATGATCCCGGCGATGGGGCCGCACACCTTCCCCGCCGTCATGGGCCAGCTCAACCAGGCCCGCTCCATGAGTATCTGAGCGCTCCGAGGGCCGCCCCATGGCACGTCTTACGCACACGGTCACCGTCACGCCTCTGGACCGCAGATGGTTCGAGGAGGCGGCCGACACGCTGGTGGATCTCCTCGACTCCTCCCGGGTGGGGCCGGGCGGGTCGGTCCTGCTGGCCGACGGACGGACGGTGGACGGCCTGCGCCTGGTGGAGGGCCGCCATCTGCGGACGGGGGCGCGGTACGGGCAGGCCCCGCCGGAGACCGGGAAGCCCGAGCGGCCCCGCGGGGTGGAGGGCCCGGCCGAGCCCGAGGCGTCTTCGACGGTCGAGTCCGTCGTGCTGCGCGCGTGGCGGCCGGGGCGCTCCGTCGAGGTGGAGAGCCGGGTCGCGGACGACGATCTGGCGCTGCGCGTGAAGGTGCGGCTGAGCGAGCCCCGCAGCCCCCGGGCGCTGGACCTCTCAGTCTCCGGGCACCGGCCCGAGGGCGGCTCGCTGTACCGCGTCTCCGGGCGCGGCACCGCCGATCTCGCCGCCTGGTGGGCGGCGGTGGACCGGCCCTCCTCAGCTCCCCCGGCCGCCCGGCCTCCCCTCTCCGCGCGGGCGGTGCACCGGCTGGCCAGGGCCCGCCTCACGGTCACCCCGCGCCCGGCCGACGACGGCTCCTGGCGGATCTCCGTCGTGCTGGGCGTGCGCGGGCGGTGGCTGCTGCGTCCGGTGGGCGCGGTGGCACTGTTCTTCGCCCGTCGCCCGATGGAGCGGGGCTTCCGGGAGGCGGTGGAGAGGGCGGCCGGGGAGTGGAACAGGGCTCTCGCGGAGCTGACGCCCCGGCACGGCGAGGCGCTGCGGGCAGAGATCGCGGACGCGTTGACGGAGACGGCCGGGCCCGAGGGCCGGTGAGGCGCACCCGGTGATTCCCCCGCAGACCCCTTCTTGAACATGTTCAAGAAGGGGTCTACAGTCATGCCCACGCAGCGTTTTGAACGCGTTCAAAGGAGGGTGGGGCATGGACCTCACTGTGGTCGCGTACGTCGTCTACCTGTTCGTCAGCGTGGCGCTCACCGTCTGGGTCGCCCGCACCCTCAGCCGCAACGGGCGGGTCTTCCTCGCCGACGTGCTGCGGGGGAACGAGAGGCTCGCCGAGGCCGTCAACCACCTGCTGGTGGTCGGCTTCTACCTGGTCAACCTCGGGTTCGTCGCGCTCTACCTGAAGAACGCCGACGGGGTGGCCACCGCCCGGGAGCTGTTCGAAGCGCTCTCGGTGAAGGTGGGCGTGGTCCTGCTGGTGCTCGGCGTGATGCACCTGGGCAACGTGTGGGTGCTCAGCCGCATCCGCCGCCGCAGCGCATTGGAGCGGGAGCAGACACCGCCGGTGGCGCCGCAGGGCTGGACCCCTCCGGGCGCCCAGGGCCCGTGGGCCGCCCCTGCGGCCGGGCGGTGAGCCCGGTGGTCCGGGTCGCGCCCCCGGCGGAGCCGGGCCCGGCTCCGTACCCCGCCGCCGCCCCGCCCGCCCCCGTCCGCCGGCTCACCGTGCTCTACGACGAGCGGTGCCCGCTCTGCCTCCATCTGGGGGGCTGGCTCCAGCGGCAGCGGCAGCTCGTCCCGATCGACCTCGTGCCGGCCGGCTCGGCGGAGGCGGTACGGCGGTTCCCGGCGCTGGACCACGCGGCGACGCTCCGGGAGATCACCGCGGTCGGCGATCTGGGCCAGGTCTACCGGGAGGCCGCCGCCTGGATCGTCTGCCTCTGGGCGCTGGCCGCGTACCGTTCCCGCGCCCACTGGCTGACCACCCCGGCCGGGCGGCCCTTCGTCAGGGGCACCGTACTGGCGGCCGCCCGCTACCGCTGGACGGCCGTGCCGCCCTGCGCCCCCGGGGGCCCCGCGTGCGCCACCCCGCCGGGCGGCCCCCGGGGCCCCCGATAACCTTGGGCCCGTGGTGAAGGAAGAGAAGAACGTGCAGGAGAACAGGCCGGCCAAGGCCGCGAAGAGCGAGCAGACCCGCACGCTGATTCTCGAAACGGCGCTCCGGCTCTTCGCGGAGCGCGGCTACGACCGGACGACCATGCGGGCCATCGCCCAGGAGGCGGGCGTCTCGGTCGGCAACGCCTACTACTACTTCTCCTCCAAGGAGCACCTGGTCCAGGGCTTCTACGACCGGATCGCCGGCGAGCACGCCGCGGCGGTCCGGCCGGTGCTGGAGGGCGACCGGGACCTGACCGTACGGATCAGGGGCGTCCTGCTGGGCTGGCTGGACGTGGCCGAGCCGTACCACCGCTTCGCCGCCCAGTTCTTCAAGAACGCGGCCGACCCGGACAGCCCGCTCTCCCCGTTCTCCGAGGACTCCTCCGCCGCGCGGGACGCGGCGATCTCCATCCACGAGCGGTGCCTCGCGGGAGCCGACGTCAAGAGCGACCCGGAACTGGCTCCGCTGCTGCCGCAGTTGATGTGGCTGATGCAGATGGGGCTGGTGCTCCACTGGGTGTACGACCGCAGCGAGGGCGCCGAGCGCAGCCGCAGGCTGGTCGAGCGCACCGCGCCGATCGTGGCACGGGCCGTCGCGCTCTCCCGGTTCCGGGTGCTGCGGCCGCTGGTGCGGCAGGTCCACGGGCTGCTGGTGGAGTTCCTTCCGGGTGCGGCGACGGCCGGGGCGCAGGGCCCCGGCCGTCCCGTCGGCTGACCCGGTCAGATCCGGCTGAGCTCCCACAGGCGCCAGGTGCCGGTGCCGTCGGAGAGGTACTGGGAGCCGGCGACGTCGGACTTGGCGACGACGTAGTCCTTCTTCTGCCACAGCGGCAGCAGGGGGACGTCCTCGACGACCAGCGACTGCAGCTCCTTGAAGTCGGCGGAGGTGCGGCTGCGGTCGCTGTACTGCTGGGTGGCGGCGATCAGCTGATCCATCTTCTTGCTGGAGTAGCCGCTGTGCAGGACGTTGCCGGTGCCGACGAGGGGCTGGCTGAAGGTGTCCGGGTCCGGGAAGTCGGGGAACCAGCCGACGGTGTACATGTCGTACTTACCGGCCGCGTACTCCTTCTGGTACTTCGTCCACTCCACGGCCTTGAGCGTGACCTTGAACAGGCCGTCCTTCTCCATCTGCCGGCGCAGCTCGGCGGTCTCCTTGGTGTACATGTCGCCCTCGCGGTAGGCGAAGAAGACGGGGACCGGCGTCTTCGCCCCGGCCTGCTCCAGGAGCTGCGCGGCGCGCTGGGGGTCGGAGGTGGGGTAGGTGTCGAAGAAGGGGGTGCTGTGCCCGATGTAGCCGGTGGGGATCAGCGAGTACAGCGGGTCGACGGTGCCCTGGTAGACGTTCCGCACCAGCGGGCCCCGGTCGAGGAGCGCGGCGACGGCCTGGCGGACCTTCTTCTCCTGGAAGGGCGAGCCCTCGCGGAAGTTGAAGACGACGTTGCGGATCTCGGCGCTGGCCGCCTCGGTCACCCGCACCTCCGGGTCGTTCTGGTCCAGCTCGGCGAGGGTCTCGGAGGGGAGCTGGCGGTGCGCGATCTCCACCTCGCCGCTGTCCCAGGACCTCTGGAGCTCCTCGGAGGTCTTGAAGTACCGGATGTCGACCGCTTCGCCGGTCTTCTTGAGCGCGCCCTTGTACTTGAGGTTCGGCACCAGCTCGGCGCTCTTGTTCGTCTCGTACGACTTCAGGACGTACGGGCCGGAGCCGTCGACCTGGTCACCCTTGCGGATCTTGTCCTTCGGGTACTTGGTCGGGTCGACGATCGCCGCGGCGCCGGTGGCGATCTTCTGCGGGAAGGTCGCGTCCCGTGCGGAGAGGTTGAACGTGATCGTCCGGCCCTCGGTGGTGACGGTGTCGAGGGTGGGGAAGAGGCCCGCGGGACCGACGTCCGACTTGATCGTGAAGATCCGGTCGAAGGAGTACTTGACGTCCTCGGCGGTGATCTTGCGACCGTTGGAGAAGACCAGGTCGTCACGGAGCTTGCACTGGTACGTCTGGAGCTTCTGCCCGACGAACCCGCAGCTCTCCGCCGCGTCCGGCTCCGGCGTGACGGCGCCGGGCTTGAAGGTCATCAGCGACTGGTAGAGGTTGCTGTAGATCGCCCAGGAGCCCGCGTCGTAGGCGCCGGCCGGGTCGAGCGAGGTGACGACGTCCGACGTCCCGACCGTGATCGCGTCGGTCTTTCCCTCCCCCGACGGGAGCAGTTGCCAGGCACCGACGCCCGCTATGACCAATACCGCGAGAATCGCGAGAATCCGTACCCGGACCGACCGCATTGCCGTGCTCTCCCTTGCCAACCCCACCTCGGCGGTGGCGTCTGGGACGCGCACATCGCCGCATGTTCGCGCTTACCCAATCACACGATTTTCACATCTGGAAGAGTAAATGGGGCGCTGACAGCCTTTTGTTGGACACGATCGGGAAACCCTGTCCGAAAAGGCTGTTTCCTGCCTTTCACCTGCGGGTTTATGTAGCGGACGGTGATCTGGCGGTGTGGATTTCATGACGATCACCCCGGAGTTCCCGACCCGTCGCACCCGCAACGGGGCTACGCCTGGCGGGAGGCGAGCTCCACGACGGTGATGTCGGAGGGTGCGCCCACCCGGACCGGCGGCCCCCAGGCTCCGGCGCCGCGCGAGACGAACAGCTGGGTGTCGCCGTAGCGTTCGAGCCCGGCGACGGTGGGGTTGGCCAGCTCGGCGAGGAAGTTGCCGGGCCAGAGCTGTCCGCCGTGGGTGTGTCCGGAGAGCTGGAGGTCGACGCCGTGCTCGACGGCGTCGTGGATCACGACGGGCTGGTGCGCCATGAGGACGGCGGCGCGGCCCCGGTCCCGGTCGCCCAGCGCGCGGACGAAGTCCGGCCCCTGGCCCTCGGTCTCGCCCGCGATGTCGTTGACGCCGGCGAGGTCGAAGCCCTCGATCTCCACCCGCGCGTTCTCCAGCGGGACCAGGCCCAGTTCGCGGACGTGGTCGACCCACTGCTGCGCACCGGAGAAGTACTCGTGGTTCCCGGTGACGAAGTAGCTGCCGTGCCGGGCCCGCAGGGCGGCCAGCGGTTCGGCGGCGGAGCCGAGGTCGGCGACGGACCCGTCGACGAGGTCGCCGACGACGGCGACCAGGTCGGGCGAGGTCGCGTTGATCGTGTCGACGATCCGGCGGGTGTGCGCGCGGCCGAGGATCGGGCCGATGTGGATGTCGCTGACCACGGCGATCCGGAAACCGTGGGCCGCCCGGGGCAGTTTGGCCAGCGGGACGGTGATCCGCCGGACGCTCGGGCCGCGCAGCACGCCGTAGGCGCCGTACCCGACGGTGGCCAGCCCGGCGGCGGCCGCCGCGCCGCCGACCACCCGGGAGACGAAGAGGCGGCGGGAGGGGCCTGGGGCAGCGGCGGTGGGGGCGGTTGCGGTGGGGGCGGCCGGCTCCGCCGCGGGTTCCGTCGTGGGTTCCGCTTCCGGTTCCGTCACCGGCTCCGCGGCGGTCCGTACCGCCGCGTCCGCGGAGTGCGGGGCGACGGACGAGGAGGCGTCCGGGGAGAGGTCCGACGAGGTCGGCGCACCGGCCGGTCCGGACGGCACCAGCTCCCCGGTACGGGGGCGGGCCCCGCCCTGGGCCTCGGCGGCCGGCTCGGAACCCGTGCCCGACGCCGCTCCGGATGCCGTTCCGCTTCCCGGCGCGCCCGACCTCGTGTCACGGCGGGCGAGGAGCCGGAGGAGGACCGGGCGGACGACCTCGCCCACGAGCAGCGCCAGCGTCAGGTACAGCAGACAGGCCAGCCACAGGAACCCCGGCCAGGCCAGCACCTGCTGGAGCCAGAAGGGAGCGCCCGTCCGCCCCGAGGCCATCGCGCCGACGCTCAGCAGCGGGAGCACGAAGGCCGCGACGGTGCCCACCCGGCGCAGCGTGCTGCCCGGCGCGGTGGTGTCACCGACGAAGCGCCGCCACAGGTACCGGTGTACGGCGCCGAGCAGCGCCAGCACCACGAGCGCCACCAGAGCGAAGACCACTGCTGCCATCCGAGCTTCCCCACGTTCCCGTCGTCATACGCGCTCGTCGCGCAAAGCCCGGACCCCGCGCAACCCGATCACGCCGACCGCCGTCCCCAGAAGAAAGGACGTGATGGCGAGCAGCAGGTGCACCCAGAAGTAACCGGTCGGATCGCCCGCGTCGTCGAAGGCGAGGCCGCTGCCGTCCTGCCACAGGTTTTTGACGAAAGTGATCCAGATGAACCAGCTCCACACCCCGAACGCGAGCAGGAACCAGGACACGCGGCGGCTGAGCTTCATGGGTCCAGTATCGCCGCCGCGGGCCGACGCTCCCCTCCGGGGTGGCCTGCGGACAGGTCCGTCCCGGCGTTCCCTGCGGCGGGTCCGCCGGTCCGGGTCCGCATCCCCTCCTTCTCCCTGTACGTTTCCGACCGTGCCTGCTCTGAAAAAGATCGTCCTCACGATCGCCTCCGCCGCATTTTTGTCCGGTTTCGTCCTCAGTCCCGCCGCGGCGGCCGACAAGGACAAGAGCGACGACAAACAGCCCAAGCCGCCGAACACGATGTCGAGCCTGGGCGGCGAGCAGCTCGGCAAGGCCGGCACCCAGGTCAATCTGGGCCCGGGAGCGCCGGTGCTGCCCAAGAAGCTGAGCGGGCGCTCCTGGATCGTCGCGGACGCGGAGAGCGGGGACGTCCTGGCGGCGCACAACGCGCACTGGCGGCTGCCGCCCGCCTCCACGCTGAAGATGCTCTTCGCGGACACGCTCCTGCCCGCGCTCCAGCCCGCCACCCTGACCCACAAGGTGAAGGCGAGCGAGCTGTCCGGGGTGGGCGAGGGCAGCAGCCTCGTCGGGATCAAGGAGGACCACACCTATACGGTCCACGACCTGTGGCTGGGGGTGTTCCTGCGGTCGGGCAACGACGCGGTGCACGTCCTGTCGGAGATGTACGGCGGCGTCCAGAAGACGGTGGACGCGATGCAGGCGCACGCCGAGGAGCTCCAGGCGCTGGACACCGTGGTGGTCTCACCGGACGGTTACGACGCGCCGCGCCAGGTCTCCAGCGCGTACGACCTGACCCTCATCGCCCGCAGCGGACTCCAGAAGAAGGACTTCCGCGAGTACGCGGCGACGGCGTCGGCCGAATTCCCCGGTGAGAAGAAGAAGGGCGAGAAGCGCGATTCCTTCGAGATCCAGAACACCAACCGGCTGATCACCGGGGACATCGGCGTGGATCCGTACCAGGGCATCGCGGGCGTCAAGAACGGCTACACCACCCACGCGGGCAACACCTTCACCGGCGTCGCCGAGCGCAACGGCAAGGTGCTGCTGGTCACGGTCATGAACCCGGCCGCGGAGGAGAGCCACGCCGTCTACAAGGAGGCCGCGCACCTGCTGGACTGGGGCTTCGCCGCCAGCGGCAAGGTGGCCCCGGTCGGCCAGCTGGTGCCGCCGAAGTCCGTGGACACCGGCACCGGCTCCACCAACGGCGGCAAGGGCGCGGCGCCCGCCGCCGGCGCGGACCAGGGCCCGAAGGGCCAGGCGGAGGCCACGCACGCGTCCGCCCCGGAGGGTGCCAACGGGGTCGGGACCGCTCTGGCGATCATCGGCGGCCTGCTGGTGGTCCTGGCCGCCGCGGTCTTCCTGGTCAACCGCCGCTGGCCGCTGACCGGACGGGCCCGCGACGCGGAAGCGGGGACGCCGGAGGCGGCGGGGAAGCCGGAAGCGGGGGGCGGGGCGGAGAGCGCCGCAGCACCTGCACCGGCCGCCCCGGCCGACAAGCCCTAGACGCGGGTGGAGCCGCCGGGGGCCTCGGCGGCGGCCTGCTCCGTCCCGGGGGCCCCGGCTGCGGCCTGCTCCGTCCCGGACTCCCCGGACTCCTCCTCCCGCCCCACGCCCCCCTCCTCCTTGCTGCCGGTCGCCGTCCAGGCGGCGCAGAACAGCAGCAGCTTCGCGGTGAAGTTGATCCACAGGAGCAGCGCGATCGGCACGCCGAACGCGCCGTACATGCTCTTGCCCGCCACGCCCTTCATGTAGCTGCCCAGCAGCAGCTTGAGCAGTTCGAAGCCGACCGCGCCGAGCAGGGCCGCGACCATCAGCCGCCGCCTCGGGGGCTCCACGCCGGGCAGCAGCGACAGCAGGTAGAGCAGCAGCAGGAAGTCGGCGGCGACCGCGACCGCCAGCGCCGCCACCCGCAGCAGGACGCCGCCGGCCCCGTTCTCGGGGATGCCGATCAGGTCGGCGGTCCAGCCGACCGCCGTCGAACCGACGGTGGAGACCGCCAGGGTGGCCAGCGCCGCCCCGCCGAGGCCGACCAGCAGGACCGCGTCCTTCACCTTGGCGACGACGGGGTTGGCCTCCTGGACGTCGTCCAGCTCCCAGACCGCCCGCAGGCACTCGCGCATCGAGCCGACCCAGCCGACCCCGGTGAACAGCAGCAGGGCGCCCGCCACCAGGCCGATCGTCCCGGCGTTGGCGATCAGCCCGTCGATCCCCAACTGGTCGGAGATGCCGGGCACCTGGTCGGCCAGCTGGTCCTTGAGGGTGTCGATCTGCCGGTCGCTCAGCAGAGCGGCGGCGATCGCCGCGCCGACCGCGATCAGCGGGAAGAGCGCCAGGAAGCTGATGAAGGTGATCGCCGCCGCGAGCCTGGTCCAGTGGACCCGGTCGAGCCGCTCGTAGGAACGCCACGCGTGCGTCTCCATCAACCGGGCGACCAGGGGGCCGATCCCCGGAAGTCTCTTGAGCCAGTCCATGGCCTCACGCCTACCCTCCTGGGCCCGGAACACCAGTGGCCCGCCCCGGACTCTCCCGGACGCCTCCGGCGGATGCCCGCCACGCTCCGCTGACACACCCGCCGTCACCCGTTCCGGTGAGCGGAGTGACCAATGCCGCAAAGGGGATTTACCGGACGATACGGTCACCTTCATGTCCGTCGACACGGTGTCCTTGACCGGCTGGGGCCGCACCGCCCCGACGACCGCCGTGCGGTTCCGCCCCCGTACGTACGAGGAGGCGGCCGCCGTCGTCCGCGGGCGGGGGCCGCGGGGCGTCATCGCGCGCGGGCTGGGGCGGTCGCCCGGGGACGCGGCGCAGAACGCCGGCGGCTCGGTGCTCGACCTGACGGGCCTGGCCCGGATCGGCGTCGACCCGGCCGCCGGGGCGGTGCACTGCGACGCGGGGGTGAGCCTGGAACGGCTGCTGCGGGTGCTGTTGCCGCTGGGGCTGTTCCCGCCGGTCGTGCCCGGGACCGGCAGGCTGACGGTCGGCGGGGCGATCGCCTCCGACCTGCCCGGCCTCGACCACCGGCGCT
This sequence comes from Streptomyces sp. NPDC017448, assembly GCF_044330565.1. Classification (NCBI taxonomy): domain Bacteria; kingdom Bacillati; phylum Actinomycetota; class Actinomycetes; order Kitasatosporales; family Streptomycetaceae; genus Streptomyces; species Streptomyces sp. NPDC017448. The sequence continues at coordinate 599,966 of NZ_JBIRLM010000001.1, read as the reverse complement.
CGGGCTCCTTCGCCCGGCAGGTGAGCGCCCTGGAGCTGCTCACCGCCGACGGCGAGATCCGTACGGTGCTTCCGGGCACCGCTCTCTTCGACGCGACCACCGGGGGGCTGGGGCTGACCGGGGTGATCCTGGGCGCCACGCTCCGGGTGCGGCCCGTCGCCACGGCGCTGATGTCGGTCTCCACCGAGCGGGCCGGGGACCTGGACGAGGTGCTGGCCCGCTTCACGGCGGGCGGGGACCGGTTGCCGTACGCCTCCGCGTGGATCGATCCGACGGCCCGGGGCCGGGCCGCCGGGCGCGGGATCCTCACCCGGGGGGAGCACGCGCCTCCTCATGCGCGCCCGGCGCACGCGGGGCGCATCTGGTGGCCCGGCCGCTCCGGCACCGGGTGGCGGTTCCCGTCCCCCGGCCCCTTCCTCCGCCCCCTCTCCGGCCTCCTCGCCGGGCTGCCTCCGGTGCCGGGCAGGCTGCTCGGGTCGGGCCCGGCCGCCCTGTGCAACGGGGTCCGCCACCGGATCGCGCCCCGCCTGCGCGCCGGTGAGCTGCTTCCGGCCACGGCCTTCTTCCACGCCCCGGACGCCCGCCCGGAGGCGAGCCTCCTGTACGGCCGGGGCGGCCTGGTGCGGTACGGGTTCACCGTGGGGTACGGCCACGAGGAGATCCTGCACCGGGTGGTGCGCCGGCTCGCGGTGGGCCGCGGCCCCGCCCTGCGGGTGGTGCTGCAACGGTTCGGGGCGGCGGGCCCCGGCCTCCTGTCGTTCCCCGCGCCCGGCTGGTCGCTGACCCTCGACCTGCCCGCCGCCCTGCCCGGTCTGGCCCGCTTCCTGGACGGCCTGGACGAGGAGGTGGCCGCCGCCGGGGGCCGGGTCTGCCTGGCGCAGGACTCCCGGATGCGGCCGGAGACGGCGGCCGCGATGTACCCGGGTCTCACGGAGTTCCGGGAGCTGCGGGCGCGGCTGGACCCGACGGGGGCGTTCCGCTCCGACCTCTCGCGCCGCCTCGGGCTGTGAACGGCTTTCGCCCCTTCCGCCCGCGCCTTTCCCCACCCTCACTGACCAGGAGATGTACGTGAAGGATGCCTTCGGCGCCCCGCAGTCCCTGCTCGTCCTCGGCGGCACCTCCGAGATCGCCCTGGCCACCGCGCGGCGGCTGATCGCCCTGCGCACCCGCCGGGTCTGGCTGGCCGGGCGCCCCTCCCCCGCCCTGGAGTCGGCCGCCGCCGAGCTGCGGGGCCGAGGAGCGGAGGTGCGGACCGTCGAGTTCGACGCGCTGGACCCCGCCTCCCACGAGGCGGTCCTCGGCAAGGTCTTCGCGGAGGGCGACGTCGACGTGGCGCTGATGGCGTTCGGGGTCCTCGGCGACCAGGCGCGGGACGAGGAGGAGCCGATGGCCGCGGTCCGGGTCGCCCAGACCAACTACACGGGGGCGGTCTCCGCCGGGCTGGTGTGCGCGGGCGCACTCCAGGCGCAGGGGCACGGTTCGCTGGTGGTGCTGTCCTCGGTGGCCGGGGAGCGGGCCCGGCGCGCGGACTTCATCTACGGCTCCAGCAAGGCGGGGCTCGACGCGTTCGCCCAGGGGCTCGGGGACGCGCTGGAGGGGACCGGGGTGCAGGTGCTGGTCGTCCGGCCGGGCTTCGTACGGACCCGGGCCACGGCGGGACGGCCGGAGCAGCCGCTCGCGACGGGTCCGGAGGAGGTGGCGGAGGCGATCGTCACGGGGTTGCGGCGGCGCTCGGAGACCGTGTGGGTGCCCGGTTCGCTGCGGGTGGTGATGGCGGCGCTGCGGCACCTCCCGCGCCCGCTGTTCCGCCGGCTGCCGGTCTGAGCGGGGGCTTCCCGTACGTCGGCCGCCCCCGGGCGGTCGGATCAGGGCCGCAGCGAGGGGGCCGAGGACGACGCCTCGATCGTACAGCCGCCCTGGGCGGGGACGGCGGGCGCGCCGCCGCCTCCGCCGAACGGGAAGTCGCGGAGCTTGCGCCAGACGGCGTCCGGGCCTTGTTCGTACAGGGCGAAGGAGCCGCAGGTCCAGGCCGCCTCGTACTCCGCCAGCTCCTCGTAGGCCCGGTCCATCGCCTCCTCGGAGATGCCGTGGGCCACGGTGACGTGCGGGTGGTACGGGAACTGGAGCTCGCGCACCAGCGGCCCGGACGCGTCCCGTACCCGCTTCTGGAGCCAGGAGCAGGCCGAGGCGCCCGCGACGACCTGGACGAAGACGACCGGCGACAGGGGGCGGAAGGTGCCGGTGCCGGAGAGCCGCATCGGGAACGGGCGGCCGGCCGTGGCGATCGCGTCGAGGTGCGCCTCGATCGCCGGCAGGTCCGCCGCGTCCGCCTCCGTCGGCGGCAGCAGGGTGACGTGGGTGGGGATGCCGTAGGCGGCAGGGTCACCGAAGCTCGCGCGGCGTTCCTGGAGCAGGCTGCCGTAGGGCTCCGGGACCGCGATCGAAACGCCGAGCGTTACGGTCCCCACGTCGTTCTCCTCCGTCGTCGATGGTCGCTTTTCGGTCATGCCGTGCGGGTCGGCTGCCCGGCCCGCACGTTCCGCCGCAAGTGTGGCCCCTGCGGCCGTGATCTCGCCAGGGTCCTTGGACTCAGTGCTTGGCAGGCAGGAAGCCCATCCGGTCGTACGTCTGCGCCAGCGTCTCGGCGGCGACGGCCCTGGCCTTCTCCGCCCCCTTGGCCAGGATCGAGTCCAGCGTCTCCGGGTCGTCCAGATATTCCTGGGTGCGGGACCGGAAGGGGGTGACGAATTCCACCATGGCCTCGGCCACGTCGGTCTTCAGCGCGCCGTAGCCCTTGCCCTCGTACCTGCGTTCCAGCTCCTCGACGGGGCTGGCCGAGAGGGTGGAGAGGATCGTGAGCAGGTTGGAGACGCCCGGCTTCTTCTCGGCGTCGAACCGGATCACCGTGTCGGTGTCGGTGACCGCGCTCCTCACCTTCTTCGCGGTGGCCTTCGGGTCGTCGAGCAGGTTGATGAGCCCCTTCGGCGTGGAGGCCGACTTGCTCATCTTCACCGCCGGGTCCTGGAGGTCGAAGATCTTCGCCGTCTCCTTGAGGATGTACGGCGCGGGAACGGTGAACGTCTGGCCGTACCGGCCGTTGAAGCGCTCGGCGAGGTCGCGGGTCAGCTCGATGTGCTGGCGCTGGTCCTCGCCCACCGGGACCTGGTTCGCCTGGTAGAGCAGGATGTCCGCGACCTGGAGCACCGGGTAGGTGAAGAGGCCGACGGTGGCCCGGTCGGCGCCCTGCTTGGCGGACTTGTCCTTGAACTGCGTCATCCGGGACGCCTCGCCGAAGCCGGTGAGGCAGTTCATCACCCAGCCGAGCTGGGCGTGCTCGGGCACGTGGCTCTGGACGAAGAGCGTGCAGCGGTCCGGGTCCAGGCCGGCCGCGAGCAGCTGCGCGACGGCGAGCCGGGTGTTGGCGCGCAGCTCGGCGGGGTCCTGCGGGACCGTGATCGCGTGCAGGTCCACGACCATGTAGAAGGCGTCGTGGCTCTCCTGCAGCGCCACCCACTGGCGCACCGCGCCCAGGTAGTTGCCGAGGTGGAACGAGCCCGCGGTGGGCTGGATGCCGGAGAGCACGCGCGGGCGGGCGGCCGCACCGGTGCGGCCCGTCTGCGGCTGGTCGGTGGGGAGGTCGGAGGCCATGGCCCCATTGTCTCAGGTGCGGGGGCGTTCTCCGGCAGCCGGTGCGGGCGGAGAGGGCGCGCGGTCGCGGGGGCCAGGGGCACGGGAGCGCACGCCCGAGACGAAGCGCCCGTTCCGTCCGCCCGCGTACGACGGCGGGCGCGCCGGGCGGTGGAGGTTTCCCGGCGCGGGATCCGACCGACGATACAAAGTGGGCACCACCCCGGCCCCCCGCCGCACGACGAACGGAGATCCCGTGTCGACCACGGAAACCGCCATCGCCTCCGCCGAGGCGCACAGCGCGCACAACTACCACCCGTTGCCGGTCGTCGTGGCCTCCGCCGAGGGCGCCTGGATGACCGATGTCGAGGGCCGCCGCTATCTCGACCTGCTCGCCGGATATTCGGCGCTCAATTTCGGCCACGGCAACCGCCGCCTCGTCGACGCGGCCAAGGCCCAGCTGGACCGCGTCACGCTGACGTCCCGGGCCTTCTTCCACGACCGGTTCGCCGACTTCTGCACGGAGCTGGCGGCGCTGTGCGGCATGGAGACGGTGCTGCCGATGAACACCGGGGCGGAGGCCGTGGAGACCGCGGTGAAGACCGCCCGCAAATGGGGCTACCGGGTCAAGGGCGTACCGGACGGCATGGCCAAGATCATCGTGGCCTCGGACAACTTCCACGGCCGCACGACGACGATCGTCAGCTTCTCCACCGACCCGGAGGCGCGGGCCGACTTCGGTCCGTACACGCCCGGCTTCGAGATCGTGCCGTACGGGGACCTCACCGCGATGCGGGAGGCGATGACCGAGAACACCGTCGCGGTGCTGATCGAGCCGATCCAGGGCGAGGCGGGGGTGCTGGTGCCTCCGGCCGGCTACCTCCCGGGCGTGCGGGAGCTGACCCGCGAGCGGAACGTGCTGTTCGTCGCGGACGAGATCCAGTCGGGGCTCGGGCGGACCGGGAAGACGTTCGCGCTGGACCACGAGGGCGTGGTGCCCGACATGTACGTGCTCGGCAAGGCGCTCGGCGGGGGCGTGGTGCCCGTCTCCGCGGTGGTCTCCTCGGCGGAGGTGCTCGGCGTCTTCCGGCCCGGCGAGCACGGTTCGACGTTCGGGGGGAACCCGCTGGCCTGCGCGGTGGCGCTGGAGGTGATCGCGATGCTGCGGACCGGGGAGTACCAGGCGCGCGCCGCCGAGCTGGGCGACCATCTGCACCGGGAGCTGGGCCTGCTGGCGGGCGGCGGCGCGGTGGAGGCGGTCCGCGGCCGGGGGCTGTGGGCGGGCGTGGACATCGCCCCGGCGCTGGGCACCGGCCGGGAGATCTCGGAGAAGCTGATGGAACGGGGGGTGCTGGTGAAGGACACCCACGGCTCGACGATCCGGATCGCGCCGCCGCTGGTGATCTCCAAGGAGGACCTGGACTGGGGCCTGGACCGGCTCCGGGCGGTGCTGGAGGCCTGAGCCCGGCCCGGGCGGGAGGGCCGGGGGCGGCGCGGGGCCGCCCGGACCGCCTCGTGCCGAAGGGCCCCGGGGAGGGCCGGGGGCGGCCCGTCCCGGGACCGGCGGCCCCGTGCCCGTGCCGGAGCCCCGCCCGTCGTCCCGCACGTCTCGCCTGTCCCGTCCCGCCCGGCCCGGCCCGGCCCGCCCGCCCGCCCGCTCAGAGAATGACGTGGGGCAGGAAGCGGGCGTACTCGTCCGTGACCAAGCCCGACGACTCCCGGATGCCGAGCCCCGCCGCCTCGTCCTCGACGACCCACGCGCCGAGCACCACCCGGTTGCCGTCGATGTCGGGCAGCGGGGCCAACTCCTGGTAGCAGCACGGCTCATCGCGCAGGACGGGCGGAGAGCCGGGGCCGTGCAGGTCGACCCCGGCGCCCTCCCGGCCGAGCAGCGGCTTGGACACGTACCCCGCCCCGCCGGGCCCGGCCAGCTCGCGCGGGCCGTCGAGGTGGGCGGGCAGCAGGTTCGGATGGCCCGGATACAGCTCCCACAGGACCGCCAGGAGCGCCTTGTTGGAGAGCAGCATCTTCCAGGCGGGCTCGATCCAGCAGGTGGTTCCGGAGCCGCCGCCGTTGTCGAGGGTGTCCAGCACCTGCGGTCCGAAGCGGTCCGTGGCCAGCCACTCCCAGGGGTAGAGCTTGAAGCAGCTGCGGATGAACCGCAGCCGGTCGTCGACGAACCGACCCGAGAGCCGGTCCCAGCCGATCTCCTCCACGGAGAGGGCGTGCGTCTCCAGACCGGCCTGGTCGGCGGTCTCGCGCAGGTACGCGACCGTCATCAGGTCCTCGCCGAGCTCGTCGCCCTCCGAGTGCACGAAGTGCAGCGGGCCGGGCGGCAGCAGGGGCGCCTGCCGCTTCCAGGCGTCGACCAGCCGCTCGTGCAGCGAGTTCCACTGGTCGGCCCCGGGGAACCGGTCCTCCATCCAGAACCACTGCGCACTGGCCGCCTCCACCAGCGAGGTCGGGGTGTCGGCGTTGTACTCCAGCATCTTCGCCGGACCGCTCCCGTCGTACCGCAGGTCGAACCGCCCGTAGACGGAGGGGAGTTCGGCGCGACGGCGCCAGGACTCGGCGACCAGGCCGGCCAGGCGCGGGTCGGTGATGCCGAGATCGGCGAAACGGTCCTGCTCCACGATGTGCGCGGCGGCGGCCAGGCACATCGCGTGCAGCTCCTCGACGACCTCCTCCAGCGCCTCGACCTCGGGCAGCGAGAAGACGTAGTAGGCGCTCTCGTCCCAGTACGGGCGCAGCGAACCGTCCGGGTAGCGGGTGAGCGGGTAGACGACGCCCTGCGCCTCGACGGTCTCCTGCCAGCCGGGGCGCGGCTCGATCGTGCGGCGCTCCATCTCCCTCAGCCCCCGCCGGACTTGGAGCAGCCGAAGCCGCCGCGGTCCACCGCGGACTTGTCGAAGCTGCCGCCCTGCACCTTGCCGTCGCCGCCCTTCTTGCCGCCGTAGTAGTACGACCCGCTGCCGCCGCTGCGGCACTCGGAGCCGGGCAGGGTCTTCTGGGTGGTGCGGTCGGCGCAGCGCTTGTCCGGCTCCGAGCCGCAGGACGTGATCGTCAGGGCGAGCAGCCCCATGCCGCCGAGCACGACGGTGCTCGACCTCAGCCTTCGTCCGGCCATCTCCGGTCCTCCCCCGTGATACGTGTGCGCGCCCGGGACACGCGTGCGCGACCGGGCTTCTCGTCAGACTAGTTCGACGATCTGCCGGTTTGAAACCCGGTGCCGGACGCGAAGCCCTACGGCAGCACCCGGCACAGGGCCTCCAGCGCGCCCGTCCAGGCGCTCTCCGAGGGGGAGCCGTAGCCGATCACCAGGGCGTCGCGGCCCGGCGCGGCGTCCGGGTGGCGGTAGCGGTCGAGGCCCTCCAGCGCCAGGCCCTGGAAGGCCGCCGCCTGGACCACCGAACGCTCGGCGCCCGCCGGGAGTTCGAGGACGGCGTGCAGCCCGGCCGCTATCCCGCTGACCCGCACGCCCGGCGCGCGGTCGGCGAGCGCCGTGACGAGTTGGTCGCGGCGGCGGCGGTAGCGCAACCGCATGGAGCGCACATGGCGGTCGTACGCCCCCGAGGCGATGAACTCCGCGAGGGTGAGCTGGTCGGGGGTGCCGGTCGTCCAGTCGGCCGCGCCCTTCGCGGCCACCACCTCCGCCACCAGGCTCCGGGGCAGCACCATCCAGCCGAGCCGCAGCCCCGGGGCCAGCGACTTGCTGGCGGTGCCGAGGTGGACGACGCGTTCCGGATCGAGGCCCTGGAGCGCCCCCACCGGCTGGCGGTCGTAGCGGAACTCGCCGTCGTAGTCGTCCTCCAGGATCAGCCCGCCGGTGGACCGGGCCCAGTCGACGGCGGCGGCCCGCCGGTCCGGGTGCAGCGGTACGCCGGTGGGGAACTGGTGCGCCGGGGTGAGCAGGACGGCCCCCACGCCGCGCAGCGCGGCCAGGTCCCCGGTCCGGGAACCGCGCTCGTCCACCGGCAGGCAGGGGATGCGCAGCCCGGCGTCGGTGAGCAGCTTCGTATGGAGGTCGAGGCCGTACGACTCGACGGCGACCTCCCGGACCCGGCGGGCGCGCAGCACCCGGCCCAGCAGCGCCAGCCCGTGCGCGAAGCCGGCGCAGACCACGATGCGCTCCGGGTCGGCGTACACCCCGCGCGCCCGTGCCAGGTACTCGGCCAGCACGGTGCGCAGTTCGACGCGGCCGTGCGGGTCGCCGTAGCCGAAGGCGTCGTCGGGGGCGGCGGTGAGCGCCTTGCGGGCGGCCCGGAGCCAGGCGGTGCGCGGGAAGCCGGACAGGTCGGGGGCGCCGGGCTTCAGGTTGTGGCCGGCTCCGGACCGCACCGGCCGGGAGGGGGCCGCCGCCGGGCCGGTCCGGCGGGGCGCCGCCCGGGGGGCGACCCGCGTCCCCGAGCCCTGGCGGGCGGTGAGCCAGCCCTCGGCGACCAGTTCGGCGTAGGCGTCGGCCACCGTGTTGCGGGCGACGCCCAGGTCGGCGGCGAGCACGCGGGAGGACGGCAGCCGGGTGCCGGGGGCCAGGCGGCCGGTGCGCACCGCTTCCCGCAGCGCCTCCATCAGCCCGCTGCGCACCCCCCGGCCGACCGGTTCCAGATGCAGGTCCGCGCCGAAAGCGGCCCAGGAATCCGTCATGCCAATGGACCATACCGGGGTGCCATCCAGGCCGTAGCGTCGTCCTCATGACCTCATCGCACACGCACCACCGGACCCCGGCCGACCTCGCCCCCGAGGAGCCGCAGCGGATCTCCGTCTCCCAGCTCCTCCCCGACGTCTACAAGGCGATGGTCCGGCTCGACATCGTCGCCCGCCAGGGTCTGGACCCCGTGCTGGTGGAGCTGGTGAAGATCCGCGCCTCGCAGCTCAACCAGTGCGCTTTCTGCCTGGACATGCACAGCAAGGACGCGCTCGCGGCGGGCGAGTCCGTCGAGCGGATCGTCCAGCTCGGCGCCTGGCGGGAGTCGCGGCACTTCTACACGGAGAAGGAGCTGGCGGCGCTGGCGCTGACCGAGGCGGTCACCGTGCTCACCGACGGCTTCGTCCCGGACGAGGTGTACGCGGAGGCCGCCGAGCACTTCGAGGAGACCGAGCTGGCCCGGCTGATCGCGGCGATCACCGTGATCAACGCCTGGAACCGCTTCGGCGTCACCGGCCGGCTGACCCCGGGCCACTACACCCCCGGCGACTTCAAGAGCTGACCGCTCCCCGGGCCGCGTGGGCAGGCGGCCGCCGGCCGGCTCCCGCCGTCGGCCGGGAAGCGGGAACGCCCCCGGCAGCGGATGCTGCCGGGGGCGTTCGGTGTGCCCGGTGCGCGGTCACCGCCGCGGTCACCGCCGCGTGCGGGCGCCGCGGTGGGTCAGATGAGGCCGAGCTCGCGGACCGCGTCGCGCTCCTCGGTGAGCTCCTTGACCGACGCGTCGATGCGCGCACGGGAGAACTCGTTGATGTCCAGACCCTGGACGATCTCGTACGTCCCGTTCTTCGTGGTGACCGGGAAGGAGGAGATGATGCCCTCGGGGACGCCGTAGGAGCCGTCCGAGGGGATGCCCATCGAGGTCCAGTCACCGGCGGCGGTGCCGTTGACCCAGGTGTGGACGTGGTCGATGGCGGCGTTGGCGGCGGAGGCGGCGGAGGACGCGCCACGGGCCTCGATGATCGCCGCGCCGCGCTTGGCGACGGTCGGGATGAAGGTGTCGGCCAGCCACGCCTCGTCGTCGACGACCTCGGCGGCGTTCTTGCCGGCGATCTCCGCGTGGAAGACGTCCGGGTACTGGGTGGCGGAGTGGTTGCCCCAGATCGTCAGCTTCTTGATGTCGGAGACGGCGGCCCCGGTCTTGGCGGCCAGCTGCGAGATCGCGCGGTTGTGGTCCAGGCGGGTCATCGCGGTGAACCGCTCGGCCGGTACGTCCGGGGCGGCGGCCTGCGCGATGAGCGCGTTGGTGTTGGCCGGGTTGCCGACGACGAGGACCTTGATGTCGTCCGCGGCGTGGTCGTTGATGGCCTTGCCCTGCGGCTTGAAGATGCCGCCGTTGGCGGCCAGCAGGTCGCCGCGCTCCATGCCCTTGGTACGCGGGCGGGCGCCGACGAGGAGGGCGACGTTCGCACCGGCGAAGCCGACGTTCGGGTCGTCGGTGATCTCGATGCCCCGCAGCAGCGGGAAGGCGCAGTCGTCGAGCTCCATCGCGGTGCCCTCGGCGGCCTTGATGCCCTGCGGGATCTCCAGGAGGCGCAGGTTGACCGGCACGTCCGGGCCGAGCAGGTGGCCGGAGGCGATGCGGAAGAGCAGCGCGTAGCCGATCTGGCCGGCTGCGCCGGTCACGGTGACATTCACGGGCGTGCGGGTCATGGCGGTCTCCGTTTAGACAGCTGGCGGTGGGGGTCCCGGCCCCTGGTGCCGGACCCTGGTGCTGGACACCCTCCGCGCCTCGACCAATCTTGACGTGAAGAGATATCCGGCGGCCAGGCTATCGGACCGGGGCGCGCCGGGCCGCCCGCCCCCCTGTGGCACCGCGCACAACCGGTCACGCACCGCACGCGTCGCACGCACCGCCTGCCCGGCACGGGCCCCCGCTCCACTCCCCGTAGCAGGCCACGGGCCGCGCGCACCGCCCGTACGCGACCGCCCGCACCTCGGGGAGGGGCGCCGGTGCGCCCGCCCCGGCCCCGGGGGCTCACCCGGCCGGGTCGGCGCAGCCCTCCGTGCCGGAGGTGAGCGTCGCGCACGCCTTCGCGTCGGACGGCTTCTTCACCGCGACCATCGGCGTGTACGCCTCTGTGTCCCCCATGACCTCGCCGTCCTGCGCGCCCTCGCCCGCGGTGATTCGCACGGTGTCGCCGATCGCCGCCTCGGTGAGCCGGGCCCAGGCGGCGGAGCACACCTCGCTGTAGCGGACCTCGAGCTTGCCGCCGCCGACCACGCCGGTGGCCACCGTACGGGCGAACTCGCCGCCGCAGCCCATCGCCTCCGGGTCCTGCCCGGCACACTCCGCGCCGCTGCACTCGACGCCCACGGGCAGTTCGGGGGCGGCCGTGCGGGGGGCCGCCGTCGGGGGCGGGGCGGCCTTGGCCGCGTCGTCGCCGCCCGGCGCGAGCAGGACCGCGCCGACCACGACGATCAGGGCGCCGGCCGCCCCGACGGCGAGCATGGGGCCCTTGCGGCGGCCGGGGAGCGCGCCGCCCCTGGCCCTCCGGCGCATCCGGGGGTGCGCGTGCGGCTGCGGCCGGCGGGCTCCCTGTCCGCCGCCGCGCTGCTGGGGCACGGAGGGCGGGCGCGTCGTGCCCTGGCCGCCGGGGAGGTGCGCGCCGGAGCCGTCCGCCCCGGCGAAGCCGTGGGCGTCGGGCCCGGGGTCGCCCGGTCGGCGGGAGTCGTCGCCGCGGCCGGCCGAGGAGGGACGGCCGGACCGGCCGCCCGGGGAAGCGCCGGGGGCCGGTGTGCCGAAGTGGTCGAGCGCGGCGCGGGCCTGCGTGATGCGGATGGCCTCCATCGTCATGTCGTGACGCATCTCGGCCCGGCTCCAGGCCCGCTCCGCCAGCTCCCACATGGTCATGAGGTGGTGCTGGGGGGTGTCCGTCACCTCCGCGAGGGCGACGACGGCCCCGCGTGGGGCGAGCAGCCGCCCGTTGAGATACCGCTCCCAGGACGTCTTGCTGTAGCCGGTGCGGTCGGCCACCGCGTTGATGTTCAGCCCGCTGCGGTCGACGAGCCGGCGCAGCTGCCCGGCGAACTCCCGGATCTGCGGATCGAGCTCTTCGGGCAGAGCCTTCCAACGAGGCATGGTCTTTTCCCTTTCCCCCTCATGTCCCCCGGACGTGCTTGCTGTACCCCGCCGCGGCCGGCCTCCGGCCCGCGCACCCCCCGGCCCCTCCGCCGTCCGGTCGTGCCGGACCGTCGGCGGGCCACCCACGAGGATGCGCCGAGCCGGGGAGTCAGTTCCTGGCGAGGGGGCGCACGGGAGCATGAACGGCGGGGAGCGTATCCCCACGCGCCCCGAACACCGCGCCGGTCGCTGCCCGGCCACCGCTCCGCCGCTCCGCGCCACTCTGTGCGCCGTGTCGGTGCGCCGTGCCAGTCTGCCATCGTTGCGCGACGATCACACCGTGCCGGAATGGTCACTTCCGTGCCACAGGCCACAGGGGCCGCTTGTTCCGGACTTTCATGTCCATGACGCTGGAGTCGGAGGGGCCGGGGCGGCCCGTCCCGGCGCCTACCGGGGCTTCTTCCCCGGTCGCCCCGGTTCGGCCGCGGTGTCCGTCCCTCCTCGGGGGTAGGGACGGGCACCGCGGTCGGCGCCCCGGACCGGTACCGCCAGGCGCCCCGGACCGGTACCGCCGGGTGTCGCGGCCGGTGGCGGTCCGCCCCGCGCCCGCTAGCGGATCGTGAAGCGGACCGCGTCCTCCAGGAGCGGGACGTCCAGCCACGGGTCGGGCTGCGCGACCAGCGCGAGCAGCACGATCAACGTGCCCATCAGCCCGTACGTGACCAGGTCGGTGAAGCGGGAACGGACCGCCAGCATGCCGACCGAGGGCACCGCCCAGCGCAGCACGGCGCCGGTGATCAGCGCGCAGCCGATGAGGATCGTCCCGACGCGGAACGCCTCCGCGAACGGGTCCAGGGCCACGATCAGCAGGCCGAGCCCCGCCGCGCAGAGCACGGTGAGCAGCGGCCACTGCCGGGCCGGGGCGGGCGCGTCGCCGGAGGCGGCCCGGCCGCCTCCCTCGGGCGGGGCGGTGTCCCGGGTGAACCGGGGGAACCGCCGCGAACCGCGGGGCCGGGGGCCGGCTTCCGCGGTCTGCCCGGCGGTCCCGGCCGCTCCCCCCTCGGCTCCGTCCGCCCGGCCGGGCGCGGCGGCGGTCGCCCCGGCGCCGTCCCGCTCGCCCGGATCGTCTGCCGCCCGGCCCGCCGGGGCGGGGTCGGCCGGACTCGTACCAGCACCCATGGGAGCCCTCTCCGGATCCGGCCGTCAGCCCGCGGCGGTGGCGTCGGCGGTCGCGGCGGCGGCACGCTCGGCCGCCTCGACCACGTTGACCAGCAGCTGGGCGCGGGTCATCGGGCCGACACCGCCGGGGTTCGGGGCGACCCAGGCGGCCACCTCGCGGACCCCCGGGTGCACGTCGCCGACGATCTTGCCGTTCTCGTCCCGGCTGACGCCGACGTCGAGCACGGCCGCGCCCGGCTTCACGTCCTCCGGCTTGATCAGGTGCTGGACCCCGGCGGCGGCGACGATGATGTCGGCCTGCCGCAGATGGGCGGAGAGGTCCCGGGTGCCGGTGTGGCACTGGGTCACCGTGGCGTTCTCCGTCTTGCGGGTCAGCAGCAGCGGGATCGACCGGCCGATGGTGACACCGCGGCCGACGACCACGACGTGCGCCCCGGCGATCTCCACGCCGTGTGCGCGCAGCAGCTGGACGACGCCCTGCGGGGTGCAGGGCAGCGGGCCGGTCTCGTTGAGGACGAGGCGGCCGAGGCTCATCGGGTGCAGCCCGTCGGCGTCCTTCTCCGGGTCCATCAGCTCCAGGACCCGGTTGGTGTCGATGCCCTTGGGCAGCGGCAGTTGGACGATGTAGCCGGTGCACTCCGGATTGGCGTTCAGCTCCCGGACGACGTCCTCGATCTCCTCCTGGGTGGCGGTGTCGGGGAGTTCGCGCTGGATGGAGCCGATGCCGACCTCGGCGCAGTCGCGGTGCTTGCCGTTGACGTACCACCGGCTGCCCGGGTCGTCCCCGACGAGCAGGGTTCCGAGGCCGGGAGTGATCCCCTGGGCCTTGAGGGCCGCCACACGGACGGTCAGATCGGATTTGATCGCGGCAGCGGTGGCCTTGCCATCGAGAATCTGGGCAGTCATGGGCCCATCCTCGCGGATGACCCCGCCCGCATACCAATTGCCGGCGCCATCCCCGTACCGGACATTGCACTTGCACAACGTCCGGGGCCCCGGACTGGACAAACCCGCGGTCCGCTTATAACGATGAAGGCCGCGGTTGTACGGGGGGCGGGCCGCTGATCGATGTCCTTCCTCCGTGTGGCCATCTCGTCCCCACACGTCTGTTGAAGGAACACCCTTTATGAGCTTCGGCGACCCGAACAACCCGTACGGGCAGCAGCCCGGCCAGCCTCCCCAGGGCCCGCCGCAGGGACAGCCCGGTTACGGCTACCCGCAGCAGGCTCCGCAGGGTGTCCCGCCGCAGGGCTACGGCTATCCGCAGCAGCCCGGCTACCCCCAGCAGCAGCCCGGCCAGCCGTACGGCGGCGGCTACCCGCAGCAGCCCGGCTACGGCGGCGGCATGCCCGAACTGGCGCACTGGGGCCTGCGCTTCGGCGGCCTGATCGTCGACGGGCTCGTCATGATGGTGCCGTACGTCCTGGTCCTCATCGGCGGCGGGGTCGGCGACTCGTTCGGCGCGATCCTCGGGATCATCGGCTTCCTCGGCCTGGTGGCCGTGGCCATCTGGCAGCTCTACCAGGAGGGCACCACCGGCCAGACGATCGGCAAGAAGGCGGTGGGCATCCGCCTGCTGCGCGAGGCCGACGGCCGTCCGCTGGGCTTCGGCATGGCCTTCGTGCGCCGCCTGGCCCACTTCCTGGACAGCCTCGCCTGCTACATCGGCTGGCTGTGGCCGCTGTGGGACCAGAAGAAGCAGACGTTCGCGGACAAGGTCTGCTCGTCGGTGGTCGTCAAGGCCGGCTGACGCTCGGCAGCACCGCACACGTACGAGGGCCGCACCCGTCCACCGGGTGCGGCCCTCGACGCGTACCGGCCGGGGAGCGCGCTCAGTCCTCGGCGACGCCCGGGAGCTCCGCCGGCTCCGGTGTCGTCCGCTCCATCACCACGAAGCTGCCGCCCCGGTGCTTGAGCCGGTAGCGCGCCTCGGGGTGCAGCTGCTCGGCGTACGCCACCGGGTCCTCGATCGGGCGGGACCAGCCGAAGTCCAGGTTGACGGCGACGATGTCGGGCGCGGTGCCGGGGGCTCCGCCGACCCAGTAGACGGTGCGGTCGGAGGTGAGGTGGGCCATCAGCGTGATGTCCGTCTCGACCCGGGCCCCGGCCGGGATGGCGTCGAGCGCCGCCCGCGCCGCCCGGCTGCGGACGTCGTCGGTCCGGTAGGTCTCCGGGCGCAGCAGGTCGCGCAGCGGCAGGTGCTGGGTCATCGCGACGGCGATCGCGGCCGCGACGGGGACGGCGACCTTCGCGTACGAGGCGAGCCAGGGGCGGTGCGAGCCGCGGCTGCGGCGGACGCCGTCGGCCAGCGCGAGGAAGAGCACCGGCATGAGGATCGCGCTGTAGTGCCAGACCATGCCCCAGTGGTTGCTGTCCTGGGAGAGCAGCCGCCAGCCGAGGGTAGGGAAGATCAGCAGCGTCAGCGGTGAACGCAGCGCCATGAACGCGGTGATGCCGAGCAGGAAGACCAGCATCTCGATCTTGACCGACGAATCGAGGACGCCGAGGACGGAGTCCAGCATCGAGACGTCCTGCTCGCCGTTCTTGTCGATCTTCTGCCAGTAGTCGTAACGGCCGGCGCTGCTGGCCGCCGGGATGAGGACCGTGAGCGTGACGACGAAGGCGGCGACCCCGAACGCGGCGAGCAGCGCGCCCTGGAGGCGGCGGCCGTGCACGAAGAGGAGGAAGCCGACGACGGCGACGGTCGCGCCCAGGTCCTCCTTGACCAGGACCAGCGGGAGCGACCAGAGCAGGGCGGCGGTGTACCGCTCCAGGAGCAGCGCCCGGCAGACGAGGGCGAGCAGCGGGACGGCGAAGGCGATCTCGTGGAAGTCCGCCTTGACCGCTTCCTGGATGCCCCAGGAGAGCCCGTACGCGACGGTGACGCAGAGGCCGGAGCGCCCGCCCAGGAGCTGCTGGGCGGTGCGGCCGACGACGGCGGCGCCGAGCGCGAAGAGCGCCGCCTGGGCGAAGAGGAGGGAGGCGGCGGACGGCCAGACCCAGTACAGCGGGGCCAGCAGCGCCACGATCGGGGAGAAGTGGTCGCCGAGGATCAGGTAGCCGGGGCCCTTGATGTCGACGACGGGGGCGTCGAATCCGGCGTACGCCCGGACCTCCTGCTCGAAGATCCCGAGGTCCCAGGAGGGCGAGCCGAAGCGGGCCCACTGGAAGTACCCGTAGAGGAAGTAGAGCGTGCAGAGGATCGCGGCGGCGATGAGGTACGGGCGCCACGGGACGTGGCCGGGGGCGGCCTCCCCCGTACTCGGCGAGTCGTCCGCCGGACGGCTGTCCGGCCCCGGCCCCTGGGCGGGCAGGCGGCCCGGCTCCGACCGGTCCGTTCCACTCTTGTTCAGCTCAAGCACGGTGACTGCCCCTGCTAGGGATTGCTACGGCCGTGTCATTAGAACAGAGCGGGGGGCGGGCGCCGTACGGCGCAGACGGGGGCGGCCGCGCCCCGGCGGGAGGGGCGCGGCCGCCGGGTGGCGCCGGAGCGGTCAGTGGAAGAAGTGGCGGGTGCCCGTGAAGTACATGGTCACGCCGGCCTTCCGCGCGGCCTCGATCACCAGTTCGTCGCGGACGGAGCCGCCGGGCTGGACGACGGCCTTGACGCCGGCGGCCGTCAGGATCTCCAGACCGTCCGGGAACGGGAAGAACGCGTCGGAGGCGGCGTACGAACCGGCGGCCCGCTCCGCGCCCGCCCGCTCGACGGCGAGCTTCGCGGAGTCCACCCGGTTGACCTGGCCCATGCCGACGCCGACCGAGGCGCCGTCCTTGGCGAGCAGGATGGCGTTGGACTTGACCGCGCGGCACGCCTTCCAGGCGAAGGCCAGCTCGCGCAGCTGGTCCTCGGGGAGGGCGTCGCCGGTGGCGAGCGTCCAGTTCGCCGGGTCGTCGCCCTCGGCCTGGAGGCGGTCGGCGGCCTGGAGGAGCGCGCCGCCGTCGATCGGCTTGACCTCGAACGCGGCGGCGGGGGGTTCGGGGGCGCGCAGGACGCGGATGTTCTTCTTGCGGGCCAGCACCTCGACGGCGCCGTCCTCGTAGGCCGGGGCGACGATGGCCTCGGTGAAGATCTCCGCGACCTGCTCGGCCAGCTCGACGGTCACCGGGCGGTTGACGGCGATGACGCCGCCGAACGCGGAGAGCGGGTCGCAGGCGTGGGCCTTGCGGTGCGCCTCCGCGACGTCGGCGCCGATCGCGATGCCGCACGGGTTGGCGTGCTTGATGATCGCGACGCACGGCTCGGCGTGGTCGTGGGCGGCACGGCGGGCGGCGTCGGTGTCCGTGTAGTTGTTGTAGGACATCTCCTTGCCGTGCAGCTGCTCGGCCTCCGCGAGACCGCCCTCGCCGGAGGTGTACAGGGCGGCGGGCTGGTGCGGGTTCTCGCCGTAGCGCAGGACGTTCTTGCGGACGAAGGTGTCGCCCAGGAACTCCGGGAGGCCCGAGTCGTCGGCGGCCGCGTAGCCGTCCGCGAACCAGGAGGCGACGGCCACGTCGTAGGCGGCGGTGTGCTGGAACGCCTCGGCGGCGAGCCGCTTGCGGGCGGTGAGGTCGAAGCCCCCGGCCTTGACCGCGGCCAGGACGTCGGCGTACCGCTCGGGGCTGGTGACGACGGCGACGGAGGGGTGGTTCTTGGCGGCGGCGCGGACCATGGAGGGGCCGCCGATGTCGATCTGCTCGACGCACTCGTCGGCGGAGGCGCCCGAGGCGACGGTCGCCCTGAACGGGTAGAGGTTCACCACGACCAGGTCGAAGGGCTCGACGCCCAGCTCGGCCAGTTGTTCGCGGTGGGCGTCCAGCCGCAGGTCGGCGAGGATGCCGGCGTGGACGCGGGGGTGCAGCGTCTTGACCCGGCCGTCCAGGCACTCGGGGAAGCCGGTCAGCTCCTCGACCTTGGTGACCGGGACTCCGGCGGCGGCGATCCTCCCGGCGGTGGAGCCGGTGGAGACGAGTTCGACGCCCGCCTCGTGGAGACCGCGGGCGAGGTCGTCGAGCCCCGTCTTGTCGTAGACGCTGACCAGGGCGCGGCGGATGGGCTTATTCACCGACATGACCGAGATGAACCTTTCGTCCCTCAATGCGATGGCCGTCACGGGCGATCCGCCCCACGGCCTCGACGAGCAGCGTGCGCTCGACTT
Source organism: Streptomyces sp. NPDC017448 (assembly GCF_044330565.1). Taxonomy (NCBI): domain Bacteria; kingdom Bacillati; phylum Actinomycetota; class Actinomycetes; order Kitasatosporales; family Streptomycetaceae; genus Streptomyces; species Streptomyces sp. NPDC017448. The sequence continues at coordinate 582,259 of NZ_JBIRLM010000001.1, read as the reverse complement.
CCTTGATGCGTTCATGGAGGGCGGCTTCGCCCTCCGGGGTGTCCTCCTCGGTCACCTCGACCACGCCCTGCGCGATGATCGGACCGGTGTCGACGCCGTCGTCGACGAAGTGGACGGTGCAGCCCGTGACCTTGACGCCGTAGGCGAGCGCGTCGCGCACGCCGTGGGCGCCGGGGAAGCTGGGCAGCAGGGCGGGGTGGGTGTTGACGGTCCGGCCGCCGAAGGCGGCGAGGAACGCCGGCCCCACGATCTTCATGAAACCCGCGGAGACGACGAGGTCCGGCCGGTGCTCGGCGACCAGCGCGGTGAGCGCCTCGTCCCACTCGGCGCGCGTGGCGTGGTCCTTGACCTTGCACACGAACGTGGGGATTCCGGCCCGTTCGGCGCGCTCCACGCCACCAGTCCCGTCGCGGTCCGCGCCGACCGCGACGATCCGCGCCCCGTACGCCGGGTCGGCGCCGATGGCGTCGAGGAGCGCCTGGAGGTTGGTACCGGAGCCGGAGACCAGCACGACCAGCCGGGCAGGAGGGGCGGAGGGGGGCGGGGAGGCCACGTCGGGGCCCTTTCTCACGTGATGACCGCGCGATGACGCAGGGTGCGGGGGTACGGGGACGCTCTTTGTAGGGTCGTACGAGAGAATCGCTTCGCCCGATACGGGGAACCCTACGAACGGGCCGACCGTCAGCAACGATACCGGCACACCCGACGGCCCCCACGGGACGGGGGCGTGACCGGGAGGTAGCGTCAGGGGACAGCGAACCGTCCGCCGGGCGGACGAACCGTCCATCGGGCGGACCGACCGTCCCGCGGGCGCACATGACGAGATGGGGAAGACGTTCACCACATGCCGGACCGACGCCGTCGCACCGCCTTTCGCCTTCCCCGGCCCGAGCGGCCCACTTTGCTGACGCGGGAGCGCTCGTCCTCCTCGCCGGACTCGTCCTCCTCCGCGGGGTCGTCCGGCTCGCCCTCCGGCGGGGGGTCGCGGGATCCGCGGGAGGACAATCCGTTCGCGCCGCCGCCCGCGGACCGGCCCGACCAGCCGTGGCGGCCGCGCCGCCCCCACGCGGCCGACGGCTCGGACGGCACGGGTGGGAACGAGGGCTCCGAGGGGAACGGCTCCGGCTCCTCGGCCGACCGCCCGGCGTGGGGCAGCCAGTGGAGCGACCGGCAGCCCGGCCGGGGCGGCGGCGGCTTCGGCGGACGCCCGGGCGGGAACGGCTCCGGGGGTCCGGGCGGCAAGGGCGGAAACGACCGCGGCGGGCCGGGCGGCCTGCGCTGGGATCCCAAGGACCCCGCACAGCGGCGCGCCCGCTACGCGGTGCTCGGCGGCATGTGGGCCTTCTTCTTCGCGCTCTTCGACTTCCCGGAGATCGCCCTGCTGCTCGGCGCGCTCGCGACGTACTGGGCGATCAGCGCCCTCCGCACCCCGCTCAAGAACGCCACCGGGGCGGACGGCGCCGGAGCGGCCGACTCCGCGGCCGGGGACGGGACGGGTGCGGCGGACGGCGCCGGGGCCGCCCCGGCGGGGCAGCCGGGCGCACCGCGGAGCACCGCCGGCCGGCAGCAGACCACGGCGGCGGTCGGCGGCCTGGTCACCGCTCTGCTGGCGCTCCTCATCGTCGCGACGACCTTCACCGTGCAGCTCGTCTACCGCGACTACTACACCTGCGTGAACGACGCCCTGACCAAGTCCGGCGCGGTGGCCTGCAACGACCACCTCCCGAAGCCGCTGGAACCGTTCTTCGGCGTCAAGGAGTAGCCGCCGGGCCGCCGTCCGCCTCCCCGGCGGCGCCGGCGGCCGCCCCCGCGGCACGGTCGGCGGGGCTGTCCGCGGGCCGGACGGCGGGGCCGCCCGGCGGCCGGTCCGCGGCGGGACCTGCGGGGAAGTCGGCCATCAGCCCGCCGGACCCCTGCCTCAGGGAGGCCCACCGGGCTTCCCTGGAGTCCTTCTCGTGCCACGGGTCGGTCGGCAGGAAGTCGTACGGTTCGAACCCCGCGCCGCCCTGCCCCGCCCCCGATCCGGACCGTCCGCCGGAGCCCGCGCCGGGGGCCGGAACGGAGGAAGCGGCCGGGCGCGCCGGTGCGTCCGGCCCGGTCCGGTCCGGGACGCCCTCCTCCCCGCCCCGCCCGCGCCACGGCGCCCACCGGCGGCGCGCCCTTCCGGCGCCCTCCTCTCCGCTCTCCCCCGCGCCCGCGAACGCGTCCCGCCGGTATGCCGCTCCCACCCCGGCCTCCGGGGAGTCCCGCGCCTCGGTCACCTCCCCGCGCCAGGCCCAGCCCGGCGTCCGCAGCCGCCACAGACGCAGCAGCAGGGCCGTCGGCACGCCGATGACGGCCGTCCAGGCGAGGGCAGCCGGCCCGGTCAGCCACCACTCCGGGCCGAAGACGCTCAGCTCCCCCGTCCCGAGCGGCCCCCCGGCCAACGCCGTGAGCAGCGCCGTCCCCAGGCCGCACCCCAGCGCGGCGAGCAGGGCCGTCCGCGCCGTCTCGCCCGGACTCCACGCCCGCGCGCGGCTCACGCCGGCCGGGGCGGCTCTGCGGACGGTGAACCAGGCGACCGCCAGCGCGGCCGCCACCGGGACCGCCCCGGCCGCCCAGTTCGGCCAGGCTCCCGGACCGGGGTCCGGCACGGCCGCCAGGAGGGGGAAACGGGGGACGGCCGGGGCGCCGTCGAGTCCCAGCGGGGTCGCGGTGGCCCCCGTACCGAGCGCGAACCCGGGCCCGAGCCCGTACGCCGCCCCCCACAGCGCGGCGTTCGGCACGAGCGCGGCGGCCAGCAGGAGTACGGCGAACCGCCCCGACCAGTCGCCCGCCAGCCCGAGGAACGCCTCTTGGGCCGCCGCCGCGTTCCGCCCGAGCGCCACGGCGGCCAGCAGCGCCCCGCCGCCGAGCAGCGCCGCCACGCCCACCGCCGCCGACCGGCACGCCGCCTCGGCCCGGTCCCGGACCAGCGCCCTGGCGGCGGCCTCCTGGAGGGCCAGGGGCGACCAGGACGGCAGGGGGCCGAGCGGCCGTCCGGCCGCCGTCCAGACTCCGGCCGCCGCCGCACCGGCCACCATCAGCGCCACCGGGAACAGCAGCGTGTCCGCGTCCGGGCGCAGCGCGCCCCCGCGCGCGTAGGCCGCCGCGCCCGCCACGACCAGCAGGTACCCGGCGGTCACCGCGCAGAACGCGCCCGTCCGCGACGGGCTGGACCGCCCCTCCTCCGGCTCCTCCGGCTCCACCGCGTCACGCGCCGCGCGGTGCGTCAGCCAGAGCGGGCCCGCCATGAGCAGCAGCGGCACCACGCCCACGGGGGCCGGAACGCCGCTCGGGGTGTCGGGCCGCACGAGTCCGGCGCCGTGCGCGAGCAGCCAGACCCCGGCGGCCGTGCGCAACGCCCCGTCCGGTCCGCTGTCGGGGTGCGGGGAGCTGATCCAGACCACGGTGACCAGGACCGCCAGGGCGCCGAGGCCGAGTCCGGCGGCGACGGCGCCCCGCACCACGGCGGAGGAGAGGGCCAGGGCGCGGTTCCGATCGGTCGTCACCTGGGGGCGGCGCTGCGTCAGTCGGGTCACGCGGCCCATGCTGCCAACGACACGCGCTTTCTTCGCGTAACGCGCGAACAGCCGCTGTGTCGCTCAATATACGTTTATGTACTTTTTCTCCGCGTGCGATGGGGCCGGGGGTCGTCCATGACCCGGAGTACGACCGACGGGGCCGCGGCAGAGCCGCTGCCCTCGCCCAAGGAGCGTCGCAGACTGCGCGAGGCGAAAGCGCTGAGCGAGGAGGAGGTGGCGAGCGCGGTGGGGGTCACGCGCGCCACTGTGCGCTCCTGGGAGACGGGGCGCACGAGCCCGCGCGGACGCAAGCGCGCGCTGTACGCCCGGATCATCGCCCCGGAGCCGCCGGAGACCGGGCCGGGGACGAGGACAGCGGTGCAGGCGGCGGTGGCGCCGGGGGCGGAACCGGCGGCGGGGGCCGCGAAGCCGGTGGCGGTGACGGCGAAGCCGATCACGGTGGCCGCGAAGTCGGTGGCGAGGGCCGCGAAGTCGGCGGCGGTGACCGTGGCGGAGCCCGTGGCCGGGAAGGCGTCGCCCGGCCCGGAACCGGAACGGGGCCTGTCCGCGCCGCAGCCCGCGCAAGCCGGGGCGACGCGGGAGGGGGAGGCGGAAGAGGCGAGGGGGGCGACGGGGGCGGAGGCGGAAGAGGCGACGGAGAGGGAAGCGGGGGCGGAGAGAGAAGGGGAGGCGGGGACGAGCGCCGCGCCGGAGCCCTCCGGCGAGGAGGGCTTCACACCGGCCGACGCGTTCGACGCGCTGTACGCCCGGACCGCCCCCGACCTCGTCCGGCAGACCTACCTGCTGACCGGTCGCCGCACCCTGGCCCGCGAGTCCGTGGAGCGCGCCTTCCAACTGGCCTGGCACCGCTGGCCCGAGGTGGCCGTCGACCGTGACCCGGCCGGCTGGGTGCGGGCCGCCGCACACGAGTACGCGATGTCCCCCTGGCACCGGATGCGCCGCACGCACCGGCACCCCGACGCCCCGCCCACGGAGCCGGGCAAGCGGACGCTGTTCGACGCGCTGCTCGCCCTCCCCCCGGCCTACCGGCGCACGCTGCTCCTGTACGAGGGGGTCGGCCTGGACCTCCCGGAGACCGCCGCCGAGACGGAGGCCAGCACCCCGGCGGCGGCGGGCCGGCTGATGACCGCCCACGCCGCCCTCGCCGCACGGCTTCCCGAGCTGGCGGAGGCCGGTTCGCCCGTCGAGCGGTCGGCCCTGCTGCACGACCGGCTCGACGGCCTCGCCCGCGCCGGGCACCTCCCCGTACCGCCGCCGGCCGACGCCGTGCGCTCCGGCGGCGAGAACCGGGCCCGACGGTGGACCAGGGCCGCCGTCGCGGGCGTCGCGCTGCTCATGCTCCTGACCGGTCTCACCCTGCACACCGCGCCCACCCACTACGAGCCGCCGGTCTCCCCCGCCGAACGCGTCGGGGGCGTACCGCCGCGCGGTGGCCCGCAGAAGCTCACCGCCCAGGACCTGGAGCTCCAGAAGTCGCTGCGCGAGCAGGTGGCGCACGGGCCGGAGAGGCTGGTCCCGGCGCCCCGCTGAGCCGGGCGCCCGGGGCGTACGCGAACGGCGCGGGGCCCCCCCCCCCGGGGGGGAGGGGGGGGGGGCCCCCCCCGGGCCCCCCCCCCCGGGCGGGGGGAACCGGGGGCCCCGGACGATCACGCGCCCGGGCTCCGCCGCCCCCCCGTGGCGGGGGGGGGGGGCGGCGTGGCCCC